>CAUAIH010000006.1:0-127276 GCA_958429025.1 uncultured Collinsella sp. | reverse complement strand
GAGGAGCTGTGGACCTCGTTTCGCGAGGAGACCAACTTTTTGGCCGAGGCCAAAAACCTCAATGACTTTTACGAGTTCCATAAGAGCGTTCATGGCGTGACGTGCCCTAAATCCTATCTGGACCTGTGCACCGAACACGTGGTGGTTATGGACTACGTCGACGGCATTTCGATCGCCGATCCTGAACGCTTAGTGGCCGAGGGCTATGACTTGGAAAAGATCGGCTCGGCGATTGTCGAGGACTACTCGACGCAGGTGCTCGACGACGGCTTTTTCCATGCCGACCCGCATGCGGGAAACATCATCCTCAAGGACGGTATTGTCTACTTTATCGACTTGGGTATGGTCGGACGTATGTCGAGCCATGACCGCGGTATCGTCAAAGACATGATTTTCGCCGTGGCCGAGGGTGACGTGCCCAAGCTCAAGGATTCGCTCATGCGCTTTGCCGTGACGCGCGGCGATTCGGCCGAGCTTGACCATTCGGCCTTTTTGTCCGACTTGGACTTTATTGTTGCCGACTTTGCCGGGCTCGACCTTAAAGACCTGGATATCGGCGAGTTTTTGACTTCGCTGTTAAACCTCGCGCGCAAAAATGACGTTGAGCTGCCGAGCGTGGTGACGATGTTCGCCCGCGGCATGGTGACGCTCGAGGGCCTGTTGACCGAGTACATGCCCAACGTCAACATGATCCAGATCATCCAGACGCACATCAAAAACGAGAAGAGCACCTACGCCCGCATGCGCGAGATGAGCCGCGATCTTGCCGCGAGCAGCTATCGCGCGGCAAAAGGCTCGCTCGAGGCGGCCGAGTATCTGGGCTTGGCTTCGCGTATGCTTACGCGCGGCCAGCTTAAGGTAAACACGCAGATCATGAGCAGCGATAAGGCGCTGCGACAGCTGGGTGGAATTATCGACCGCATGTCGATGGCAATTGTGATCGCCGGTCTGTTTATCGGTTCGTCGGTGGTGTACTACGCGCGTATCGAGCCGGTTGTGTTTGGTATCCCAGTCATTGGCTTTATGGGCTACGTGAGCGCGCTGGTGCTGGCGCTTATGCTGGGCCGCAATATCTGGCTCAACAGTCACGGCGGCAAGCACTAGAGGCTGCGGCCGTCACCGCATTTTCCTATCGCAAACAATAGCTTTTACCTTGGGCTTCGCCTGCGTGCGAGGCCTTTTTGCGTGATACCATTTTGACGGTAATAATCGATGGCCTAGATGGTGGTGCGGAGACGCACGAATGCGCGGTTATCCTGCGCATTTGGGAGAATCGGGGTGCAAGTCCCCGGCTGTACCAGTAACCGTAATTCCTCTTGGCTTGGGATGCTCGCGTCGCAGATCGGACGACGTGCCCGAGTCGTTAAGGTTAAGTCGGATCGCCTCCCGTCTTGCATGCGGCTGCGGCTTTTGCCGCCGGTGTGCATAGGGCTCTGGAGGGAAGGGGAACTCCGATGGGGGAACTCGAGCGCAACATGCGCGATGACGTGGGGCAGTCTCAAGGCAACGCTCCAAGTACAGACAGTAGGAGACAAATGGATATGTTTGAGGACGAGCGCCAGCGCGTCTCGCATCGCCGTGGCGCAATTGCGCGCGGCGTAGCCAAGCGCGGCCTGGTGGCATTCCTGGCCTTCGCGATGGCCTTTGGCACCACACCGGCTCAGCTGTGGGCCGAGGGCGCCGAGGGCATTGCCGAGGCTGTGGCTCAGGCTGCGACGCCGGGCGAGGACGCAGCGCTTGCGGGCGGTACCGCTGAGCAGAGCGGCGCCGAGGTTTCGGATTCCGAGGGCGCGCCTGCAGCTGGTGCCGCCACAACAGAGGCAGCAACTGGCGACGAAGGCTCGACGACGGGGGAGAGCCCTGCCACGAGCGAACAGTCTTCGACGGCATCCGCTGGCCAAGCAGGATCTGCCGCCGCGGCTGCCGTCCAGACAGAGAACCCGACAGAAACCGGCGATGTCGCCAAGAAGCAAGTCGAGGTCTCGTTCTCGATTATCGGCACCGATGCCGACGGCAAGGCTCAGACCTGGGTGGCACCTACGCAACTCAAGCTCGACGAGGGCGCGACGGCTGCGGATGCCTTCATTAAGCTGCAGGAGAAGACGGGCTTCAAGGCGAAGTACGATCCGAACACGGCATACGGTTTCTACCTCGAAAGCATCACATCCCCGAGCGATGGCCGCACGCTTGCCTACGATCCGACGACTTATGCCTACTGGCAGCTGTTCGTCGACGGCGCGTCTTCCTCGGTTGGCGCGAGCAGCGTCAAGCTCACCCAGGGGCAGAAGATTGAGTTTGCCTATACGGCTGGTGGCTCGTCCCCTGTCGTTAAGGACCAGGTTGCCGCAAATGTGACCGTCATTGGTCGCGATGCCCGGGGTAAGACTCAGACCTGGGTCGACAACGCGCAGTATGTGGTGACGTCCGGTTCGAGCGCGCTCGATCTTACGAAGGTCGCACTCGAGGCGAACGACATTGACGCCGTTGCTGCGGGCTCCTTCATTCTGAGCCTTAAGTACAACGGTGTTGAGCTGGGTACGCCCCAAGATTATTCGACCTATTGGCAGCTGTTTATCAACGGCAAGTCGAGTGACTATACGGCGGACAATGTCACCATCCATGCCGGCGATACCGTCACGTGGTTCTACGGTGGCTGGGGCGACCAGTTGCCGTCCGATTCTGTCCATGCTTCTGTTCAGGTTCTCGGTAAGGACAAGGACGGCAAGCAGCAGGTTTGGGCTTCGACGGGTCAGACGAGTCTCAAGGCAGGCTCCACTGCCAAGGATCTTCTTGAGCAGGTCGGCCTTACTCTCGATGCTGGCGAATCGTCTTGGGGCTGGTTCCTCAACGGCATTTATTCGCCCTTCGATGGTAAGTCCTATTGTGGCTATGATGCTGCGACCAATAGCTATTGGCGCTTCTACGTAAATGGCAAGTTCGCCGACGTTGGCGCCGGTGCCTACAAGCTCCAGGAGGGTGACGCCGTCACCTTTATGTATGGTGCTGACGCCGATGCCCTCCCCGGTCAGGTGCTTGGATCCGCCGATGTTATCGGTCCCGATGTCAACGGGAACAATACGCGTTGGGGCACGGCAAGCAATGTTTCTCTGCCCGAAGGCTCCACGGCCCAGAACCTTATTGAGGCAGTTCTGAAGGCCAAGGGCGTTGCGTACAACGGCTCCCAGAGTGGTGAGTACTGGTTCCTGAATTCCATTACTTCGCCGTTCGATCACAAGCCGTATGGTTGGGATGCTGCGACCAATAAATATTGGCATCTGTATATCAACGGAGAGCCCTCCTTACTCTGCGCCAATCAGATTACGCTCAAGAGCGGCGATAAGGTCACGCTTGCCTATACCACCGATAATTCGCCCATGCCCGATCCCGACAAGATTGTCGTGGATCCGAGCGCGACGACTCCTGATTGGGATGCCGAGTGGGCCGGCTACGGCAACAGCGGCAACGGTTCGACCGTAACGGATGCCAAGACGCCTGCGCAGGCCGCCGGTCTTAAGTGGGCCTTCGATTGGAAGGCCGAGTCTGGTCAGCAGTATGCCAACTGCAGCGAGCCTGTCATCGCTAACGGCTTTGTGTACATCGCGACCGAGAAAGAGCTCATTAAGATCGATTCGTCCACGGGCAAAAAGGTTGCCTCTGCGCCGCTTGCCTCCAAGGTGAGCTATACCTCTCGTCCGATCTATACCAACGGCCTTATCATCGTTCCGCTCAACGGCGGTGCGGTCCAGGCGATTACTGCAGACAAGCTGATCTGTAAGTGGCTGACGCCTGGTTTGACGGACTTGACGCAGAGCTCCTGCACCGTCGTTTCGGACGGCGAGTACGTCTATGTAGGCTCGGTCGATATTTCGTATGACGAGAATTACAACGCGACCTACGGCAACGGCTCCTTTATGCGCATTAAGATTGCCACGGGCGAAGTTTCTTGGCAGAACATTGACCCTGCCGAGGGCTATTACTGGACTGGTGCGGCTTTGACGGATAAGTATGCCATCGTTCCTACGAGCGCGGGTACGCTTAAGTGCATTGATAAGACGACGGGCGATGTCGTTTCGACCATGAAGCTCGGCGCTGTCGCAAATGCCGATTGCATTGCCGATCCGTCCAATGGTTCGACCTTCTATCAGATGACGCACGACGGAAAGCTCCATGTGATTTCGCTTTCGGCGAAGGGCGTGCTGAGTGAACAGAAGACGGTTGATCTGGGCCTTACGAATAATCTGAGCGCCCCTGCGGTGTCTGGTGACAATCTGATTGTCGGCGGACAGACGGCTACTGGCTCTGCTCTGGTTCTCTATAACCTGAAGACGGGTAAGACCACGATGGTCGCTGCTGCCGACGGCAAGGCGCTGCCGGCTGGCCTCAACGGTATTGCTGCTACTCCGCTGGTGAGTGTTCAGGGCGGCAAGACCTATGTGTACTTCACCGTTAACAGCGCGGATAGCAAGGATTACGTCAACTACTCTGCTGGTGGTGGCGTGTATCGCTATACGCTCGGCGATGCAGAGGCGACGCAGATTTATGATGCGGCTGGCCATTACCAGTACTGTGACTCTCCGGTCATTGCCGATGCTTCTGGCAATCTCTACTACATCAATGATTCGGGCACGCTGTTTAAACTTGGAGCTGTCGAGTCTTGGACGGTTGCCTTTAACTCCAACGGCGGGTCTGCTTGCGACACTAAGTTTGTTGCTACGGCCGATGGCAAGCTGGTCAAGCCGGCCGATCCGACGCGCGATGGCTACACTTTCGGCGGTTGGTATACCGATGAGGCTTGCACGCAGGCGTATGACTTTGGCACGCCGGTGACGGCCGATCTGACGCTGTATGCCAAGTGGACCAAGAATGCCGTTAACCCTGGCGGTAATGGCGGCGCTGCTTCGAATGGCGGCGGTTCTGGTACCGGTACTGGTTCCGGCACTGGCGCTGGCACTGGCACGGGTTCCGGCTCCGGCTCGAAGGGCGGCGCTGTCGCCCCGGGTCATAAGCCGACGACCAAGACGACGGTGTCGACCAAGACCGAGACCAAGGACAACAAGTCCGACAAGAAGGACTCCGATAAGTCCGATAAGAAGGACGAGAAGAAGTCTGACAAGAAGTCTGACAAGAAGGACAGCAAGTCCGACAAGAAGTCCGATTCCAAGTCCGATACGGGTGCTGCTTCTACGACCACTGCTAAGAAGTCCTCTAGTGCTTCCGAGCAGGAGACTGGCACCAACCCGCTCGCCATTGTTGGCGTTGCCGCCGGCGTCATCGGTCTCGCCATCGTCGGCGTGTTCGTGTTCACCAAACGTCGGTAGGTGAGGGTTGTGTCCAATAAATCCAAGGACGCTGACCCCAAGCAACCAGATTCCTCGTTCATTCAGTTCGACGATGCAAAGCAACAGGGCGCCGCTTCGGCGGCGTCCGCCTCTCGTCGCAAGGCGCTCCTTGGCGTTCTTGCTGCCGCGTGCACCATTCTGATCGTCGTCTCGCTGGGCTTCGTCCATCCTTCCGAGAGCGGCGCCTGGTCCATTGACTGGATCGTTCAGACCGTGACGGGGGAGAGCGTCGTCGCCAAGGACACCAAGGGGTCTGGCTCGTCTGCCGCTTCGGGCGAGGCTAGTTCCAAGGATTCCAAATCTTCGAATGATGCAAAAGACGAGCCCAAGGGTTCGAACGACGCCAAGGACGATTCCGAGTCTTCAAACGAGGAATCGGACAAAAACTCGGATAGCAAGAAGTCCGAGGACCGGGGCGGCAAGAAGTCTGGCGATAAATCCGCTGCCCAAAATACGGGAGCCGGTGATACTTCCAATGTGTCTGGCGGTGCTTCTTCGGGCGGTGGTCAGTCGTCTGATGGAGCCTCATCCTCTAATGGCGGAAGCGCTTCCTCGGGCGGTCAGGGCGGCTCGCAGGAGTCCAACTACGTAACGGTGACGGTTTCGGTCACATCGAGTGCTGTGGGCAATCCTGTGTCCTCTGGTGGCACCTTTACCTTTAACGAAGGCGCTACCGTTTACGATGCCCTGTGCGCGCTGGGCCTTTCTGTCAACGCACACGGCTCGTCGTACGGCACGTATGTTTCCGCGATTGGTGGTTTGGCCGAGAAACAGTACGGCGGCACGAGCGGGTGGATGTACTCCGTCAACGGCACAACGCCCATGACGGCCTGTAGTAACTACGTTCTCTCAAACGGCGACAACGTAGTCTGGTATTACGTTACAGGCTAGAGGTCTCGACATAGCGCGCCAGACGGGCGGTTCGGACCAACATCCGAGCCGCCCGTTTTTCATGCGAATGGGACTGGATCGCCGGGTCTCTCGGCAAACAAAAAACCGGTTGGAACGGGAATTCCAACCGGTTATACATTCAAGCAAATAGTGAATCGACTACGACCGTGCGCCCTCGAGGAAGAAGCGGCGGCTGAAGTAGTTGTACCAGGTGACGAGGAACGTGGCGATGGCCTTCATGGCCTGGTAGCCGATGCTCAAAAACGTGACGCCCACAAACATGTACAGGTCGTTGAGGCCCAGGCCGATCACCGACAGGATGGTGAAGATCGTGAACTCGCGCTTGCGGCTCATGCCTTTGCGGTGGTCGAACACGTACTTCATGCTGAGCCAGTAGTTGACCACGACGGACGTGATAAACGAAACCGTGGTGCTCATCAAAAAGTCGAGGTGGAACAGCTCGACGAGCGCAATGAGCATGCCCCAGTCGATGCCAAAGGAGATAAGACCCACGACGGCAAACTTGAGGAACTGCTTGGTATGAGGTTGTGCCAGCGCCTTGCGCACGTAATCACATCCAATGCGTTGATGAATCGAGCAGAGGATACTTTAGAGCTTTTACAAGGGAAACGTAAGGTCTTTGCCAAGAACTATATGAACTCGCCAAATTTTCAAGAGCTAATCCGCAAACGTTGAAAATTTGCCCGTAAACGAGCGACACCCACGGACGATACTGCGCTGAGTGCGCGTCGTCCGTGGGCGCCGTAATGCTGCAGGGGTTTCGAGCTATTTTGTCTCGTCGCCCTCCAGGAAGATTTTTCGGGTCACAAAGTTGTAGACCATGACAAGCGCGGTGGCGCAGATCTTGGCGATATTGGCCTCGAGTCCCAGGCCGGCGTTGAGCGCCAGCACGATGCCGTCGTTGAGCACCAAACCGATCACGGACAGCACGACAAAGATGATGAACTCGCGGCGGCGGCTCATGCCTTCCTTGTGCGCAAACACGTACTTCATGCTTGCGAGGTAGTTAAAGATGAGTGAGATGATAAAGCCGCTGGTGTTGGCGATTAGGATGTTGAGGCCCAGACCGTAGTGGAGCAGATTCATAATGCCAAAGTCGATAACCGTGGCAATGACACCGACGACGCCAAATTTCATGATCTGCGCAAGGAGCTTTTGCATGGTACCTGCCTTAAGCTGGCGCCGAAGCGCCGCGGGGATGACAAACTCAGCAAGTTTAGCCAATCCCCGCGGGTGGTGCTAGGCGCGCTCCTCGATAGCACCGTTTCTATACGCATCGAGCAGCTGACGCAGGTCTTGGATTTGGCTACGGATCTTGGCGCCAGTATCGGTGTCGCTCACCATGCGGCGACGGTCCGCTTGGTCAAAACGGTTGGTCTCGCTTTCGATGTCCACGTTGCGCGTGAGTGCCTCGGCAACCGTCGTAAAGGCCCGGTGCGACTTGAGGCGGCAGCCGCGCGAGCTCGAGATGAGCGTATAGCCGGCGATACCCGTCTTGGGATGGTAAGCGCGGCAGAAGCCGCCATCGATGACCAGCAGCTTGCCCTCGGCGCGGATGGGCTGCTCGCCCTTGGTGGTTTTAACGGGCGTGTGGCCGTTGATGATGTGGCCGGTCGGCGAGCATGCCATGGGCGCGACGCCAAACTCGCGCATGATGTCGTCGCAGACCGAGGGCGACTTGGTAAGCGTAAAGTACGGGTCCATCGGCTCGACCCAGGTGCTCTTATCGGCGATATAGGCGCGCTCAAAGGTACGCACCAGGCGTCCGCTGGCGGGTGAATTGAAGCCAATCCACAGGTACCACATCCAGTCGAGGGCATCGCGGTCGCCCACGCGCCACGCGCGGCGGGCGATGTGGTCGCAAAAATCGAGATAATCGCGGCCAGCGTGCCAGGTGCCCAGGCAGTTCATGCTGCTAAAGGTGCCGTCTTCGTTGAGCGGAACGCAGCCGTGGAAGAGCAGGTTGCCGTTGGCGACCTTGTACATCGAGCCGTGGGTGTAGAGGAAATCGATATGGCGATGCAGGTGATCGGCGGTGACAAACTCGGACACGAGCTTGTCGATGATGTGCTGCTCCTGAGACGTGAGCGTGTAGGGGTCCGCCGGGTCGACGGTGGGGAAGTCGTTGGTCGTGAGCGGCCACACGCTGCCGTCGGCGAGCGTGACCGTGCCGGTGTCGTGGTCGATCTTGTCGAGTAACAGGCGGTCGGTCATATCGAACTCGGGGTGGCGCTGGATAATCTGGCCCTCGAGCTTAAAGAGCAGCACGTTGATGGCCTTGATCAGCGGGGTGATGGACTCACCGGCGGTGTAGGTGGCATCGGCAAAGGCGACAAGCTCACGCAGCGAGATGCCGTAGTCGTTCTCCAGGATCTCGTAGTTGTCGTAGCGTAGGTTGTTGCGCAACACCGTGGCGATGCAGGCGGGCTCACCGGCCGCAGCGCCCATCCACAGCAGGTCGTGGTTGCCCCACTGGATGTCGAGTGAATGGTAGGTGAGCAGACGGTCCATAATTTTGGCCGCGCCGCCGCCGCGGTCGAAGATGTCGCCCACCAGGTGCAGGTGGTCGACGGCCAGGCGCTTGATGAGCGAGGCGAGCGACTCGATAAAGTCGTCGGCGCTGGCGGTCTCTAGGATGGACTCCACGATGCGCTCGTGATAGCGCACGCGATAGTTGTTCTCGTCCGGGTGCGTGTGCAACAACTCGTCGATGATGTAGGCGTAGTCGCGCGGGATGGCCTTACGCACCTTGGAGCGCGTGTAGCGGCTTGAAAGTGAGCGAGCGACCATGATGAGCTGGTCAAGCATCGTCTTGTACCAGGTTGGCGAGTCCTCGCGCCGGCTGCGGACCAGGTCGATCTTCTCGCGCGGGTAGTAGATGAGCGTACACAGCTCGCCCTTTTCGTCAAAGGAGAGCGTGTCGCCAAAGATCTCGTCGACATGTTCGCGCACGACGCCCGAGCAGTTGTTGAGGATGTGCATAAAGGCTTCGTACTCACCATGCACGTCGCTCATAAAATGCTCGGTGCCCTTGGGTAGGTTGAGGATGGCCGAGAGGTTGATAATTTCGGTAAATGCGGATTGTTCGGTGGGGAACTGTCTCGACAGCAGGCGCAGATACTTGAAGTCTTGCGGGTTGCGATCGAATGCGACCATGAAACACCTTCCGATGGGGCTGGTAAAACTGATAAACAGCGTCAAACGTTTACCAGTATGCGCCGCTTTTGTTTCGATTTTGCGCCAGCGGCTGAATTGTCGGCTGAACGGTTTGGTAAATCGATTTAGTGAAGGTAGATGTGTTGGTCGGGTGGAGACGACAGAGGGTGTTTTCTCAGATATTTATGCGTCGGGTCGGTGGAGACGATGGTGGTAAAGATGTTCACTATTTTTGGTTCGATTTGGTAAATAGTGGACATATGTACCGCATGTAGGCTCACTGTGCGATAATTTGCGCAGCAATGAGTAAGGAGCCTCATATGAGTGATTTTGTCCTGACCTGTGAATCCGCCGCCGATCGAACCCGTGAGTTCTTTGCGTCGCGCAATATCCCTGTCGTGTGTTTTCATTACGAGATCGACGATGTTGTCTATACGGACGATCTGTATCAGTCGATTACGCCGGACGAGTTTTTTGCCCAGATTGCCGCGGGCGCCATGCCCAAGACGTCTCAGGTGAGCGTGGGTGAGTACGAGGAGTTTTGGGAGCCGTTTGTTGCCGAGGGTAAAGACGTGCTGCACCTGACGTTGTCGTCGGGTATTTCGGGCACGTATGGATCGGCCTGCGTCGCGGCGCAGATGCTTGCGGATCGCTATCCCGAGGGCGGCAAGGTGCGCGTCATCGATTCGCTGGCGGCGTCTTCGGGCTTTGGCCTGTTGTTGGAATATGCCGCCGATGTGCGCGATAGTGGGGCTTCACTCGACGAGACGGCTGCCTGGATCGAGGAGCACAAGCTCAACCTGCACCACTGGTTCTTCTCGACCGATCTGTCGAGCTACCTGCGCGGCGGTCGCATTTCGGCCGCGAGCGCGATCATCGGCACGGCGCTTAAGATTTGCCCGCTTATGACGGTCGATTGCGAAGGTAAGCTGTCGCCACGTGAGAAGATTCGCACTAAGAAGCGCGCGATTTCCGAGATGGCTAAGACCATGATGGCACACGTACAGGACGGTGCAGATTATTCGGGTAAGTGCATCATGTCGCAGTCGGCGTGCCGCGAGGATGCCGAGGCGGTCGCGGCGCTGATTGAGGAACAGGTTCCGCAGCTTAAAGGCAAGATTGAGATCAATGACATCGGTACTCTGATTGGCTCGCATACCGGACCTGGTACGGTGGCGCTCTTCTTTATGGGCGACAAGCGCGTGGATTAATTTGCCCCATCACGTCGCTGCATGATTGCTCAAACGAAAACGGCCCGCCTCACGTTTGTGGGGCGGGCCAAGATGTTTTGCTAGCGTTTCTTTCCGCGGAAGAAAAAGCCGTGCAGTGACGGCTTGAGGCCGCGGTTGGCGCGATGCTCCTCGACGCGCTCGTGGATCGAAGCGACGCGCTCGATGACTTCGTCGGGAATCGGCACATCGGGATTCATGTTCTCGACTTGGCTGACCTCGGCGGCGGCGACCTGGTCGATAATGGGCACGTCGTCGCGCGAGATGACAGGTGTGGCGTCTTCCTTCATCTTGCGATAACGCTGCATCATGTCGGTCTGTAGCTGCTGGGCCGAAGGCGGTGTCCAGATGATGGCGTTGGCGCCGGCGGCGATGGTCTCGCGAATGCTCTCGGGCGTCTTGCCGCCCGGCGCGATAAGCGGCAGGTTGGGATAGTGCTCGCGCAGCTCGCGTAGGACCTGGGGCGTGTTCTTGCCGGCGGCGATGTTGAGAATCTTGGCTCCAGCGCGCACCTTGGCGTGGGCATCGTCGTCGCGGCGAACGACCGTGGCGATGACGGGGATGTCGGCGATGTTGGTGATGTGCTCGACCATCTCGGCAGTAGCGGGGGAGTTGACCACGCAGCCCGCCGCGCCCTGCATCTCGGAGACGGCTGCCATCTGCACGGAGCGCTTACCGGTCGTAGTTCCGCCACCCACGCCTACAAAGACCGGGCACTCGGCGACGGTCAGCAGCGCTTGCGTAATGGCGGGCTGCGGCGTGAAAGGGTAGACCGCAAAGACGGCGTCGGCGTTGGAGTTGCGGATAACCGCGACATCGGTGGTGTAAATGAGCGACTTGATGCGTCGGCCAAAGAGCGTGAAGCCGCTGGCCTCCTCGATCTCGTCGGGCATGCGAAGGGCAGCCTTGCGCAGGCGTCCGTCGATGGGCAGGGGCTCCATAGGGAGCAGGCCGTTGGGCGTGACGGCTACTTGGGGCTCGGTGAACTCGTCTGCGAGCTCGACCTCGGAAAAATCGACCGAGGCGACGATGTCCTCGTGAACCTCGGCGGGTACATCGATGGGAGCTTGGTCGTTTGTCGCGGCAGGCGTGTCGAAGGAGCTGGTGCCGACAAAGGCGTCGACGCGCTCGTTTAGGTCGTTGAGGGTATCCATGGATCCTCGATTCTATGCGATGGTGGTCGGCAGGGTGCCGGCAGCGTTGTGCTTGCTAAATCGTTTGACGAGTTGATTTTTCCCCGCCGCGCCATCCGTTAGACCGAAGGGCCGGCGAACGTGAAGGAGCTGTGGTGGCGGGTATTGAGGTGCTATCTTGAATGTCCCGTTTAAAAGAGAGGTGACGCGGAATGGAATTTACAGCAATGTTGGGCTCGATTGGCCTGTGTGTGGGCGCAATCGTAGCCGCCGCGGTCATCTACTTGGTGGTCACGGCCATTAAGGGAAAAAGGGCCGAGCGCAAGGAGCGCGAGGCACTTAAGCAGCACCGTGACCAGCAGGACAAGCGCGCGCGGAGATAGTTTGTTGAGTTTTGAATCCGTGCGCTAGCTGCGTTTTCGGATCAGGGCGATGTAGAAGCCCTCAAAGTCGCGGCTGGGCGGAATGGTCAGCGTGCCGGGCATTCCGTTGGCGACGGACGAGACGTGGCCGGCGGCGATGGCCTCGGTGAGGGCGTTGCTCTCGACGCGCGGCTCTTCGCCAGCTTCCTGAGCACGGCGCGTTTCGCTTTCGCTCGGTGTGCCATCGAGGGGGATAAGCTCGCAGTCCATGTGCTTGTCGAGGGCCTCTTGCAGGGCATCCTCGTTTTCCTGCGGCATAATCGAACAAGTCGAATAGACGAGCGTGCCGCCCGGTTTGAGGGCTCCCATGGCGCGGTCCAGAAGTGCTCGCTGCGAGCGGGCGCACTTGCCGAGCAACTGCTCGGTGAGGCCGCGCAGACTCTTCTCGTTGCCGCTGATGACGGTGCCCGTGCCGGTGCAGGGAGCGTCGAGCAGGATGCGGTCAAAGCGGAAGAACTCATCGAGCTCGCGTGCGTCGATGCGCATGACGGGCACGTTTTTGGCGCCTTGGCGGTGGAGGTTGGCTTCGAGCTTCTCGGCGCGGGGAATGCTCATCTCGCAGGCCGTGAGGTGTGCCTGGCCCTGGGTGAGGGCGGCGATCTGCGTCGTCTTGCCACCGGGGGCTGCACACATGTCCAGGATGTCCTCGCCTGTCTGGGCGCCCAGGACCAACGGCGGCATCATGGATGACAGGCTCTGCAGATAGATTTTGCCGTCGCGGTAGATGTCGAGATCCCACAGATCGGAAACCTGGGCTTCGGGCAGGATGAAGGCGTCCGGATACCAGGTAACGGTTTGGTGTGCGATGCCGGCTTCGTCGAGTGCAGCGGCGATGTCCTCGGCGGTCGCCTTGAGCGTGTTGGCGCGCAGTGTGACTGGGCGTGTGGCCGCGGCGCCAAAGCCCTCGATCATGAGCTCGGCATCGGCGGGTGCATAGGCGCCTGCGACCGTGTCGACCATAAAGCGCGGCAGGTCGGCGGCGCAGGGAAGGGCGGCAAGTTGGTCGGAAAGCTCGGTAGCGGCAAACTGCCTGAGCTTGAGCTCGGCCTTGACCTGCTTTTTTTGCTTACGACGACGCGGCTTGGACATCCGTCTTTCCTTCCCATTCCAGTAAAAGTAGTCAATTTGGGACGGGGCTATTTTAGCTACCCGTCCGTTTCGGCAGGCGTTGCAGTTAAATTTGGGACGGGGTAGCTAAAATAGCCCCGTCCCAAATTGACTACTCTGCCTTGGCGTTGGCCTAGTACTGGCTCTCGTGCTTGCTGAAGAAGTCGAAGCGCGGGGGCAGCGGCTTCACGCGGTGCTCGCCGGGCTTCTCGCCCAGGCTCTCCATAAACTCGTCCGTGGAGGCAAAGATGTTATCCCAGCTAAAGAAGGCGACCGGATCGACGTCGAAGTACTCGCAGATGAGCTCGCAGCCGGTCGGCACAATACCGTGCATCAGGACGGTCGCTACGCGCAGCTCGGTAAAGGCGTCGACGAGGGCCTGCGTCATGGCGGCGTTTGCCTCGTTACCCTCGAGCTTGTTGGCGGCCTTGGAGGCGTCGCTCCAGCGCTTGTTGGCGGCGCGCAGGTAGTCGTCGCACACAGCAAGCGCGCGGTGCGTCTCGAACTTGTACATGGCCTGCTCAAAGGCAAGGGTTGCCTGCTGGGCGGCTTCGACCACGGTGTCAGAAGCGGCACCAGCGGGGATGCAGCCGTTGCGGTAGGGGCTCTCGTCGCCCTCCTTGACGGCGACGCCGTAGAAGCAGCTGCGGGCCAAGCGGTTGAACACGCCGGTCAACAGCGCGCTCTCCTTAAGGGCCGGATCGATGACGCGCTTGTCGTCGCAGGCACGCACCTCGTTGCCGTCCTTGTCCTTGCCGGTCACACGTGTGTCATATGCCTTGGGGCTAAAGCTTACCGGCTTCTCGGACAGGCCGAGCGACAGCCAATGCGCGCGCATCTGCTCGCAGGTGTAGTGGTTGAGCAGGTCGTCTGCCGGCGGGGGAGGCGTCTGCGAGGACGAGCTGGCCTTTTTGCCCATGTAGAGCAGGTGGTAGCAGGCGCTGACGGTGCTCTGCGTGAGGTTCCAGCCCAGGGCCTCCCACATGGCGGTCTGCGCGATGCAGTAGAAGTAGATGTTGTCCTGACCGATAAACTGGTAAATCTGAGCGTCGTCAGAGCACCACCAGTCGCGCCAGTCGAGCGAGCTGTGCTGGTAGGTGGGCGCGGGCACTTGCGTGGAGTCGGCAGCGGGCTCGCCCATGAGGGCGGCATCCTGGGCGGCGACACCCTCGGTCACGCCGGCGGCCTTGGCATCGCGCGCGAGCACGGTACGCGTATAGCTGATGGGCGCCCACAGACTCTCGGGCCAGCACCAGCAGGTGACGTCGGAGACGCCGTCGACCTGGGGCACCGGAACGCCCCAGTCGATGTTACCGGTGATGCGGAAGGGCACGAGCGCCTTGCCGCTGCGGAAGCGCACGCCGCCGTTGGCGAGCACCGCGTGGGCGTCGTCGCGCTCCTTCCAGCTGGGGAAGGTGACGGTAAAGCTGCTCTTGTTGCCCTCGGGCTCCAGCACGGTGTGCTCGGGAAGCTGATCCTCGACGGCATCGAAGGCCTCGCGGAACTTGTTCTGGATATAGAGCTGAGCCGGCAGCAGCCACTCCTCCATGGTCTTGGAGACCACGGAGCGAACCTGCGGGTTCTGGGCTAGCTTGGCGGTATAGGTCTTCATAAAGTCGAGGTAGGCCGGCAGGTCAAAGTAGAGGTTGTCGACCGGGCGCAGCTCGGGCACCTCGCCGGTGAGCTGGCTCTTGGGCGCGATGAGCTCCTCGGGCTCAAACTGGTGACCCAGGTCGCACTCGTCGGCATAAGCCTTCTCTGACTTGCAGCCCTGGATGGGGCAGCGGCCGATCACCTGGCGGCCGTTGAGGAACGTGCCGGCCTTGGCATCGTAGAACTGCAGCGTGGAGCGCTTGGAGATGGTGCCCTGCTCGTGCAGGCGCTTGATAATCTCGGCGGTTACCTTGTTGTGAATCTGTGCCGCCGGCTCAAGGCCCGAGCCGCCGTAGATGTCGCAGCTGATGTTGTAGTTGTTGAGGGTCGCGGCCTGGCGGGAGTGATTGGACTCGACATACTCGCCGATGGACTTATCGTAGCCTTCGTTCTCCTTGAGCTTGCGGTGGCTCTCCATGATGGGCGAGCCGTAGCAGTCGGTGCCCGAGGTGAAGATGACGTTCTCGCGGCCCAGACGGTCGCGCAGGAAGCGGGCGAAGAAGTCGGCAGGGACAAAGACGCCGCCAACGTGGCCAAAGTGAAGGCCCTTGTTGCCGTAGGGCTCGCCGGCGGTAACGATGGCGCGGCGAGGCCAGCTGGGACGGTCGTTCATGGAGTATTTGGATGCCATGGGACTCCTTCGCATATGGTGAGGGCGCGGCCGGGCGCAAGGCCTGGCGACGCGGTGGTCAATTCGTGCATATCGTTCGACATTATCGCACATGCGGGCGGGTGCGTGGCAGGGGCGCTATCCTAAGATGCTATGAATGAGATTTCCAACATACATGCGTTTGAAGACGAGGATTTTCTGCACGCTTGCTTTGTGTGGGGGATGGCCGTGCTTGTGGTGTTTGCCGTGTGCCTGGTGCCGGTGTTTATGCTGCTGGGCGGGCCTGCAGACTTGGATGTGGCTGACGTGGGCGGCTGGACGGCCGTCTTGGGCTGGATAGTCGGCTTGGCTGCGGTTTCGACAGCGTCATTTGCCGTGCACGAGTTGGTGCGCGGTGTGTTTTTTAGGCTGCTGGCGCCTGCGGGCGCGAAGGTGACCTTTGGGGCGAATCGCGAGACGGCGATGACCTATGCCTGCGCCGAAGGCGTTGTGTATTCGCGCCGGCGGTACATGGCGGTTTGCCTGGCGCCGACGGTTGTTGTGACGACAACGCTTGCCCTGGGGTTTGCGTTTTCGGGCTATCCGCTGCTGTGCTATCTGGCTGCCGGCTTGCATTTGTCGGGCTGTGTAGGCGACTGGTATTACGTGCGGACCATTTTGCGCGACCGCCGCATTGTCGCCTGCGAGGATACGTCCTTTGGCGTGCGCTTTTTTGGGTGAGGAGATGTCGATGAAGCCGTTGTTGCTGCATGCGTGCTGTGCACCATGCTCGCTTGAGCCGGTTCGCCTGCTGCGCGAGGAGGGGTTTGAGCCCACAATCTGCTGGACCAACCCCAATATTCAACCGCGCGATGAATGGCAGCGCCGCTTGGACGAGCTGCGCCGGTGGTGTGTCGATGGCGACATCGAGCTCATCGAGGCAGGGGAGGACCGCGATCACTGGGAGACCGGCGTGGCACCGCTGGGTGCCGATCGGCCTCGTCGCTGTCGCGCGTGCTATGCCCTGCGCTTGGCCGAGGCGTGCCGCGTGGCCCAGGAGCGCGGGTTTGAGTTTGTGGGCACGACGCTCGCCGTCTCGCCGTATCAGCTGTTCGATACCTGCAATGACGTGCTCAAGCGCCTGGCGGCGGCACGTGGGCTCACTCCGGTGATCCGCGATTTTCGCCCGTATTATCCCGAGGCTACGCGCCGTTCGCGCGAGCTGGGCATGTATCGGCAGAACTACTGTGGTTGCCGCTTCTCGGCTGTCGAGGCGGCCATGGACCGCGCCCGTATCCGCGACGAGCGCAAAGCCGCCAAAAAGTAGTTCATTTGGGCTGGGGCTTTGAGCTGTCTGTGCGGTACGGTCGTTTTTGGGAAAGTCGATTTAATTAAGCGTGTGATCGTGGCTCGCTTGATACCAAACGACGACTCCTATGATTCTAATTCTCCGTTTGTTAAACATCAGATCCGGACTTGCTGTTGCATATGAATGGGACGACAGCACAATCATGTCGTTTCCTTCTGCAAATCGCCTAATTACCGGTGTTTTACCGTCTGCGAGCGCCAATACAGCACAACCGTTCCAAGGCTTTGCGGTGGTATCGACAAGTAGTAAGCTGCCGGGAGGGTAAATGCGGGACATTTCGTCACCTTTGATTTTAACGAAAACGCTATGTGGGTGACGCTTGGCTACGTCTACAGGCGCGCAAGCATTTTGTTGGCTGTGCGTGATGCGGCGCTTCTGCGATTCGATATCGATGACGGGAAATGCGCCCTCCATTTCGTGGATAGCAGGGTCTTCGTCGGTGACGATTCTTTTATTTGCGAGCTTTACGGCCAAACCGTTTTCCTCGCCAACAAGTTCATCGCGGGTGCAACCGAAGAGCGCTTGTAACTTTTCAATATGGCGCTCACGGGGGGCATACCGACTTTTTTCCCAACGACAAACGGTCTCTTTAGATACCCCCAACATCTCTGCAAGTTGCGCCTGACCAAGATGCTCCATGGTGCGGAGTTTACGAATATTTGCCCCGAAGCCCATGGCTATAGATCCTCTCGCCACAGAGGGAGGCATAGACAGTTTGTGCCACCATAGCCTTTGGTGAGCTCGTCAATGGATAACGGGAATAATTCCATTCCTGCTTTCTCAAGCGCTTCGTTGGTCCAAACGTTTTCCTCATATACGCATAGTTTTCCTGGCGAGAGCGCAAGGATAGACGTTGCGTTGTTCCGGCGCTCTCTTTCGTAGGCGGTTTGATTCCCGCCTCCGCAGTCAATTACTTTTATTGGTTCGCAACAGGCTGCAGAGAGTATTTCCGGAATCGTGCGATCGATAGGAGTGATCGTAAGGCCCTTTCCGGATCGTTTTAGTTGAATGCTGTATGCATCAATGGCATTGCATATCTCACGATCGATGAGGAACGCATCGTGATCAATTCTACTTATGAACGTATCGAGGTGGATACGCAGCCCGTCAGAGGGGACTCGAATCGCAATTAGCTCGGTGGTCTGGAATTTATTTGAGGTCAGGAGCTCTTTGGCAAGTGACTCGACGGCGGCGGGTTCAGTTCGGTCAGAGATTCCAACTATTATTGTCTTAGCACTGATAACAAGAATGTCTCCGCCTTCGATATGGTAACTACTCCTGTTCAAATCACATACTGGGGTTTCTCCCATGATCTTGTGGTGGGTGAATATCTGCCGGTATAAGGCGACCTCACGATCACGCTCAGGCCAATACATATGATTTAGGATGATGCAGTCTCCGACTACCACAGCAGGATCACGAGTGAAAAAAAGCGTGTTGAGGGGATTGACCAAGAGCGAGGCGGGGTCAAATTGCTCGTGCACGAGCGCCCGTAGTGTTTCCGACTGGTTTGAACATAGCTCAGTGTCTCCAAAGCGAATGCCGTTGAGTACTATATCCACCAATTCCTGGGTGTTCTTAGCGTTCTCAAACAGCTGGGTTATTGCCTCGAGGAACTCTCTGCCTGTTGCCCCACTGCAACGGAGGTAGTCATCAATAAAATATTTAAGTGATTGGGGCTCAGTTTCAAGTGAGTCTTCGAGAAGGTCCCTAATTTCAATGGTTTCTACGCCATGCTTCTCAAGCAATTGAACCATGGAATCGTGCTCATATATTGCTTTGTCGAGGTCAAAACGACCGCTCCATTTTCGCAGGGAGAAAACTTGGCTGAAGTCGGCATCAGGGTAGTTTTGTGTTTCAGCTCCTGGTCGATGGACAAGTACGGCTTTTAAATGACCGATTTCATTTGTTATGTGTACGCCTTGCATGTCTGTCTCCTGTCCTGCTGGTTTTTATATAAGGCTAAGACAGGTTCCTTGTTGTGTTGCGGAAAAGTTAAAAGACGTATGTAATTGATAAATAACATCAATTTTAAATATCAGATTGATTAATAACGTCACTTTAGCTGCCGTTCATAGGTGAAAAGCGACACGATGGCGATGGTTGGCCGACCACCGCTAGGCAACCTCATACATTTATGGTGCCAGCTGGATAGATGGGAAATGGAATGAAGGAGGAGATATGGCAGCGGAAAGTTCGAAAGGCATCAAGCAGTTCAAGGTCCCGCACGTATATGCGATCATCTTTGCACTTATGGTCATCTTCGCTGTTCTCACGTGGATTGTTCCCTCTGGGTCCTATCAGCGTCAGGAGGTGAACGGTCGTGAAGTCACTGTCGCAGGTACGTATGAGCAGAGTGAAAAGACATATATTGACGAGGAAACCGGGGATGAAGTAGATCTCAGACAAGGCGTCTTCGATGTTCTTCAGGCTCCAACGCGCGGTATACAAGAGGCAATTGAGGTCGTTGCATTCATCTTGATTGTGGGCGGTTCGTTTCAGGTTATTACTAAAACGGGCGCTATCACGAGCGGAATGGGTCGTGTCGTTCGCCGCTTTAAGAACAAAGACATTCTAATTATTCCTATTGCGATGGTTCTCTTTGCATTGGGCGGAACGAGCTTTGGCATGGCGGAAGAAACTCTCCCGTTCTTTGCGATCTTCATGCCAATTATGATGGCTATGGGCTTCGACTCGATGACGGCGTTCATGGTCGTGTTCGTTGGAGCGCGCACGGGTTACATCGCCTCAACGATTAATCCGTTTAATGTTCTCATTGCGCAAGGTATTCTTGGTATTCAGGGCAACCCCCAGCTGTGGCTGCGTATGATTGCCTGGGTTGTTTTGACCGCCGTTGCAATTACTTGGGTTGTCCTCTATGCACGAAGGGTAAAGAAGAACCCTGAGTCATCGATCACATTTGAGGATGATATCGCCAAGAAAGTCGAGTTCGCTGCCGATGAATCTGCCCTTGACGCGGAATTTACGGGTCGTCAAAAAGGCGTGCTTGCGGTATTTATCGCTGGAATGTGCCTTATCATCTGGGGACTTGTGACCCAGGGCTGGTATATGAACGAGATTTCTGCGGTCTTTTTGGCCATGGGCCTGTTGGCTGGTGTTATTGCGGGCTTTAGTCAGGACGTCATCGCTCAGGAATTTGTTGCGGGTATCGCTGACTTTGCTTTCTCGGCAATTGTCGTTGGACTTGCGCGTGGCATCCTTGTCATTGCCTCTGACGGCATGATCATTGATACCATCCTCAATGCGCTCGCTACTGGTCTGGGCGGCATCCCGGCGGTTCTCTTTACTACGCTTCTTTATGCGGTTGAGAACCTCCTGGCGATTCTGGTTCCCAGCTCATCTGGCCTTGCAGCACTGACCGCTCCCATTTTTGGACCTTTGACCGAACTCATGGGCCTTAATCCCGAGGCTGCCGTGTGGGCTCTCTCCATGGGTAGCGCGACGATGTCTTTGATCTGTCCTACTAGCGCCATTCTTGTAGCGGGTTTGGGCGTGTGTAAGATCAAGCTTGGCCAGTGGTGGAAGACCGTTTGGAAATTCTTCTTGGTCGTGTCGCTCATCAATATCGTATTCGTAGCAATCTCGGGACTTATTGCCCTGTAGGTTTCATGGCTGAAATGGAGTAACAGGAATGTCTAAAGGACTGAATGTACACAGCGAGATTGGTAAGCTCAAGAAAGTTGTGCTTCACCGCCCCGGTCGTGACCTTGTGAACGTAAAGGCGGAAGAGTTCGAGGATGTCTGGATTCACGACTGTTTCTATCTTGATGTGGCTCAAAAGGAGCATGATGCCTTTGCGGATCTTCTGAGGAGCGAAGGTGTTGAGGTTCTCTATATGGAGAAACTCGTTGCTGAGGCGCTGGATGCATGCCCCTCGGCTCGCGCTGAGTTTACCGATACTTTTATGGCTGAGAGCGGGATTGTCAATCCTCTGCTTGAGCAGGCTGTTCGTGAAAAGCTCGACGCTATTTCAGATTCGTATCAGTTTGTACTTGAGGCTATGGGGGGGTATCGTTATCGTGACCTTGAACTGCCTCGCGTCTCGACTACGCTTAGTATGATGGATAATGAGGATGCGAAGCCCGATGATTTGGTGTTGAAGCCTCTTCCGAGCTCATATTTCTCTCGCGATCCTCTTGCTTCCGTGGGCAAAGGCGTTCTGCTTCACCATATGTATTGGAAACAGCGAGATCGTGAAGTGCCCTTCTATGAAGCGATTTTCAAATACCATCCCGATTATGCAGGGACTCCGATTTGGTATGACCATAAGAATCCCTGGCATATCGAGGGCGGTGATGTGCTTAACATTAACGCTCATACCTTGGCTATTGGAATTAGCCAGCGAACTGAGGCGGCTGCGATTGAGGAGCTTGCAAAGAATTTGTTCTGGGGATCTGGGAATTCTGAGATTGATACCGTTTACGCTATTAAAATCCCCAACGGCTATGCTTACATGCATCTTGACACCGTTTGCACCATGGTGGATTTCGATAAGTTTACAGTTTATCCCGGTATTTTTGAGACCCTTCGTGTTTATCGTCTGACTCGTGGTGACTCTGAGGGAATGGTCGCTGTTCAAGAGATTGATGACACGCTTGAACATATTCTTGAAATAGCTACTGGCGTGGAGAAGGTGCAGCTTATTGAGTGCGGTGCCGGCGATATGGTTGAGGCATCTCGCGAGCAGTGGAACGACGGGTCGAACACTCTTGCCGTTGCTCCTGGTAAAGTCTGTGTTTACGAGCGCAATGTTGTCACAAATGATGAGCTCTACAAGAACGGTTTGGAACTTTTGGTCGTTCCCTCCGAGGAGCTGTCCCGCGGTCGTGGCGGCCCGCGCTGCATGAGCATGCCCTTCTGGCGCGAAGATATTTAGTTGCAAATCCACTGTGATAGGAGATGGCGAATATGGGTGTTAACATCGCTGGGCGCAGTTTTCTGAAGCTGCTTGATTACACGACGGAAGAGATTGAGTATCTGCTTGAGCTTTCTGCTAACTTCAAAAGCATGAAGCGTGCCGGTGTTCCGCATAAATACCTTGAAGGTAAGAATATTGTTTTGCTATTTGAGAAGACTTCCACGCGTACTCGTTGCGCCTTCGAAGTTGGTGCACTTGACCTTGGCATGGGTGTAACTTATTTGGATCCGGGCTCGTCCCAGATGGGCAAAAAGGAGTCGATTGAGGACACGGCTCGCGTCCTTGGCCGCATGTATGACGGAATTGAATACCGCGGCTTTGAGCAGGCGAAGGTTGAGGAGCTTGCTGCAAAAGCTGGGGTTCCCGTTTGGAATGGGCTGACTACTGAATTTCACCCGACTCAAGTGCTTGCCGATATTCTGACCATGCGTGAAGAGTTTGGAGAGATTAAGGGTAGGAAACTTACATTTTTTGGTAAGGCGGCCGGAAACGTCGCCGATTCGCTCATGGTCATTTGCGCTAAGCTCGGCATTAACTACTGTTCTTGCGGCCCAATCGGGGGAAATTCGGAGGGGGCTACATCCTATGACCCTGAACTCCTTGCAGAATGTAGTCGTATTGCGGCCGAGCATGGATCGACGATTACCATTACAGAGGATATTGAGGAAGGCGCTCGTGATGCCGATGTAATTTACACGGATGTTTGGGTTGGCATGGGTCAGCCCGCAGAGCTGTGGGAAAGCCGCATTAAGCTCATGTCGCCGTATCGTGTGACCGCTGAGGTGATGTCTATGGCAAAGCCCGAGGCGATTTTCCTCCACTGCCTTCCGAGCTTCCACGATACTAATACTTCTGTTGGTGCCGAAATTGCTGAGAAGTTTGGAGTCACCGAAATGGAAGTCACGGACGAGGTTTTTGAGTCCGATAAGTCTCGTGTTTTCCAAGAAGCGGAGAATCGCATGCATACGATTAAGGCGGTGATGTACGCAATGCTTAAGTAGCGGGGCGTTGAGAAAACAGTCGCAAATCTGTTTGCCATACTATATTTCTCTCAACAAGCTGATAGGATACAGGGGAGAATGATGCGCGCGTCAGTCGATTTTTTCGACTGACGCGCTTTGTGAAAGAGGCAAAGATGCGTACCGATGATTTTGACTACAACCTTCCCGAGGAACTGATTGCACAGGCTCCTGCCGAGCCGCGCGACTCCTGCCGCCTGTTGGTGGTGGATCGCAAGGGCTCCCGGGCGGGAACGCCGTTGGAGCACGGCGGTACCGTTGAGCACCGCATCTTCCGCGACATCATCGACTATATCGAGCCGGGCGACGTGCTCGTCATCAACAAGACGCGCGTGATGCCGGCCCGCCTGATCGGTCGCAAGGCCGGCTCGGGCGGCGTGGTCGAGACGCTGCTGCTCAAGCGCCGCGAGGATGTGGATCCGCTGGGTCACGTTTGGGAGTGCCTGGTCAAGCCGGGTAAGCGCCTGAAGCCCGGCGCTCAGATTGAGTATCGCGCCGGTGGCGCCCATGCGCCCGAAGGGGCTCCCGTGGTGCTGACGGCCGAGGTCGTCGACTTTGTCGCCGATAGTCGTGGCGGTCGTCTGGTGCGTTTTGAGCCGGCCGGTTGCAACGCCGCCGGCGATCCGCGCACGCTCGACGAGGCCATCCATGCTGCCGGCCACGTGCCGCTGCCGCCCTACATTACCGATTACGAGGGCGATCCCGAGAAATATCAGACCGTGTACGCCATGAAGGAGGAGCACTCGGCCGCTGCTCCCACGGCTGGCCTGCACTTCACACCCGAGCTTATGGCGGCTATCGAGGCCAAGGGTGCAAAGTTTGCCGCCGTCGAGCTCGAGGTGGGTATCGATACCTTCCGTCTGGTGGAGGAGGACGACCCCACGCAGCACGTCATGCACACCGAGCGCTACCACGTGTCGCAGGAGGTTGTCGACGCCGTGCATAAGGCCAAGGCCGAGGGTCATCGTGTGATCGCCGTCGGCACTACCGCGGTGCGCTCGCTCGAGAGCGCGTTTGACACGGACGCGCCGGTGTCCGATCCGGCCGTGACAGCGCGCTATTTTGAGGGCCGCGAGGACGGGGCCGATACGCTCGGCCGCGGCGACATCGTGGTGCGCGAGAACGCTACGACGCAGCTCTACCTCATGCCTGGCTCGACCTATCACGTGGTCGACGCGCTGATCACGAACTTCCACGTGCCGCGCTCCACACTCATGATGCTCGTGAGCGCACTTGCCACCCGCGACCAGATCATGGATGCCTACGCCGCTGCTATCGAAGAACGCTACCGCTTCTTCAGCTTTGGTGACGCCATGCTCATCTGTTAGTTACGCGGTTCTACGAACCGCGTAACTGCTCGACGCTGCAAACGCCCCTAAGCGGCAATCTGACGTTCAATCGTCGGGCATGACCAGAAGGTCAATGCCCTCCTCTTTCACGTCACCTTGCTCGCTTAGGGGCGTTTTCGCTGACTTCGCCAAAACATCGGCGTCGCCGTTGTTGGCACTTGGGGACGTTCCTTTTGTGCCGGCACCTGGGGACTCTCCTTATGTCAAGAGATTGGTGCAAGAGGGGTAGGTTGCCTTGTGCCAATCTAAATAAGTTGCGGTGAGCTTTTTGGCAGCTGGTTTACTTGCTCGCGAACAGCCAGACTAGGATGATCACCAGGATTGCGGCGACGATGCAGACGATGGCGCCGGTGAATTTGATGCGTGAGTCGCGGGTACGCTCGCGCACCGCGTCCTCGGTGGCCTCGAGCTGGGCGACTTCTCGCTCGGTCTCGGCGTGTTCGGCTTTGTCTCGGGCCAAGGATCCTGCAAGCGACTCAGTGATCTCTGGGTGGTCGTGCACCTCGGTCGCCTGTTCGATAATCGACTGCGCATGCGCGGCATCTGCTTGGGCGTTGGCTATGCTCTGCTCTTGGTCGCGGCGTGCCTTGTCCTCGGCAGCGATCTTCTCGCGCAGTTCGCGCTGGCGCGTTGCAGCGGCGGTTTTTGCGGTCTGCAGCTCGTCGCGCGCGGCATCGGCCTCCGCCGTCACGGCCTGATGGGCTCGCTTGGCGTCGGCGATGGGGGCTTGCGCCTGCTCGACGGCCTGCTCGGCTGCGGCAAGCGAGTGTTCAAGGTCGGCGGTGATGCGCGGGACATCTTCTTCGGCTTTACGCAGGGCATCTGCCGTGTCGGAGATCTGCATCGAGAGCTCGCTGGTGCGCACCGTATAGTTGGCGGGATTTGCCGAGGGATTGCGTTGCAGCTCGGCATACTCATGACGCAGCGTCTCGAGCTGGGCGCGCGTGGCGTCGACGGTTTGTTGTGCGGCGGCAATGCCGGCGTCTCGCTCGGCCTTCACCTTGTCGCGGATGCGCTTGGAATCCTCAAGACGTCGAACGAGGCGGTTGCCAGTCTCGCGTGAGCTTGCCTCGCGGGCCTCCACGGCGTCGAGCGCGGCCTTCAGGCGGAGCTCAGTCGCGTCATCCTCTGTCTTCATTTGTTCGAGCTGACCCTTGAGCTCTGTCGCTTTGGCGGCGTGGGCATCACGGTCAATCTCGGCGGCCGCTGCAGTCTTTTGGGCCGTGGCAATCGCCTGACGCTGGTCGGCGACGATCTGGTCGTAGCGGCCAGCGATATCCTGGCGCGTCTCGAGCTCCTCGGCCTGATCGGCAATGCGCTGCTCAAGTTCGGCCAGGTGGGCGCGGGCATCGGCAAGTGCCTTTTTCGCGGCGTTCATCTCGCGCATGGCCGAGGCGCCCTGGGCAATAAAGGTGCCCACGGCGTTCGCGGTGTTCGAGACAGCGGTCCCCAGGTCGCGGTTCGCGGCAGGGGAGTGCGAGGCGGTCGGGCGAGTGGTGTCAGCGGCATCCGCATCGGCAGCCTGCGGCACGGAGATGTTGCCGGTGCCGCCCTCGACCACAGAAAAGCCTGCTGCGTGCGGGTCGACCGCATCGGCGCCAATCGTGGGGTGCTCGAGCTGCAGAAACGAGGGCATGGTGCTGCCCTGGTCGGCAACCGGAGTCTCGCCGGGTACAAAGGTCGAGGCCGCCTCGGCAGCCTCCTCTTCCTCGGCGTCAACGTCAGCGTCGGCCACGGCGTCTTTCATCGCTTTGACGGCATCCATCATGGAGTCCATGACGGCGTCGAGCTCTTCTTCCGAAGACACCTCGATAGGGCCCGCAGCTTGCGGAGCGGCATCCTGTACGGGGTCGTCGTCCTGAGCGGGCGCATCGTCGTTTTGCTCGCCTGCATCTTCGGCGCCAGGGGTTTCCGCCGTAGCGCTTTCGTCCAAGATGGGGTCGTCGAGGTCAATATCATCGCAGGTCACAGCATCAGCATCTGCGGTGACGTCTGCGGAATCATCAATATGCTGTTGAGTCTGGGGGTCCAGCTCGTCTGTCATAGGTATGTGCTCCTCATCGTTGTTTGTCATCCTATGATAAAGTCTCGCGCCGACTTCCCGCGCGCCGCAGCAAAGTTTCAAAACGTGTTCGATGGCTCGCGTCGATAGCAAAAACTCGGCCACTCTATCCAATTTTTACTTGACATTCCCTTCGCCGAAAGACGTTGCGCCGTTCGCCTGCCATGGGCTTTATTTTTCACTTGAACCCGTTAAAGTTGCATTTCAGCTTTTGGCGCGTGAAGTTGGATGCGCGCAGTCGGCGGGTGCGCCCGTCGCGATTTGAAAGGACTTTATATGGGACTTTTCACTGGTAAGACCGTGATCGTCACCGGCGGCGGCAAGGCCACGCTTAAGGACGGCTCCGCTGGCTCCATCGGTTACGGCATCGATATCGCTTTTGCAAAGGAGGGCGCGAACCTCGTTATCACCGGCCGCAACGTCGCCAAGCTCGAGGCCGCCAAGGAGTCCCTCGAGGCCGAGTACGGTGTCAAGGTTCTGCCTGTTCAGGCCGATGTTTCGGCTGGTCAGGACAACGAGGCTGTCGTCCAGAACGTTATCGACAAGGCCATTGAGGAGTTCGGCCGCATCGACGCCGTCGTCAACAACGCCCAGGCCAGCGCTTCGGGCGTGACGATCGCCGATCACACCATGGACCAGTTTAACCTGGCCATTTACTCCGGCCTGTACGCCACCTATCTGTATATGCAGAAGGCCTATCCGCACCTGAAGGAGACCAAGGGCTCCGTGGTCAACTTTGCCTCGGGCGCCGGCCTGTTTGGCAACTACGGCCAGTGCAGCTATGCCGCTGCCAAGGAGGGCATCCGCGGTCTGACTCGCGTTGCCGCCAACGAGTGGGGCAAGGACGGCATCAACGTCAACATCGTGTGCCCGCTTGCTTGGACCGCTGCGCTCGAGAACTTCCAGGATGCTTATCCCGAGGCGTTCAAGGCCAACGTCCACATGCCGCCGGCGGGTCACTACGGCGACGTCGAGAAGGAAATCGGCCGCGTGGTCGTTCAGCTCTGCGGTCCCGACTTTAAGTACATGAACGGCGAGACCGTCACCCTCGAGGGTGGCATGGGCCAGCGGCCTTAGGGGTTACGTCTCAGGTTCCGCCGTTCTAACGAACGGCGGACCAGCCGACGCTGCGCGGTCACCAGAGCGACAACTTGTCATTCAAAGAGGACGGCATGACCAGAAGGTCTATGCCGTCCTCTTTTCATGCCAATTTGCTCGCTCTGGCGACCGCTCGCTGACGTTGTCAGAGCATCGGCGTTGCCTTGGCCGTTGGAAATAATCCCAGATGTAGTCGTTGGGGACGTTCTTAAATGACTAGTCGAAAGGGACGCTCTTGCCGGCACCTGGGGACGGTCCCTAAGTGCCGGCAGATTGGGACACTTCTTTGCAAGATGGCGCTGAAGATTGTCCCCGACGACTAGTCGTTTAATGCATCAGTTTCTGTCGAGTCGGTGCTCTTTGCGGGTTGCCCGTATAATGGTTTGCGTATGAACCGCAACCAAGGAGTTCTAGTTTATGGACCAGAGCCTTTTTAAATTCGACCTGATCGCCGAGGACCCGACCACGCACGCGCGCGCCGGCGTGCTGCATACCCCGCACGGCGAAATCGAGACGCCGATCTTTATGCCCGTGGGCACCAAGGCAAACGTCAAGGGTATTCCCACCGAGACCGTCAAGCAGCTCGGCGCCCAGATCGTGCTTGCCAATACCTATCACCTGTCCATGCGCCCCGGCGAGGACACCATCGCCGAGTTGGGCGGACTGCACAAGTTCATGAACTGGCATGGCCCCATTCTTACCGACTCGGGCGGCTTCCAGGTCTTTAGCCATAACGACGCCGTTAAGCTCACCGATGAGGGCGTGCGCTTTATCGTCAACGATTACGACGGCCGCCACGTGTTCTGGACGCCCGAGGACAACATGGAAATCGCCATGAAACTCGGCTCCGACATCTGCATGCAGCTGGACCAGTGCCCGGGCTATCCCGCCACGCGCGCCTACGTTGAGCGCGCCGTTGAGCTGTCGAGTATGTGGGCCGAGCGCTGCTATAAGGCGCATACCCGCGACGACCAGGCGCTCTTTGGTATCGTCCAGGGCGGCATGCACCTAGATCTGCGCCTGCGCTCGCTGCGCCATCTGGAGGAGTGCGGCGACTTCCCCGGTTACGGCATCGGCGGCTACTCGGTGGGCGAGGACCACGAGACCATGTTCGAGACCCTGGCACCGCTCGTAAGCGAGTACATGCCCAAGCACAAGCCGCGCTACCTGATGGGCGTCGGCAACCCCACCACCCTCGTGCGCGGTGTGGGCGTGGGCATCGATATGTTCGACTGCGTGCTGCCGACGCGCACCGGCCGCATGGGCACGGCATTCTCCAGTGAAGGTCGCCTTAACTTCCGCAACGCCCGCTTTGCGCATGACGACGGCCCCATCGATCCCACCTGCACCTGCCCGGTGTGCACGGGCGGTTACAGCCGTGCGCTCATCCGTCACATGGTCACGCAGAAGGAGATGCTCGGCGGCATTCTGCTGTCGATGCACAACATCTACTACCTGCTCAACCTTATGCAGCGTGTCCGTCAGGCCATTATCGAGGGCCGCTACGGTGCGTTCGTGAGCGACTGGATGAACAGCCCCGCGGCGGTGGATTACTAAGGGCGACAGACACGCTTGCGGAGCGTGGGCAACGGCAAACGCTGAGCGGCAGCCGCTCGTCACATTCTCTGACGCTGGCTGCGCGACCGCTGACCGATAGCTCGCAAGCACTTGATACATCATGGGTACCATACCGAATAGTTGATGTTCGGGCGGGTGTTTGGCGCATGGCGTCGACCCCGCCCGTTTTTCTTTTTCTCGATAGGAGCACCCATGATTAAGAACGAGAATGTCGAGGGCGAGCTTGCCTACGACGAGACGTACCGCCGTGGTCCCGTGGTCATGCGCGGCCCCATGATTCCTAAGGACAACACCTACGCCAACCTGCTGGCGCCCGAGGAGTCGACCGACTGGCTGCATGCCGATCCGTGGCGCGTACTGCGCATCCAGGCCGAGTTTGTCGATGGCTTTGGCGCACTTGCCGAGTTAGGGCCTGCGGTGACCATCTTCGGTAGTGCCCGTACGCCCAAGACCGATCCACTCTACAAGGCGGCGCGCACGGTCGGCCGTAAGATTGCCCAGCGCGGCGTGGCGGTTATCACCGGTGGCGGCCCCGGCATCATGGAAGCGGCCAACAAGGGAGCGGCGAGCGTCAACGGCAAGTCAGTCGGCCTGGGTATCGAGCTTCCGCACGAGCAGGGGCTCAACAAATACGTGAACCTCGGTATGGACTTCCGCTACTTCTTTGTGCGCAAGACCATGTTCGTCAAATACAGCTCGGGCGCTATTGTGTTTCCCGGCGGGTTTGGCACGCTCGACGAGATGTTCGAGGTGCTCACGCTGGTGCAGACGCACAAGGTCAAGCGCATGCCGCTCGTGCTGGTGGGCAGCGAGTACTGGCAGGGCCTATTCGACTGGCTCAACGGTCCGGTGATGGGCGCCGGCATGATCAGCCCGCTCGATCCGGATCTGGTACACATTACCGACGACCTCAACGAGGCCGTCGACATCGCCCTGAGCGGGCTGATGTAGATCAATCGTGCCCACGCGACATGAATACGCATGGCAATCTGATGTTATTTAACATCAGATTGCCATTTATATTGGGTATACTGGTGTAAAAGACGAGGGCGAGGAGGTCGCAAATGTCTACAGCAACAGTTAAGCCTACGACGGTTCGAATCGAAGAGGGGCTCAAGGAGCAGGCGACTGAGTTCTTGGATTCGGTCGGCCTCAGCCTCAATTCCTATCTCAATCTTGCCGTTCGGCAGCTGGTAAATCAGCGAAAGATTCCTTTTGAGATTGTAGGAAGGGCGGAGGTGCCCAACGAGGCGACGAGGCGTGCCATGGTGATCGCCGAGGCTCATGAGTTGGGGATTTTGCCGGACGATAGCCCGTCATTCAATAACGCTGATGAGCTTATGTCATTCCTCGATGAGGAATAGCGATGTTCGAGATTAAAGTCGAGGCTCAATTTAAGGTGGACTACAAACGAACGATGCGCATGCATCCGCAGCTAAAAAGTGAGTTTAAAGCGGCGGTTGCGGAGCTTGTGGCTCATGGGTCACTTCCGGCGGAGTATGGCGCCCACGAGCTCTCAAACCCGGGCGGAAACTACAACGGCCACATCGATTTCCACCTATCCGATGGCTTGGTCGATGTGGTCGTTCTTTATCTTCCCCATAAGACTAACCCAGTGATTAGGCTGGTGAGAATGGGCACTCATCAGGAGCTGTTTCAGGGTCCGCTGGGCTGATCGCCGATTTCCAAGTTGCGGTGGAATAGGGATTGATTGGCGGCTGATTGGCCAGGAGCAGACCCTATTCCACCGCAACTGATAGGGGCGCCACGTTCGTTGCTGCGGCCCCCGGTTCTCCTCGTTGCTGGATTTCGCTCAAAAACTCAGCGGCGACTTCATTGCTTCTGAAACGGATGCTGCAGTCTTCTTTCTTGGGGAATGCCAGCAGCGGAATAGTCCCGTACCAGACAGTTTCCTCGTCAATCACGGCCGCGCAAAGCCGCCCTTTGGCCTTGACGGAATAGTCGACGTTCATCTCGGCAAAAATCGCTTTCGCGTCATCGCGCGGAGTTGAGGCAACATAAATCTCAAGGGTAATCCCACGGGCGGCTGCGCCTGCGAGTGTGGCGGTGAGTTTCGCGAGGCATGCGGCGGATGCGTAGGATGCGGCTATGAAGGCGCTCTTTGTGGCACCGGTGATGTCTTTAATTAATGCCTCAATAGCGTTTGCTGGCTCTATGAGAATGTTGTAATCGGGTTGCTCACTGTCCTCTGCTGAATAAATTTCGTAGCCCAGCTTGGCGTACGTCTTGAGTCTCTTCTGGTACATGCGAGCGAGCATGGGTATCGACAGGTCAATGTAGTCGAATATCTCAATCTGTTGCTTGCCCTCGTGGCTTCTGTGCAGTCTGCCCGCCTGCTGCGTTACACTGCCGTCCCAAGATATCGGCGTGGCAATGAATAGGGTGTCAAGGTAGGACAGATCGAAGCCCTCGCTCAGAAGGCTTTCGGTGGCGACGATGATTCGATGTTCATGCTCAAGGCCGGGAAGACTGTTCAGTATCGTTTTTCTTTCTTTGGCACCGATTTCTCCGGTTAAGAGTATGGGTTCGTGTCTGCGATCATTAAGCAGCCTGAACAGTTCCTCAGCATGCTTTTTCCTTTTGGATAGTATGAGCGGATGCCGACCGTTTGACGCTGCTTCGAGGGCGTCATCGACAATCAATTCGTTTCTTGCCGCATGTGCACACAGCAGATCAAGAATCTGATTGAAGCTTGCACCCGGCTCGTAGGCAGATAGACGAATGCCGGTAAATCTCGGCCGCACGATGCGCTGGATGCCCTGCTGAATTGCCTGCGTTTTTGGATCGATGGCATAGCGAAGCGGGCCGCAGAGCATCGAGAGCGCGCGTGTGAGTCCGTCGGAGCGCTCGGGTGTCGCGGAAAGGCCATATACATATTTGGCTGGAACGGACTTGAGGACGAGCTCGAGCTGAGGCGCGGCAGCATGGTGGCATTCGTCGCAGATAATGAGGCCGTAATTACAAACAAGGTCCTTAACTATCGGCTCCCCGGTTTGGGAGTCTTTGCCGGATAGCGACTGAAAGGAAGCGACGTCGATAAGGCCGCTGACGGCGGTTTTGCCCCCTCCGATTTGTCCAATAAGGGGAGGTTGCTTTTTGCTGATTCGTCCTTTTGGCGTTCGGACCGGCTCTCTGGTGTCCGTAATGTCGAGAAATCGTTCGAGCTGCGATTTCCATTGGGCTATGAGCGCGGTCTTTGGAACAATGACGAGCGCCGGAAGACCAACGGCGGCAATAAGATAAGCTCCGATGACGGTTTTACCGAAGCCCGTTGGTGCAGACATGATTCCGTCTTCGTATTCAAGCATCTGGTCGGCGGCAATTTGCTGTTCGGGATGAAGGGTCCCTTTGAATGCCATCTCAATTGGATTGCCCGTGCTACGTTCGTCTGAATAATGGGCAGTAACGTGGGCTTCTTGAATCAGCTGCTCAAGTTGGGCTTTGCAGCCTCTGGGAATCGCGACGCGGCCATCTCTAAGTTCGCTGAGGTCTATGAGTCGCGGTTTGCCGAATACTGATTGATGCATAGATTGCGCACGGAAGAACTCCGGGTTGGCAAATGTCGCAAGCCTGCGGACTTCCATTTGAGCTGCCGGGCTCAGAGACTTTTCGGGGATGTAGAGCATATCGGCTTGTGTGACGGGCAGGTTCGAGGGGAAGTCTCGTGGCGTGAGCGGGAGCCGCTTTCGTGGCTTTTGGACATTGCGCCTGGTTTTGTTTGTCGCTGCAGCTGTTGCTATTCCAAGCGGTTTGTTTTCGGTGTCCTCGATCAGACGATCCACCGTCGCACGCGAGATTAGTTGGATTTGCGAAAGGTAAAGCCATTGGTCGGGAAAGGGCTCGAATCGTTCGTCAACAAATACGCTGTTTCCTTTCCGCTGCGCTTTTCCCTGAAAAGGCAGCGCAATGAGATTTCCAAAGCCGCCCTCAGGAATGGTGGACTGCGCGGGTAGCATTCGGTCAAAGGTTTCGAAGGTGATTGACTTGTTGAGCGCCGCCGCTTCGATGATAAGGCAGCTCCCAAAATCCCGCGCGGTCTTTGCGCTCACAGATTCGAGAAAGAAAAACCAGATATGCGCGCCGTTGCCTGACCTCGATCGCTCAATCGCTGCATCGATTCCATGCTTCTTTGCGACAAGCCTGATAGCGTTTGCCGCTTCTTTCCAGTCGGCTTTGTCAAAATCGATGACAAGGACATTCGTGTTGCAGTCTTTGTCGAGAACATATTGACCTATGACGTCCCGGAGCCTGTCGTCGCTGCCTTTGAAATGGGCGATAATGGCGGCATCGTTCAGCTCAAGGAATGTGCGGCTGCGACATTCAGCGCATTTAATTCTCTGATGGTTTGCTTTGGGACAAATGCCTGGCCTCCACTCATTTGCGCAGGCGGGTGTATAGCCGATGCCCCCGTCTTTTCTGCGATACCCGTGAGCGTGCACATCTTTGCGACCGGAAAATAGATTGCGAAAGAGCTCGAGTTTGTCGCGCGCTGGGCTCGCGCTGGTAACGATGCCCTCGGTCTGTGCATGTTCGTTGAAAGATTTGCCGGCTTTGTCCCATTCTTCGAGTGTCGCGTAACGGATGTCTGGACCGTTGCTACAGATGACGATTTGCTTACGCGGATCCGAAGCGTGGACAACCGTTTTATTGAGTTTGAATAAGGCGTTCCCGAAAAGGGCGTATTGATGCACGGCGTTGCTCATTTGAATGCCATTCTTGTCTGCGTTCATTGGGATGAGGGTACGCCATTTCGGCTATTTGAGATACTCGACTTTGATTTTGGTTCGGTGATAGTGGGGTGCCGCTCCGTGAGCGGCATTCGGCGGTTCGCTGTCTTTCGACTATTCGGCCCCTTTCCCACCGCAATTCCTAAAGGGATGCCGGCGCGCCTTGAGTTGGGGTGCACCGGCATGATGGCTTTGCTACGGCTGGCTGTACCTTGGTTGTTCGATAGCTCCTGCCTGCCCGATCTAGTCAGGCTGGTATTTGTTGGCGCTGGACGTTTGCCCAGATAAAACCTGCCAAAATAAACCTGTCCCTATTTGGCAGGTTGGTAGCGGGGGCAGTAGCTGATGGCGATGGCGTCGACGCCTACGTGGGTGGCGATGGTGCAGCCGATGGGGCCGGTGCCGGCGTCTACGTAGTCCTGGCCCGCGAGCGCCTCGTTGACAAGTTCCTGCTCCTCGGCGGCGCCGGTCGTGAGCACGCGCACGCTTGAGCCCGGGTGCTCGTCCAAAAACGCGAGGCAATCTGCCATGGTGTTGGCGACGATGCGCTTGGCGCCGCGGCCCTTTTTGATTGCCTTGATCTCGCCCGATTTCCACTCCGGCGAAACGGCCAGGCGAATGTTGAGCATTTGCGTGAGCTGGCCGGCGAGCTTGGGCGCGCGGCCGTTCTTAACGAGATTCTCGAGCGTGCGGGGAATCAGCAGCAGGTGGGCGTCGGGCAGCGTCGCGCGGATCTGCGCCTCGGTCTCGTCCAGGCTGCGGCCATCTTCGCGCATGGCCCGCGCGTACTCCACCAGCAGGCCCTCGGCGCCCGAGCCAGTGCGCGAATCGATGCAGCGCACGTCGAGCTCGTGGGTCTCGGCGACCAGGCATGCGTTGGAATAGCAGGCGGACCATTCGCTGCACAGCGAGATAAAGATCGCGCTGTCGTGGCCGTCAGCACGCACGCGGTCAAAGAGTGCCTTGAACTCGCCGGCACTCGGCTGCGAGGTGTGCGGCAGCTGCTCGGAGCCGGCCATGCGCGCGACGTACTCCTGGGCGGTAATCTGTACCTGGTCGAGCAGGTCCTCGCCCTCGATAATCACATGCAGCGGAATCACGTAAATGCCGAGTTCTTGAGCGCGGGCGGGGGAGATGTCCGACGTGGAGTCGGTTATGATGGCAAAAGACATAATTGCACCTTTCGTTGGGGCGCTTGCGCGCCGCCTTCTTAGAGCAAAGTGCGACAAGTATAGTTGAGTTGCTCTACATTGCTAGGTTCAATTGTTGAATAGTCAACAGTTTGAAGTGACGGTGTGGAAATCATCAACTGGGGAAGAGGGATGCCGATGGCGGCATTACAGCTATGCGAGCGGCCGATTGTGTTGTTCGATTTTGACGGCACGGTGGCCGATACGGGTCGGGCGGTGATGACCTCGACGCGCAAGGCGTTGGCCGCGCGCGGGTTTTCGGAGGCGCAGATGGGTGACCTGCGCCGCATGATCGGGCCGCCCCTGTGGAAGAGCTTTCACGACTTTTATGGCTTTTCCCGCGAGGAGTCGCTTGTGGTGGCCGACGAGTACCGTGCCTTTTTTGACGAGCTGGGACCGGAGGAGTATCCCGTGTTCGACGGGATCCCCGAGCTGCTGGATGGGTTGGTCGCCCAGGGCAAGCGCTTGGCCGTGGCGACGTCGCGCATGGAGGCGAAGTGTATCGACATGGTGCATGAGCTGGGTCTTTCTCAGTTTGAGGCGGTGGCTGGCATGAATCCGCTGCAGGGGCGCGAGACCAAGGCCGATTCGGTCCGCGATGCCCTGGCAGAGCTCGGTATGACGGCGTGCGATGCCGTGATGATCGGCGATCGCTTCAACGATGTGGAGGGCGCGCACGCAATGGGCGTACCGTGCATCGGTATCTATTCGGGCGCGGCGGCGCCGGGCGAGCACGAGGCGGCGGGTGCCGATGCAGTGGTGCACTCGGTGGCCGAGCTTGCTAAACTTTTCGCTATATAAGCACTTGATGTGAGGGGCGGGCGTACCCGTCGCTCATTGGTAAGGAGGCAGTCCATGAATCAGGTGGAGCAGAGCGTTACCGAGTATGTCGACGAGGTCTGGGAGGATGTCGTCGCCGATATCGAGCAGCTGGTGAGTTATCCGTCCGTAGCCGTTGCTGCCGATGCGGAGCCTAGCGCGCCGTTTGGCCGCCCGGTTCGTGATGCGCTCGATTGCGCGCTCGGCATTGCGCAAAAGCTCGGCTACCAGACGAGCGACGACGAGGGCTATGTGGGCATTGCCGATATCCCGGGTCGCGGCGACAAGCAGCTCGCGACCATCTGCCACGTGGACGTGGTGCCCGCCGGCCCCGGCTGGAACACCGACCCGTTTGCGATGGAGCGTCGCGAGGGATGGCTGCTCGGCCGTGGCGTGATTGATGACAAGGGTCCGGCGGTGTTGTCGCTCTACGCCGGTGCCTACCTGCTCAAGCACGGCATTGTGCCGCGCTATACCTTTCGCGCACTGCTGGGCTGCGATGAGGAAGTGGGCATGTCCGACGTTCACCATTATCTGGAGAACCACGCAGACCCCGACTTTTTGTTTACGCCCGATGCCGAGTTCCCGGTCTGCAATGCCGAGAAGGGCCAGTTTGGGGCGACGTTTGTGAGCCCCAAGATCGACGGCGGGCGCATTGTGTCCTGGAGCGGTGCCGAGGCGAGCAACGCCATTCCGTCGCAGTCCATCTGCGAGCTCGCGATTGCCGCCGATGAGCTGCCGGCGCCCGTTGAGAACGCCGACCGCCTGGAGATCACGGCGCTTGATAACGGGCATGCGCAGATTTTCGCCCACGGTATTGGCGGCCACGCTTCGATGCCAGAGGGAACGATCAACGCCGTCGGCCTGATCGTGGCGTATCTGCGCGAGGCCGAGGACGCGTTTGGTGCACGCGACGAGCGTCTGCTGACGCCTGCCGAGCACGAGTTCGTCAAGTTCCTGGCCTTTGTGCATGCGGATGCCTATGGCCGCGGCCTAGGTATCGATGCGACGAGTCCGGCGTTTGGCCCGCTTACCTGCAACGCTGGAGTCATCCGCGTGGCGGATGGCCATATTGAGCAGGTCATCGACGTGCGCTTCCCCGACAGTACGAGTGCCGATACCATCCGCGAGCAGCTCGACCCGCTCGTGGGCCGTTTTGGCGTGACGTGTCAGCTGGGTCGCGCTAAGGTGCCGTTCTCGGTGTCTGCCGACGATCCGGCCGTGAAGGCGCTTATTGATACCTATAACGAGTTTACGGGCAAGCATGCTGAGCCCTTTGCTATGGGCGGCGGTACGTACGCGCGCAACTTTGCCCGCGCCGTCTCGTTTGGCCCCGAGGAGACCGGCCTGGAGCTGCCCGAGTGGGGCGGCCAGATGCACGGTCCCAACGAGTGCGCCAACGAGGACCAGCTCAAGCAGGCGCTCAAGATCTATATTGTTGCGATCCTCCGTTTGAATGAATTAGAGCTTTAAGGTCTCGCGGTTTCCCAATCTAAGTTGCGGTGGAATAGTTCCTAGAATGGGCCATTTGATGGCCAAGCAGGAACTATTTCACCGCAACTTTGTTTTTATTGGTGTAAAAGGCGGGTCATGCTTGGTGGCGGGTTTGTTATTCGTTTGTAAAGGCCGTGCTGCGCTTGCGGTAAGGGTCTATCAAATGCCCGTAAGAAACCGTAGTTGGCGCGGACGCTGCCCGGTCGGGGCCGTATCTTTCCAAACAGCAAAGTGGGCGGGGTGCCCACGAGTCGCATGTATGAAAGGAAGATCATGCTCGATCAGGCTTATTCTCGTCGTCAGTTCCTCGGCCTCGCTGGTGGTCTTGCCAGCATCGTCGGTCTCGGTCTCGTTGGTTGCGGCGGCTCCGGCGCATCCGACGCCGCCGACAAGGGTAGCGCCGCTGCTGCCGAGTCCGTCTCCGGCGAGGTGACCTACGACGGCGCCTCCTCGTTCCAGGCTCTCGTCGAGGCCGCTGCCGAGAAGTTCATGGATGCCAACCCGGACGTCTCCGTCTCCGGCTCGGGTAACGGTTCGGGCAAGGGCCTGACCGCTGTTGCCGCCGGCACCGTCACCATCGGCAACTCCGACGTCTTCGCCGAGACCAAACTCGAGGCCGACCAGGTCAAGAAGCTCGTCGACCACGAGGTTGCCGTCGTGGGCATGGGCCCCGTCGTCTCCAAGAACGTGACGGTCGACGACCTGTCCCTCGAGCAGCTCAAGGGCATCTTCTCCGGCCAGATCACCAACTGGAAGGAGGTCGGCGGCGACGACGCCAAGATCGTCGTCCTCAACCGCAAGGCCGGCTCCGGTACTCGCGCCACCTTCGAGGCCGCCGTCTTTGGCGACGAGGCCGTCGACTTTAAGGGCGACGCCGAGCTCGACAAGTCCGGCGACGTCCAGACTCAGATGGGCAGCACCGATAACGCCATCTCCTACCTCGACTTCTCGCACTTCGATGACTCCAAGTTCAACGCCATCAAGGTCGAGGGCGTCGAGCCCAAGAGCAAGAATGTCACTGATGACTCCTTCAAGATCTGGGCTACCGAGCACATGTACTGCTCCAAGGACGCCGACGAGGCCACCAAGGCCTTCCTGGAGTTCATGCTTTCCGACGACGTCCAGGGCAAGCTCGTCGAGGAGCAGGGCTTCATCCCCGTCTCTGCCATGAAGGTCGTCAAGGACGCCAGCGGCAAGGTCTCTGCTAAATAAGTAATCGCCCCGGAAAGGTTTGCAATGGCAAAACAGCTGCCAAAGCGCGACCTTGAGAACGTGGGCCTGGGCGTCACGGGCGCGTGCGTAGCGCTCGTGACGCTTGTCGTTGCCGCGCTCATCTTTATGGTCGCCCAAAAGGGCCTCTCGGCTTTTGTCAAGGACGGCGTCTCGGTCGTCGAGTTTTTCACCGGCACCAAGTGGGACCTGGCCAACACAGCCGAAAACGGCCTGCCCTATACCGGCGCCCTGCCCCTGATCGTCACCTCGTTTGCGGTCATGGTGCTCTCCACGCTCATCGCGCTGCCCATCGCCATCGGCTCCGCCATCTTTGCGGTCGAGATTAGCCCTAAGTTTGGCTCTAAGATCTTTCAGCCGCTCATTGAGCTTTTGACCGGCATCCCCTCGGTCGTCTTTGGCCTGATCGGTTTTCACGTGGTCGTCGGTCTTATGAAGAGCGTTTTCCACGTGAGCACGGGCCTGGGCATCTTGCCCGGCGCCATCGTGCTGGCGGTCATGATTCTGCCGACGATGACCACGCTTTCGGTCGATGGCCTGCGCGCCGTGCCCGACGGCTACCGCCAGGGCTCGCTCGCGCTGGGCTACACCCGCTGGCAGACCATCTGGCACGTGGTGCTCAAGTCCGCCATGCCGTCGCTCATGACCGCGGTTATCTTGGGCATGACCCGCGCCTTTGGCGAGACGCTCGCCGTGCGCATGGTCATCGGCGGCATCGAGGCCATGCCGACGTCGCTGCTGTCGCCGGCTTCGACCATCACCACCACGCTCACCACGTCCATGGCAGTCTATGCCGAGGGCTCGGCCCAAGACGATGTTCTGTGGGCGCTCGGCCTGCTGCTGATGGGCATGAGTCTCATCTTCATCCTGATCATCCACCTTATCGGCCGCAAGGGGGCGAAGGCTCGTGGCTAGCACGCGTATCCACATCGACGAGGCGAGGCTCGGGCGTGTCCAAAAGCAGGACCGCTTCGCCACGGGCGTGTTGACGGCGATCGTCGCCATCGTCATGCTCATCGTCGTCTCCATGGTGGCCTATATCCTGTTCGAGGGCATCTCGACGCTGTTCCAGCCGGGCTTTCTCACGGAGCCGTCGCGCGCCAACGGAACGCAGGGCGGCGTGCTCTACCAGCTGTTCGACTCGTTCTACCTGCTGCTGATCACCCTGATCATCTCGGTGCCCATCAGCCTGGGTGGCGCGGTCTTTTTGGTTGAGTACGCACCCGACGGACCCGTCCGCGACATTGCCTCCACCGCCATCGAGACGCTGTCCTCGCTGCCTTCCATCGTTGTCGGCATGTTCGGTTTTCTGGTGTTCTCGGTGCAGCTGGGCTGGAAGTACTCCATTATCTCCGGCGCCGTCGCGCTTACCATGTTTAACATTCCCATCCTGGTGCGTGTGATCCAACAGGCGCTCGAGGACGTGCCGCAGGCCCAGCGCGATGCGTGCCTGGCTATGGGCCTCACCCGTTGGGAGGCCACGCTGCACATCCTGATTCCCGAGGCCATGCCCGCCATCGTGACCGGCATCGTGCTTTCGGCCGGCCGTGTGTTTGGCGAGGCCGCAGCACTGCTCTTTACCTCGGGTATGAGCTCGCCGGTTCGCCTGAACTTCTTGAGCTTTAACCTGTCGAGCCCCACCTGTGCCTGGAACGTGTTCCGCCCCGGCGAGTCGCTCGCCGTGCATATCTACAAGATCTATGGCGAGGGCAGCCCCGAGGCCCAGCAGATCGTTTGGGGTACCGCGGCACTGCTGATGATTTGCGTGCTGCTGTTTAACGTAATCGCCCGCATTGTGGGCAAGCAACTGGCAAGGAAGATGACGGCCGAATGAGCGAGATGAATGTAACGCCCGCAACCGAAGCGGCATCGTCCGACACCCGGGACTTCCTGTCGAGCGTGGGGGAGAGCGAGAAGCGCGTGCGCGTGAGCGGCAAGGCCGTGAGCGACGAGGTCGTGCTCTCCACCAAGGACGTCAACGTGTACTATGGCGACCACCATGCCCTGCACAATACGTCGCTCGACTTTCACAAGGGCGAGATCACGGCGCTCATCGGGCCTTCGGGCTGCGGTAAGTCGACCTTCTTGCGTAGCCTCAACCTTATGAATCGCGAGATTCGCGGCTGCCGCGTGGAGGGCGAGATCAACTACCGCGGGCGCAACGTGAATACCAAGACCGAGAACACCTACGAGCTGCGCCGCTCCATTGGCATGGTGTTCCAGCAGCCCAACCCGTTCCGCAAGTCCATTCGCGACAACATCACGTTTGCGCCCAAGCGCCACGGCATCACCGACCGTGACGAGCTCGACCGCATGGTCGAGGAAAGCTTACGCGGCGCGGCGCTGTGGGACGAGGTCAAAGACAAGCTCGATAAGAGCGCCTATGCGCTTTCGGGCGGTCAGCAGCAGCGTCTGTGCATCGCGCGCACGCTGGCGCTCAACCCCGACGTGATTCTGTTCGACGAGCCCTGCTCGGCGCTCGACCCCATCTCGACGCTGGCGATCGAGGACCTCATGTCATCGATCGTGGCCGACCGCGCCATCGTTATCGTGACGCACAACATGGAGCAGGCGTCGCGCGTGTCCAACCGCACGGCGTTCTTCTACATGGGCGATATGGTCGAGTACGACGAGACCGACGAGATTTTCCAACGGCCCAAGGATAAGCGGCTGAATGATTACCTCACCGGCATGTTCTCCTAGTCCGGGACATGCTTGAGGCCTGCAGCGGCCACGGTTGCCGCAGGACTGATTGGAGAGGCGGGTCATCTCTTGCGGGAGATGGCCCGCCTTTTGCTCTGCGACCGAAACGACCACCACAAAGGGGACAGGCGCCTTCGTGGTGGTTTGGGGTGGGGCTCGCTGCTATCATGGACAACGTTGAATTTCTACGAAGGAGCAGGGCATATGGCGATTCTTTTGGGATGCGATTCCGTCAGCCTAGAGTTTCCCACCAAGCATATTTTCGATAGCGTTACGCTCGGCGTGGGCGAGGGCGACCGTATTGGTATTGTCGGTAAAAACGGCGACGGCAAGTCGACGCTGCTGAGCGTGCTCGCCGGCACGTTGGAGCCCGACGACGGCCGCGTGACGCACCGCCGCGACACGACGATTGGATTGCTCGGCCAAAAGGATAACCTGGTCGATACCGACACCGTGCATCATGCCGTCGTCGGTGACACACCCGAATACGAGTGGGCCTCGAGCCCGCGTACGCGCCAGATTCTGGCCGGCCTTATTAGCGATGTGCCCTGGGAGGGCACGGTGGGCGAGCTTTCGGGCGGCCAGCGCCGTCGCGTGGACCTCGCGCGCCTGCTGATCGGCGACTACGACGTGCTCATGCTCGACGAGCCCACCAACCACCTGGACATGCGCACCATCAACTGGCTCGCGCGTCACTTAAAGGCCCGCTGGCAGCGCGGCCAGGGCGCGATGCTCGTGGTCACGCACGACCGCTGGTTCTTGGACGAGGTCTGCACCAGTATGTGGGAGGTCCACGACGGCCAGGTCGATCCCTTCGAGGGCGGTTACTCCGCATATATCCTGCAGCGCGTGGAGCGCGACCGCATGGCCGCCGTCACCGAGGAGCGTCGTCGCAACATGGCGCGCAAGGAGCTCGCGTGGCTGAGCCGCGGTGCCCAGGCGCGCTCCACCAAGCCCAAGTTTCGCGTGGATGCCGCCCGCGAGCTCATCGCCGACGTGCCTCCCGTGCGTGACGAGCTGGAGCTCAAGCGCCTAGCCGTGAGCCGCCTGGGCAAGCAGGTTATCGATGTGGTCGACGTGGACGCTGGCTATGCGGATACCGATGGCGCGCCCAAGCAGGTGCTCTCTGACGTGACCTGGCTCATTGGTGCGGGCGACCGCTATGGCCTGCTGGGCGAGAACGGCGCCGGCAAGTCCACACTGCTTGACGTGATCCAGGGCAAGATTGAACCCACGCGCGGCCGCGTGAAGATTGGCCAGACAGTGCGCTTTGGCGTGCTGTCGCAGCAGCTCGAGGAGCTCGAACCCTACATGGGCGACACGATCCGCGAGGTGCTCGGCAACTATAAGAAGTACTACGTCATCGACGGCAAGGAGACTTCGCCCGAGAAGCTCTGCGAGCGTCTGGGCTTTACGACGCAGCAGCTCTGGAGCCGCATCGGCGATCTTTCGGGCGGCCAGCGCCGTCGCCTGTCGCTGTTGCTGACGATTCTGGACGAGCCCAACGTGCTCATCCTGGACGAGCCGGGCAACGACCTGGATACCGACATGCTCGCGATTGTCGAGGACCTGCTGGACGGCTGGCCCGGCACGCTGATCCTGGTGACGCACGATCGCTTTTTGATGGAGCGCGTGACCGACCAACAGTGGGCACTGCTCGACGGCCACCTGACGCATATGCCCGGTGGCGTGGACCAGTACCTTCGCCTGTGCAACGCTACCGCCGAGGGCGAGCCCGTGGGCGCGCCGAGCGCCAAGACCGGCACGTTTGACACCGGTGCGGCGGCTGCTGCCGACAAGCCCAAGTCGAGCGGTCAGCCCAACGGCCTTTCCAACGCCGAGCGTCAGAAGCTCCGCCGCGAGGTGAGCTCGCTCGAGCGCAAGATGGAGACGCAGCGCGCCCGCGTGGAGGAGGCCGAGGCCGCCATGGCCCAGGTCGATCCCACCAACTACACGGCGCTCGGCGAGCAGCAGGCAAAGATCGACGAGGCTCACGCCGCCATGGACGAGCTGGAGATGGCGTGGCTCGAGGCGAGCGAAAAGCTCGAGGGCGAGGAGTAGGCGAGAATGATCAAAGCCGCGTTTTTCGATATCGACGGTACGCTGCTGAGCTTTAAGACCCACCGGATTCCGGCGTCGGCGCAGCAGGTGCTCGACAGCTTTCGCGAGCAGGGGATTGCGTGCGTGATCGCCACGGGCCGTCCGACCTACCAGATGCCGGACTGGCTGTTCGACCTGGGCTGGGATGCGTACATTACGCTTTCGGGCCAGCACTGTTTTGATGCCAAGGGCGTCTACCGCAGCTGCCCGATCGATCCGGACGACGTTGCGGTGATTGTGGACCAGGTGGCGCAGGGGCGCTACGACTCACTGTGCATGCAGGGCGAGAACTCGTTTGTGAACCGCCTGTCCGAGCGCGTGGTGACGGCTGGCAGCAACGCGGGAATCGTCTACCACGAGGAGCCGTTTGAGCATGCCTTTGACGCGCCGGTCTATCAGTTCTGTGCCTTTGTTGACCCAGTTGACGAGCATATCGTGACCGATGCCGTGTCGCATTCGCTCACCACGCGCTGGTGCGACCTGTTCTGCGACATTATTCCGGCCAACGGCGGCAAGGACCTGGGTGTGGCGGCGACGCTGGAGCGCCTGGGCATCGACGCGAGTGAAGCGATTGCCTTTGGCGACGGCGAGAACGACCTGTCGATGTTCTCGGCCGTGGGCACAAGTGTGGCCATGGGCAACGCGCAGGACACGGTGAAAGCTGCGGCGACCTACGTGACGACCGCCGTGGACGACGATGGGATCTACAACGCCGCAAAGCACTTTGGCCTGTTATAGCTGCGGCTCGGCACTTTGGGACGCTCCTTTTCTGCCGGCACCTGGGGACACTCCTTGCGGGGCGTCCCCATTTTGTTTTCGTCCCGCACGTTTTGTGAAACACGGCTAACTTTTAGGCAAAGTAGTAAGACATGGGCAACTTTTGCGGTAAAGTAAGCTGTGAAAAGTATCCAAAGGCTAACTAGCAATCATCGCGAAAGGCGGCCCATGGCCCTACGTGAATCCGGAGAAGACTATCTCGAATCGATCTACGTTCTGTCGGAACGTCAGGGCATCGTGCGCTCGATCGACGTTGCGGAGCACCTCGGCGTAACCAAGGCGAGCGTTTCCAAGGCCATGGCGACGTTGGAAAGCAACGGCTATGTCGAAATGGGCAAGCGCGACGTTCATCTGACGGAGCGTGGTCTGGAGGTCGCGCGCCAAATGTGGGAGCGTCACTGCTTTTTCGTGGGGCTGCTAGAGGATGCGGGTGTTTCGGCTGAGGTCGCGTCGCAAGAGGGCTGCCACATGGAGCACTGCCTAAGCGAGGAAAGCTTCGAGAAGCTGAGGGCGATGCTGGGACGGGACGGTGCTTCGGCGCCAATAATGACCGACTAGCACTCCCGCAGCGGCGCGCCTCCCGCGCCGGAACGGCGCGGGACAGCGACCGGGATCAGTAGCACCACCAACTAAGTCCAATTCAGACAAGGAACCCCGTCAGTAAGCGATGCCCAAGAACCACCAGCTGTGTCAACGCAGGTCGGGGCCGGGCTTGGTTTTGAAAACACTCCGCAGCGCGAGGACGTTTTCAAAACCAAGCCCGGTCCCGGCCGGACAGCCCACGAACGCTACAGGTTCTTGACACCCATCGCGCGCATGGCGTTCAGGATGGCGATGATCGCCACGCCTACGTCGCCGAACACAGCAAGCCACATGTTGGCAATGCCGAGTGCTGCCAGCACTAGAATCAGCAGCTTAATGCCCAGCGCAAAGATGATGTTCTGCCAAACAATCGCCATGGTCTTGCGCGCCACGCGGATCGCGCGGGAAATGTTGGACGGCTTGTCGTCCATGAGCACGACATCGGCGGCCTCGATCGCAGCGTCAGAACCCATAGCGCCCATGGCAATGCCCACATCGGCGCGCGTAAGCACGGGCGCATCGTTGATGCCGTCGCCCACAAAGGCGAGCTTGCCCTTGCCACTCTCGGTTGCAAGCAGCGCCTCGACGCGCTCGACCTTATCGCCCGGCAGCAGCTGCGCGTGGAACTCGTCGAGACTGAGTTGCTTGGCCACAGACGCCGCAACCTCCTCGCGGTCGCCCGTGAGCATGACGGTGCGCTTGACACCGGCGGCGTGCAGGTCGCGAATCGTTTGCTCAGCATCGGCCTTGACGGTGTCTGCAATCACGATGTGGCCGGCGTACACGCCGTCAACGAGCACATGCAGAATCGTTCCGACGACCTCGCAATCGGGCGCTTCGACTCCGGCCGCGGCGAGCATCTTTGCGTTGCCAACGACGACGTGCTTGCCGTCGATGGTTGCCGTCACGCCATGGCCCGCGTCGTTGGTGGAGTCGCTTACGCGCTTGGGGTCGACCTCGCCCTGGTAGGCGACACGTACGGACTGCGCGATGGGGTGATCGGAGAACGACTCAGCAAGGGCTGCGACTTCGAGCAACGACTGCTCGGTATAGCCGGCCTCGGGGTGTACCGCGACCACCGAGAACGTGCCGTTGGTGAGGGTGCCCGTCTTGTCAAAGACGACGGTGTCCACGTCGGCGAGCGTCTCGAGGTAGTTAGAACTCTTGATGAGAACGCCCAGCTTGGATGCGCCGCCGATGCCGCCAAAGAAACTAAGCGGCACGCTGATCACCAACGCGCACGGGCAGCTGACGACCAAGAAGGTCAGGCCGCGCAGAATCCAGTCGGACCAGGCACCGGTGACCAGGCCACCGCCGAGCGCGAGCACCGCGGCAGCGCCGGTGACGGCGGGCGTGTAGATGCGGGCAAAGCGCGTGATGAAGTTCTCGGTGCGTGCCTTCTTTTCGCTGGCATTCTCCACGAGCTCCAGGACGCGTGCGACGGTGGACTCGCCAAAGGGCTTGGTGGTGCGCACGTGGATGAGCCCCGTCATGTTGATGCAGCCGCTGATGATATCGTCTCCGGTTTTGGCCGGGCGGGGGACCGACTCACCGGTAAGGGCGGCGGTGTCGAGCTGGGTTTCGCCCTCGACGATGACGCCGTCGATAGGCACGCGCTCGCCGGGCTTGACCACGATCACGGTGCCGACCGCGATGTCATCGGGGAAGACCTGTTCGAGTGAGCCGTCGGGTTGCTCGACGTTAGCGTAGTCGGGCGCGATGTCCATCATGGCGCTGATCGACTTGCGGCTCTTACCCACGGCGTATGCCTGGAACAGCTCGCCGACCTGGTAGAACAGCATGACGGCGGCGCCTTCGGCCATGTGCGGGTCTGTGTCGGGGAAGAGCACCATGGCAAATGCGCCGATGGTTGCGACGGCCATGAGGAAGCTCTCGTCGAAGGCCTTGCCGCGGCGGATGTTATTGAATGCCTTTTGCAGTACGTCGTAGCCGGCAATCAAAAACGGCACGAGGAACAGCACAAAGCTGGCGTAGATGTCGCCCGGGGTGCCGAATGCGGCGGTAAGGGTGCTGAACTCATCGAGGGCGTACACCACGGCAAAAATGCCCAGCGCTACCAGGATGCGGTTGCGCTTATGCTCGAGTGATTCTTTTTTCTTGCGCTTCTTCTTTTTCTTTTTGGGGTCGGCGGTGGCCATGACTCGTATCCTCCAATTTGAATGTATGAACATTCGCTCATATAATTTCGCGAGCAAAGGCCGCAGCAAGCGCGGCCTTGCAGGTTGGCGTAAACCTGGGCTAGAGAATAATCTCGCAGTCCGGCTCGGCGTCGGCCGTAAACTCAACAACGCGGTTGAGCACCTCGTCGAACTCAGCATCATCGGCCTCGAGCGTCAGCTTCTGGGTCATAAAGTTGACGGACACGGATTTGACGCCCTCGAGCTTGGCCAGCTCGTCCTGAAGCTCGCGCGCACAGTTGGCGCAATCGATCTCATCGAGCTTGTACTGCTTTTTCATGGTGGGTTCCTTTCCCGTTTTTGCGGCTTGGGTGCAGGCCGCGCTGGTACCGTGGTTGGCTGCTATTCGCAGATGTGGCTCATGCCCTGGTTGAGCATGGTGTAGACGTGGTCGTCGGCGAGCGAGTATAGGATATTGCGCCCGTCGCGCCGGAATTTAACCAGGTGCGACTGCTTGAGTGTGCGCAGCTGGTGCGACACCGCGGACTGCGAGGTTTCGGTCGCTTCGGCGATGTCTGCCACGCAGAGCTCGCGGCCCATGAGGGCGTAAAGGATCTTGATGCGCGTGGTGTCGCTGAAGACCTTGAACAGGTCGGCGAGGTCGTAGAGAAGCTCCTCGTCGGGAAGGTCCTCGGGCGAGCAGGTGGTGGGGATCGCGGGTTCGGTGGCCTCGATGTCGGGTTTCGTTTCATCAACGCGGATGCTCATTGCAATATCCTTTCATATGAACATGCGCTCATATAACTTGCTTTCGATTATATGAGTGTATGTTCATATGTCAATACAATTTGCGTTAATTTCGATGACTGCTTGCCGCCTCTGCGATTTTCTGTGGGTTGGGAGACATCGACGCAATGCTCGCCAACATATTTCGAGATGTTCGGCTAGCATGCTAAGAAAGCCACCTTGAGAAGCATTAGAACTGTTCATATTTGTACTTTATCGTGTCAAATACCGCGAGAATCAGTTCTTCCTCTACGGGAGTTCCTGCAGAATCAGTTTTATCTAAAGTTATATTGAGCATTGCTGCAGCCAATCTGGCACATCGGTGGCCGAATAAGTCGAAAAATGTAGGTGGACATCCGCAGAGATCGCCTTTAGAAGAGCGAATTCTCAATTAGATCAATAATCGTGTCGTCTTCCGTGCGGTTTTCATCGATTTTTGCGAACATGTCGCATTCCCAAGCCCCATTGATTTCCTCAGCAAGGGCCCCGACGTGTTGCATGTCGTCGGGTTCGGGCACATCGTTGATGCTCGGGTCATCAGCTTGCGGATATTGGCTTGCAATTTCGCGCTTGGCGGCCTCTTCTTCTTTGAGTGTCTCCAGGACGCGGCGACCGTATTCGAAGTAGCGCCGCAAGACAAATTGACGAAGAGTTTCTTGCAGGATGGCGAAGTTATCCGGGAGTCGACCGGGCCATATCTTCTCGCGAATGCGAATCGCTTCCATGACCCGTTTAAAAGCGGACTGTTTGAAAAACGAATGACGATTAACTGTGATAACGGCATATCCCATGTTTCGCAGCGTGTTTCGGCGCTCCTCGTCAATTGATTGCTGCTCGGGTTCGTCGTGGTAAAAGCCGTTGTATTCGATATCGGTCATCGAATTTTCGAGCAGCGCGTCGAGGTAGAAAACCGTCCGTCGCGTTAGGGCGGCGTATCTTTTGGGGACTGGGATCGGATAATCCGTTTTGATAGCGCGTATGGCTAAGCCACCCATTGACTTGGGCATTGTTAGCATCATGACAAACGCCGTTTCGAGTGGGGAGCGACAGCCTTCGTGTACATAAGAAAGTGCCTTAAGTGCTTTATTAGATCCACGATACCCCGGTGCCTCTGAAAAGAAGGCTCTGAGCTCTTCAACGCTGGTTAGGGCTGGGCGCTCGCGATATTGAGTTTCGTCGGACGTTCCAAGCGCGTAGGAGCCGCAGATTTCAAAGTAATACTCAACGAGCTCCGAAAGGTTGAGGTCGGCTGTTGCTTCTAACGCGCACAGCTTGATATCGACGATGTAGACGTTCGGCTCAAGTTCTAGGTAGCTTTCTGCATCAAACGTATAGTGCGTGCAGTGGCAGATGCAGCCCTTGCGGTGCCTTTTGGCATTATTGGAAAACGTCAGCACATGGATACGTTCAGAATCGACATTCTTTCTGTTGAGCCATGCTCGTGCCGCTTCCAGGTCGGACGTGGTCGGCGCAGACACCCTGATCTTTTCCATAGGTATGGGACCGGTCGCGTAGCTTGCGAGCGAGTTGGCTGTTTGGTATACAGCGCGTGCCGTGGTATGTGACAGAATGATTCCCATACGCGCATGATGGCATAGCGGACGCCGCATACGCCCGAAACTTCGGGCAACGGTATTGGGGCGCGGCTTATCTTCTGCGAACGGTGGGTTTTTGAGCTGTCGTATTGAGGGAGCAGCTTTGGCTGGGGAGGTTTCTGCCGGCTGCCCCTTTTTGATGAACTTTAGTTGCGGATTCGTAGCTTCTAAGCGTTTTTGCCGACCGCTCAGATGCCTCACCAACATAATTTGAGTTATTCGGCCTTATCCTATACAAATGGTGCGATCGCAACGTCCTATTCGAATTGATTCAGGTAGATTTATGGGGCTTGGTTGCGAAATTAAGGCGATTTTAGCTTCGATTGCGGTTCAAGGGGCCTTGACTAGTGGTTCAGCTGGCCGAACAACTCGAAAAATGTAGGTGGGCCAACCTGCCGACTATGTGAAGCACGCGTATTTGCTCGTTTTGATGAAAACTAGGGTGCAGCCATAAGGCTGCGCCCTAGTTTACTGCGTGTCGGTGTGCCCAGACGGATTGCGCTGTGCCTGGCAGGCGCTCCCGCAGATGGATCGGTTATTTCGCGAATAGGTTCTTGAGGTTGAACTCGGCTTGGACGGTGCGGAGCATGAGGTCGGTGTCGTCCAGGCCCAGATGCTGCTCGTTGGCGTCGGCGGCGAGGGTTCCACGGCGGCGCGCCCAGTTCTCGAGCGCAGCGGGGGCGGACTCGCGGGGGAGCGAGCGCACGTCGGCGTCCAAGCTGCGGCAAATCTGGCGCGAGTCGATGACGATAATCTTACCCGCGCGGCGTGCCTCGGCGTAGCCGTCCAGGTGGATCTTGAACCAGCTGTCCTCAAAGGCGGCGTTGTGTGCCATGTACGGGTACTTCTTCATAAGCTTGAGCAGCTGCTTTTGCAGCTCTTTGTTCTCGCGGAAGGGCGTTTTGCCGTCGATGTCGTCCCAGGTGATGTGGTGGATATTCGACAGCGGCACATCCTCGCCGCGGTAGATATCGGGCAGGCCGCAGTAGTGTGCCTCGGCGTCATGCGGCACGGCGTCGCTGGTGAGATCCATGATCTCCCAGCCGACGTTGATGATGTAGCCGCGCTCGGGTGCACGGCCGGTGGTCTCGATGTCGATGCCGAGCACCGTGCCCTGGATAGGCTTGCGGGCGTACGCCACGCCGAGCGCGTCGCGGTCGCCGCGGATCTCGCGCATGACGGACGCGGCGGTGCGCTTTTGCATCTTGCCGATGGCGGCGCAGGTGTCGGCATCGGACAGACCGCGCGAAAGCGTCGCGGGCGTCACGTTGCGTAGACGCGCCTCGCCGATCTGGTCGCACAGGTCGCGGTTGCGGTCGGCCAGGTCGCGCACGGTGGCAAAGTCGAAGCCGGGGTCGCCCTCAGCGGTAAAGTACTCGGTTTCGAGCACCTTGAGGGCCTCTTCGCCCTTCTGGCGCTCGGACTCCATGGCACCGTGATCGCCATAGATAAACATGGGGATAAACGGCTGGCGCTCGTATTCGAGTGCTTGCGAAACGTTCATAGGATGCTCCTTGGACGGGCCGCGTCGCGCGGCTCGGGGTTACTGAGTTGTGGCGAGATGATAGTTTACCATGGGCAACTATTGGCACCGCGCCCGGGACAACTACAATACCCTAGTTGACCGCTAGGACTTTTACAATGCTGCCGAAAGACACGAAAGGTTCCATCCGTCATGGATTTACTGATAGATATTCTGCTCGATGCCGGCAAAGACACGCTCTCGCTGGTGCCGTTTTTGTTGGTGACGTACCTTGCGCTCGAGACGCTCGAGCATGTTGCGGGCGACCGCGTTAACGGCGCCATCAAGCGCGCTGGCGCTGCGGGCCCCGTGGTTGGCTCGTTGCTGGGCATGGTGCCGCAGTGCGGCTTTTCGGCAATGGCGGCCACGCTGTACGCCGGTCGCGTCGCGACGCTGGGTACCCTGGTGGCGGTGTTTCTCTCGACCTCCGATGAGATGCTGCCGCTGTTGCTCGCCGAGCAAGTTCCCGTGCAGACCATGGCGATGCTTCTGGCTTCGAAGGCGCTGATCGCGCTGGTCACGGGCTTTATCGTGGACGCCGCCATTCGCGGCCTGCGTCGTAACGCTCGCGCACATGCGGCGATTCGCCGTACCGTGCTGGGGACCGCTGCTAATCCGGCTCATGTGAACTGCGCGCACGACGACCACACTGGCGGTGACATCATCGACGAGGTGGCCGAGGCGGGCGTGAGCGCCGATCACATCCATGAGCTGTGCGAGCGCGACCATTGCGGTTGCGATGAAGACGAGGACGAGCACGAACACGGACATGGCCACGATCACGGTCATGAGGACGAGCATGAACACCATGATGGCCACGGTCACTCCCACTCTCACGAGGGCGCGCCCCTCCTGTCGATTATTCGCAGCGCCATCTCGCACACCGTGCAGGTATCGGTATTCATTTTTCTGGTGACGCTGATTCTGGTCGCCGTGCTCGAGACCTTCGGCGAGTCCGCGATCGAGCAGTTCCTGCGTGGCAACGAGACGCTTGCGGTCCTGGGCTCGGCACTCGTCGGCCTGATTCCCAACTGCTCGGCCAGCGTCGTCATCACGCAACTGTACCTGGAGGGCGCGCTGCAGCTGGCCCCGATGCTCGCCGGCACGCTCATCTCTGCCGGTGTGGGCTACCTGGTGCTGTTCCGCACCAACCGCAGCGCCCGCGAAAACGTCCTGTTCCTGATCATGATGTACGTCATCGGTGCGGGCTGGGGTCTTATCCTTTCTGCCTTTGGCCTCTAAGTAGATGCTTGGGGCATGCCGTAAAAACTGGGGCATGCCGTAAAATCTACCGCCATGACCTGGGCGTTGGATGCGTGTCAATCGCCAAAGCAAAAAAGCAGATTTCCGGACATGTCCCAAAAATCTACCTTGGTTAGCGCAGCAGCTCGGTGAGGTTGCGTTTAAAGCGGGCGCGATCTTCGCTGGTAAATGCCGCCGGTCCGCGAGTGCGTCCGCCGGCGCGGCGCACCTTCTTTTCCTCGTGGCGAATAAACAACTGCATGTCGATGGTCGCTTTGTCGTAGACGCGCCCGCGCACACCGATGGCGGCGGCATCGCGCCCGAGCACCATGCTCGCCAAGCCAATGTCCTGCGTCACGACTACGTCGCCCGCCTGCAGGCGTTCGACAATGGCAAAGTCGGCGCTGTCGGCGCCCACGCTCACATCGAGCGTCGTGACCCAAAAGCCGCGTCGCGCGTGCTCGGCATCACGCGGGTCGTCGCGGCGAATGTGCCGTTCCAGGTTTTGCGTGCTGTTGCCGGCGATAACAACGGCGACGCCCGCCCGCCGCGCGCAATCAATTGACTCGCGCGTGACCGGGCAGGCGTCGGCATCAATAAAGAGCGTTCGCGGCATCTAGTGCACCAGTTTGCCAAATTGAATAGCGCGAACAATCAGCGTAACGCCAAACACCAGCAGCGCGGCGCCGCTAAAGATAACGAGCATCTTGGCCGACCACAGCGGATAGATAAACACGAACATGCCGGCGATGATGGAAAGTGCGCCGCTCAGGATGGCGAGGGCACGGTTGGACGAAAGCTCGGACTCCAGAATGGACATGACACCTTCGACAATCCAGCCAAAGCCGGCCACGATAACCACCATCGTGGTGAGCGTCGCGGTCGAGAAGGCCTGGTTGCGCAGGATTATGACGCCGCCCAAGATAATGAGTAGGTTGGAGATGATGCTCGTCACGCGCCAGCCGGTGGGCAGCAGTGGCTCGAAAACAGCGGTAAACAGCCTGATCGCGGCCGTGATCACAAAGTAGAAGCCCAAGACGGTCGTTAGGAAGACGAGGGACTTGGCGGGCGCAAACAGCAGTGCGATGCCGGCGACGAGCGCCAAGACGCCCGTGATGGCGTAAATCCAGCGCACGGCCTTGACGGCCTTGCCTGCCATGCTTTTCTCGTCAAATCCAAACTGGCTCGATTTTTGGTCATCGTTCTTGAAGATGCCCATAATGTCTCCTTTCCGTGCGGCGTAAGCCTTGATTGTTACAACCAGTATCGCCTAAAGGCGCTGGCGTATGGGTCGGGGAGGGCGAAACGTAACCCAAAGGCCCCGAATTGTTTCCGTTGTTCCCCACGTCGCGATTTTCTATTCAACAGGTGTAGAACATTGCAGCCCTGTTCGTTATTGCCTACGTTTTGGGTTAGATTTTCCTAAGAACAATTGCCCGAAATTGGGGGTCCCTATGAACGAAGCAGTTCCCGCAGCGCCGGTAAGCGCTGAGTCGATGGCAAAGCAGGGTTGCGAAAAGCTCGGCTTGGACGCGTTTGATGCGTTGGTTCGCTGCGCCCGCACGTGCCGTCGCTTTGACGAGTCCATGCGCGTGCCGCGTGAGCTTTTGCTTGAGCTGGCGGAGCTGGCGCACCTGACTCCCTGTGGTGCCAATGCTCAGCGTCTGCGTTTTCATGTGGTAAGCGGTGCAGAGGACTGCGCGCGTGTATTTGACGAGCTTGCATGGGCCGGTGCGCTCAAGGATTGGCCGGGTCCCGATGAGGGCGAGCGCCCGACCGGCTACATCGCGATTCTTGCTGAGCGCGCCGTTCCGGGCAAGCCAGCCGCTCCCATTACCGAGGTCGACACGGGCATTGCCGCGCAGACGATGATGCTCGCCGCCCGCAGCGCCATGCCCGAGGTGGCAGCCTGCATGTTCAAGGCCTTTACGCCCCACGCGATCGATGCCATGGGGCTCGATAACGACAAGTATGAGCTCAAGCTGATCATGGCGTTTGGCGTTCCGGCCGAGACACAGGTGATCGATGCGATCGATTCCAACCCCGACGGCTCCATCAATTATTGGCGCGACGAGGCGCGGGTGCACCACGTACCCAAGCGTCCGCTTGCCGACGTGCTGCTGTAGTTGTGCGTCGTTGCGGTGCAATCCGGCGGCAAAATCACCACAAAGGCTCCTGTCCCCTTTGTGGTGGTGCGAGGGGAGGGTGTGTGGCAGATCTGTATTTGGTGCGGCATGGGCAGACTGAGCTCAATGTGCAGAGCATTTTGCAGGGCTGGCACGATTCGCCGCTTACGGCGCGCGGGCGCGAGCAGGCGCTGACGGCGCGTACGGCGTTTGCGGCGCGTGGCGTGGCCTTTGATCATGTGTATTCCTCGCCGTTGGGCCGGGCGCGGCATACGGCCGAGCTTATCGTTGGCGAGGGCCGTTCCATTGAGCTGGTCGATGACCTGCGTGAGTGGCATTTTGGCTCGCTGGAGGGTACATCAAATCGCGATATGCCGCCGCAGCCCTGGGGCGATTATCCGGTGGCCTTTGGCGGCGAGTCGGAAGTGCAGCTTCAGTCGCGCATGGTCGCGGCGCTGTCCCGCATCATGGCCAGGCCGCAGCACGACTGCGTGCTGGCGGTTTCCCACGGCTCAGCCTGCCAGGAGTTTCTTGAGTATGTGACTGGCGAGGGGGAGCTACCCGACAACGGTGCCGTGCTTCATTTTGGCTATTGCGACGGGGCGTTTTCGCTCTTGGGTTGGTAACGAACGAAAGGACCCCTATGAATAAAGATCTGTATCTGGTCCGTCATGGACAGACGATATTCAACCTTAAGCGTATCATTCAGGGGTGGAGTGACTCGCCGCTTACGCAGTTGGGTTGCGACCAGGCGGCGCGCGCCGGCATGTTTATACGTGCGCGTGGCATTGAGCCCGATCATGCCTACACCTCCACGCTTCATCGCACCGAGCAGACTATCGCCAACTTGTGGCCGGGCTTGGCGTACGAGCGCCTGGACGGTCTGCGCGAGTGGTTCTTTGGCGACTTTGAGGCCGAGCGCGTGATGCTTATGCCCGAGCGCCCGTGGCGCGACTTCTATCGCCAGTTTGGCGGCGAGGGCCAGATGCAGGTGCGCGAGCGCATGGTGGCGACGTTGACCGAGCTTATGCAGCGTCCGGACCATACGTGCGTGCTCGCGGTAAGCCATGGCTCTGCCATCAAGGAGTTCATGGACCACGTGAAGGGCGCGGCGGCCGACGAACGCGATCGTGTGCCGGGCAACTGCTCGGTGCTGCATTTCGTGTTTGACGACGAGGCCGGTACGTTTGAGCTGATTGAGATTTTTACGCAGGAGGATTACGCGCGCGAGCTGGGGCTTGAACCGCTTGTGGCTACTGCAGGTCCGCAGCGCGGATAACGCGAGCGCGGCGGCACGGGTCGCCGGCATAACTTCTCGACGCAAAAGGGGCGGAGATGCATGTACCTGCTGCATCTCCGCCTCCTGTTTGTTGAGCTGCCGATTTTTGTGCTGGGCGGTCTGGTCTTGCTAGAACCGCGCGACCTGGTGCGTGAGCAAACCCGTCGGAACTCGCGGCGCGCCGCTGGCGACCTGCGCGGCGGGGAAGAGCACGGCAACGGTAAAGTTGAACGGCTCCTTGCCGGTGTACGTTCCGGCGGAACGGGCCTCATCGGCCAGCAGCTGCGACGCCCCGGTCAGCGCGGCAGCGTAGGCGGGGTCGTCGGCCAGTGCCGGCTCCGGTGCTTGGTCGAGCATAGCGCGGATGGCCCCGACGGCGTCCTCGCGCTTGACCTCCCACGCGCGGTGCGTAATGCCCGCGGGGTCGGTGACGGCGTAGAGCGACGCGCCCTCTTTGGCGGCGCCCAGGATGATATCCATGACGGGCGAGGCCTCGTAGGCGAGCGACACGGGACGAGGCTGTACCTTGAGGTCGGCGATTGCGCGCGCAGCGGCGGTCGTATCGGCGGCAACCGCGTCGCCGCCCGCCAGCGCACCAACCGGGCAGATCGCCACAACGCCCGTCACGCGCCCCGGCTCCCCCGAGCATTCGTACACGTAATACGCTGCACCCGGGTCCTTGAGCATCAGGCCATCGGCAAGGGCTCCGTGCAGAGCATCGTTGCCGCTCAGGATGCTGCCCATTGCGGGCAGCGCTTCGAGCACGCGGTCCTGAGCCGGGCGGATGCAGGGAAACGGAAGTGCTTTCATGGGCGGTCCTAACGCACGAGTCGGTTTGTTCGCGGCTTATTATGCCCCAACTTGGCCGCTCGCGTCCCAGAGCACGTTATCGGCGAGCGCGATTAGCACCTGCTGACAACGAACGATATCGGCGTGGGGCACATATTCGTTGGGCTTGTGGGCGAGTGCGAGCGAGCCTGGGCCATAGCTCATGCAGCTACGGTTACCCGTCTTGCCGGCAATGACGGCAGTGTCGGTGTAGCCGGTAAAGAAGCCGACGGTCGTGTCCGCGCCCGTCACGTCATCGGCGGCACGCTTGAGCGCTGCTAGAAGGGGAGAGTTCGGGTCGCGCTCGATGGCGGGGCGGTCGCCCGTCACGGTGTAGCTGCCATGGCAGCCGGGAACGGCGGCTTCGGCGACGGCGATGGCCTGCTCTACCATGCGCGTCGCGGCGGCCGTATCGGTCGGCGGGGTCAGGCGCATGTCGACCCAGACTTTGGCGCGGTCGGGTACGACATAGGGACGGTAGCCACCTTCGATCTGTCCAAACGTGATGGTCGAAGGCCCCAGCTCATCGTGCGCGGGCAGCGCCACAAACGCGCGACGGAGCGAACACACGACCTCGGCCATGGCGGCGACGGCATCCGCGCCCTTCCAGGGCTGGCTCGCATGCGCCGTCACGCCGGTCATCTCGATCTCGAACCACGTGCGACCCTTGTGCGCCACCTGGATCTGTCCGTCGGTGGGCTCGGTGTCCAGCACCCATTCACGCGAGCCGACCCAGCCAGCATCGATGGCTGCCTCTGAGCCGCGCATAAAATCTTCCTCGTCGACCGAGCAGATGAGCGAAAAGCCGCGGCGGGGCAGCGCGCCATCCGCCGCCACGCGCTCGAGCGTATGGACCAGTGCGGCAATGGCGCAGGCCAGGCCACTCTTCATGTCGCAGGCACCGCGGCCGTAAAGCTTGTCGTTACGCACAACCGCTCCGAGTGGCGGCGTGTTTGCGTCCCAGCCATCGCCCAAGGTAACGGTATCCATGTGGCAGATATAGACCAGCCGCGCCTCGTCGCTCAAACCGGGCACGGTGACCATGAGATTGCGGCGTCCGGTCAGCACCTCGAGTTCCTCAACCTGCACGGCATGGAGCACCGGATGGCTCAACCGCCCCAGTTGAGCCTCAACCAACGCTTTGATATAGCGTTCAATCTCGCCCTCATACGCACCTGGGTCGGAACTGTCGATCCGCACGAGTCCTTGCGTAAGCCGCCAAGCAAAATCTGTATCTACCATAGGCACCTCACAGATAGTTAGGTCAACATACAGATTGTATGCCAAGAAGCGGCTCAGTGCATTTAATGGAGCGCTCACAAAAATGGGGGCGCCTCTCGTGCGAAAGGCGCCCCCGCGGGCATTCAATGTCAGCGACGGGCAGGCCACATGGGGAACTGCCCGTCAGATCAGCCGGCGCTACTTGATCACGCGCACGCGATACATCGACGGAATCTGCTTGAGCGCCTCGATGGTGCTGCTGTCCAGGTGCTCATCGGTGTCGAACATGGTGTAGGCGTTCTCGCCGGCGGACTCGTTGGTCATACGCTGCACGTTGGCGTTGTCCTTGGCCAGGATGGCCGTGATCTGGCCGATCATGTTGGGCACGTTGGCGTGCAGGCAGGCAATGCGGCTTGCGGCGCGCGCCTTGCCCATGCTGCAGGCGGGGTAGTTGACGCTGTGCGCGATGTTGCCGTTCTCCAGGTAATCCTTGAGCTCGCTGATGGCCATGTCTGCGCAGTTGGCCTCGGCCTCGCCGGTGCCGGCGCCCGAGTGCGTGGTGATAAACGTATTGGGCATCTTGACGGTCTTGGGAGTGGCAAAGTCGCAGCTAAACCAGCTGAGCTTGCCTGCACGCAGGGCGGCGTCGACGGCGTCCTCGTCAATGATGGTCTCGCGTGCGTAGTTGATGAGCACGGCGTCCGGTGCCAGCAGGTTAATCTGCTCGGTGCTGATCATGCCGATGGTGTCGGCCTTGCTGGGCACGTGCACGGTGAGGTAGTCGCAGCCGCGGCAGAGATCCTCGAGCGTGCCCACGCGCTGCACCTCGCGGCTCAGCACCCACGCGTGCTCAACGGAAATGAACGGATCGTAGCCATAGACGTCCATGCCCAGATCGACGCAGGCGTTGGCGACCTTGGAGCCCACGTTGCCCAGGCCGATGACACCGATGCGCTTGCCCTTGAGCTCGCGGCCCACAAAGGCCTTCTTGGCCTTTTCGGCATCGACCTGAATCTCGGGGTCGTCGGCGTTGTCACGCACCCAGTTCATTGATTGCACCACGCCGCGGCTCGAGAGCACCAGCATGCCTAGGACGAGCTCCTTAACGGCGTTGCTGTTGGCGCCGGGGGAGTTAAAGACGACGACGCCCTTCTTGGCGTACTCCTCGACGGGGATGTTGTTGACGCCGGCGCCGCAGCGGGCGATGGCGCGGATGCCCTCGGGCAGCTCGTAGCCGTGCAGGTCGGTCGAGCGCATCAGAATGGCGTCGGCCTCTTCGGCGGTGCTCACAAACTCGTAGCCCTCACCAAACTCGACCTTGCCGTCCTTGGTAATGTCATCGATGGTTTTAATCTTGCGCATGGAAAACTCCTTAGCAGGTTTTGATCTATACAGGGTGGTCTGAGATGGCTGATCGGCCCGCGCGTTGCGGGCTAGTTAGATCGCGGGCTCAAACTAAGCTGCGCTTCGAAGTCCTTCATGTACGTGGCCAGCGCCTGTACGTCCTCCATGGTGACTGCGTTGTACACGCTGGCGCGCATGCCGCCGACGAGGCGATGGCCCTTGACGTTTTGGATCTGGTGCTCTGCCGCGCCCGCAACAAAGGCGGCGTCGAGGTCGGCGTCGCCGGTGCGGAACGTGACGTTGGCGATGGAGCGACTGTCTGTCTGCGCGGTGCCGTGGAATAGTTTGCTGTTCTCGAGCAAGTCGTAGAGCAGGTTGGCCTTGGCCCAGTTGCGCTCGGCCATGGCGGCAAGTCCGCCGGTCTGCTCCACCCAACGGAACACCTTGCCGCACACGTAGATGCCAAAGGTGTTGGGCGTGTTGAGCATGGAACCCTTGGCGGCCTGGGTCTTAAGGTCCAGGTACTGCGGCGTCTGCGCAAAGGCGGGGCCATCTGCGATGAGGTCGTCGCGCACGATGGCCACGGTCACGCCCGCGGCGCCGGCGTTTTTCTGCGCTCCGGCGTAAATGAGCCCGTAGCGCTCAACGTCGAGCGGCTGCGACAGGAAGCAGCTCGAGACATCGGCGACCAGCGGCACATCGCCACAACTGGGCAGCTCGTGGTACATGGTGCCAAAGATGGTGTTGTTCTGGCAGATGTAGACGTAGTCGAGCCCGTCGCCTGCGGCCTCGGCGGCAATGCGCGCATTGATGTCGGCCATGTCGGGGATGCGGTCGAAGTTGGTGTCCTCGGAGCTCGCGAGCAGCACGGCCTCACCGTACTTGGCGGCTTCTTTGTATGCCTTGTTGGCAAAGTTGCCGGTCACGATGTAGCCGGCGCGGCCGCGGTGCATGAGGTTCATGGGGATGCCCGCAAACTGCAGCGTGGCACCGCCCTGTAAAAACAGGACACGGTAGTTGTCCGGGATGCTCAGCAGACGGCGCAGGGTTGCCTCGGCGTCGTCGATAATCTGCTGGTACATGCTAGATCGATGGCTCATCTCGAGCACGGACATGCCGCAACCGCGGTAGTCCATCATCTCGTCGGCGATCTCGGCGAGCACGCTTGTAGGCAGCGCGGCCGGGCCAGCTGAGAAGTTGTGCACACGTGCCATCTTCTAGTCTCCCTCGTAGTCGTTTGAACGTTCGGGATACTTTAGCACAGTGGAGCGCTAGGCGCGACCGCATCACGGTAAAACTCGACTACGCCGCTATGATTTACAGGATGGTTACATGGGGGAGGGGTGCTTTACTCCTCAGGCAAATCCAAATCTGCGAGCGAAGGCATGAGGTTCTCTAGGCGCTTGATCTCTTCGTCGCAAATTAGCTACCTCCTGGTCACTACGACGCCAGTGTGGCAATGACGGCTTCGTCGCCGGCATATATTAGGGTGTTGCCGTCGGGGATGATCGTTTGGCCGTCGCGCTTGAGCATCACCACGATAAAGGGGTGCTTGCCCTGCGGCACATCGCGAAGACGCTGGCCGGCCAGGCGACCGTGGGGGGTCACGGTGACCTCGCGCAGCGTAACCTCGGCACGCTCTTCAAACGTTGGCGCGGCCATCACCAGCAGGTCACCTTCCTCGATGACGGTATCGCCGTTGGGCAGCACCGGGTGCGCACCGTCGCGCAGCACCAAGACCACCAGCATGTCCGTCGCGCTGCCAATGTCCGCGAGCGAGCGTCCGGCAAACGGATGTCCAGCGCCCACCTTGAGCTTTACAAACGACATGCCGTCCTCGTCGCGGTAGTCGTTAAAGGTGCGGCGCACGTCGCCGGTCGCATCGATCATATCGAGCTTCTTCGCCACCGCCGGCAGCAGCGAGCCCTGCACCACAATGCTCGACACGGCAATCACAAACACCAGGTCAAATAGGTCGTGTCCGCCGGGAACGCCGGCCACCACGGCAAAGAGACTAAAGACGACCGAAGCTGCTCCGCGCAGACCCGCCCAGCTTACGAGTGCAACCTGGCGAGGGTTCGTCCTAAACGGCGCCAGCAGCATGCCTACGGCGATGGGGCGGCTCGCAAAGAGCATAAACGCCATGAGTGCCAGGCCCGGTAGCAGCATTTGCGGCAGGCGTGCGGGTGTAACGAGCAGGCCCAGCAAAAAGAAGATGGTCATCTCTGCCATCTCGGTGAGGGTGTCAAAGAAGTGCGCCATCTCGACTTTGCCGGTGATGTCGCTGGCACCCAGCACAATGCCGGCCAGGTATACAGCCAAAAAGCCGTTGCCGCCCAGGTAGCTCGGCAGCGCGTAGGCGACGATGGCCACGGCGAACAAAAAGATGGTCTGCGCGTCCTTGGCCGTTGCGTGCGCGCGTTCAATCAGGCGGCCCGCCGCCCAGCCGATGGCAAGGCCCAGGCCCACGCCCAGGATAATCTGCTTGGCCAGCAGTGCGGGAATGTTGATGTCGCCGCCGGCCGCGAGTGTAGCGAGCACAGCGGTGAGCATGTAGGCGACGGGGTCGTTGGAGCCCGATTCGACCTCGAGCAGCGAGTCGGTGCCACCTCTCAGCGACAGGCTGTGCTCACGCAGTACGCTAAAGACGCTCGCCGCGTCGGTGGATGCCACGACCGATCCCAGCAGCAGGCTGCCGATCCAGTCGATCCCCAGCGCGAAGTGGGCGAACACGCCGGTGATGCCGGCAGTGATGACGACGCCGAGCGTGCTCAGCAGCACCGCCGGCGCAGCGACGGGCTTGGCACGGTCGATATTGGTGTTAAAGCCGCCGTAGAACATGATGAACAGCAGCGCCGTGCTGCAGACGGTTTCGGTGAGCGCATAGTCGCTAAAGTCGATATGCGCCGGGCCGTTGACGCCCAACAGCATGCCGAGCGCGATAAAGATGAGCAGGGTGGGGAAGGGGAGCTTTTTGCCGACGGGTTTGATGGTCAGACACAGAATGATGACGAGGCCGATAAAGAGAAGGATCTGGTTCATGGATGGTGTCCGCTCCTGGTTGGTTGGCGTGGCACGGTCAGTTGCCTGCGGTTATTTGTACCCAAAGATGGTGGGTTTATGGGGTTGGATTGCGGGCGTGCGCGATATCGTCATAGACGGCTGCCGTCTTTGCCTCTGCTCGGAAACCCTTTCCAGCTTTATTGCAACGGAGTACAATGGGTAACGTTTAAGTTCAACTTGAAGTTTTAGTTGCGGCGCCGGGCTTCGGCCGCAATGCAAGGAGAGGCGTACCATGGCGATCTATGTGACATCTGATGCTCACGGGCACGTGCGTGCGCTTGACGAAGCCCTGTCTAAGATCTCGTTGACGTCCGACGACACGCTGTACGTGCTGGGCGACATGATCGATCGCGGGCCCGATCCGGTCGGCGTTATTAAACTCGTGCGCTCGCTGCCCAACGCCCACGTGCTCAAGGGTAATCACGAGCAGATCATGCTCGATGCCATCATTGGCCAGGATCCGCTCGATGCCGAGACCTGGGATATCAACGGTGGTTGGACGACGCGCGAGCAGCTCAACGACATGGAATTTGAGGCATACGAGGAGCTCGTGCGATGGATGGCCGCGCTGCCGCTCTACGCGGTGGTCGAGACTGCCGAGCGGCCGTACCTGCTGGTGCACGCCGGCATTCAGACCGAGGCGGCGCGTGCGTTTTTGCTTGAGCATGGTGTCGATTGCGGCGACGGCGTCGGAGCGGTGGGTGCCGATCGCGAGCTGCTGCAGCAGATGCTCGCGGTGCAGTCGTCCGATGACCTGCTATGGATTCGTCACGGCTATTGGGATGTGCCGACCGGGCTGCTTTCTGCCGAGGGCAAGGGCCCGGTCGTGGTGAGCGGCCACACGCCCACGGTATCGCTTGGACGCTATTGCGAGGTCGGTGGTCTGGCGGGGCTCGATGAGGAATCGGGACGCGGGCAGATCGTGCGCTTGGGCGGCGAGGACACTGCCGGTGTGCCCGATCGTATCGATATCGACTGCGCCGCCGCCACCGGCTCCGAGTTCGGTCGCGTGGGCATCCTGCGGCTCGATGATGGGGCGGAGTTCTACGCGAACATCAACCCGGGCGAATAACCTTGTTCCGCCTATCTACCGTAGCTAATTTGGGACGGGGCTTTTTTGACTACTTTCGGAGAGTAGCGCCTTCTTGCTCGGTAAGCGCTAGAAATGAGGAGCGTCTGCGTCCTCGACAGCGCGAAAATGCTCGAAAAACCGTCGCAACGGAGTCAAACGACGTCGCGGCGGTTCTTTTTTGGCTGCCCTCTGGCTAAGTGAGTAGACTTTTTTGGAAATGCCGAGCACCCAACATATTTGCCTCAATAAAACCGCAGGTCAAAGACTTGTGCTCTGTCGGTGTGGTCGGGGATTCGGTAAAAGTCTACTCACTTAGTTTTGCGTGATGCATATTGTTCGCAATGTGACCCCAGCCGGGGTGATTCCATCGCAAATTCCGGTGACCGTGGGCAGCTAATTAGGCGCCGTAGGGGTTGCGGTCGCGCTCAATGCGTTGGCGGATGTGGGCGTACTCGATAATCAGTAGCACCAGGAGTAGGACCATGATGGCTAGGTAGCTCACCACAGCGCCCATCATACCCAGCAGCTTAATCAGGATCACCGGGAGCACCACGCTCACGGCAAAGCAGATCAGGTAGATCTTGGTGACGTCTCCAGCGTGGCGCAGCACTGTGATGATGGCGTAGATAAAGTCGATGGCCGCGGTGATGCCGCCGGCGACGACCATCAGCAGCGCCAATGTGCGGTAGCGCTCAAAGTTGAGGCCGTACATATAGCTCATGAGGGGAATGCCGGGACCGGCCATAAATGCGGCGCACACGCCGGTGATGACCACGATCAGCGCCATAACAGCAACAATAATCAGGTCAAAGCGACGACGCTTGCGAGGATTAGCCCAAATGCTCGACAAGCGCAGGAGCTGCGGTTTATAGACAAATCCAATGCTCAACAGAATAGCCTGAGCTGGAAAAAACAGGGCATTAAAGTACAGCTGGTATTTGTAGGCCAGTGTTCCTTCCATCACAAACTTGGGCATGCTCTCGATAAGGTTGAACAGGAATAGCGCGCCAAAGAGTGGGGCGCAATGGACAAACAGGTGGCCGACCTCGCGCAGGCTCACGCGGCGGGATTTTTCGGTCTCGAGCAGGGCGAGCGGCGCGGTGACCAGCACGAGCGAGGCGATCGCGGCAATGCCCATGGCCATGGCCGCGATGGACATGCTGCGCGTGAGGAACAGTGCCACGCTAAAGACCGCGATGACGCCGACGGAGCGTAGCGTTTGGCTCATGCCAGCCAGGTAGAGCTTGTCGGCCTGCTGCAGGCGGCCTTCGTACACGTCGGCGACGCCGTCGATGACCTTATACAGGTAGACGCCCAGGCCGATCGTCGCCATCTGCGTGTCATAGCCGCGGGCGCTGCTGTACATGAGGCCGCAGCCTAGGGCGAGCGCTCCGCAAAGCCAGCGGTTGAGCTGGTAGGAGGCAAAGGACGTCTTTTCGTCGATGTCCGAGACCTGGAAATTGCGCACGCCGTAGTTGCACGCGATCATGATGAGCGTGCCGGTGACAAAGGCGATGGAGAATTTGCCTGCTTCTTCGGCGCCCACGAGTTGCGTAGACACGATGGTGAGCAGCGGAAACGCCAAACCCCACACGGCGGTGCCGAGGGTGTTCCAAAGATAGTCGCGACTGGTGGCGTGCTCCTCGTATTCCGCCTCCTGCATGGAGAGGCCGCCGCCGTAGACGGCGCCGAGCAGACGGTTCCACCAAGCGTTGACCATGCGGCGGACGGGGCCGGGCTCCCGATCGCGTTCGCGCCGGCGACGTGTGGCTTGGCTGCTATCGGGCCCGCCGGCGTTGCGCTGACTCAGCTCTTTGATGCGTGCGAGTTCCTCGGCAGTGTGCGAGGCAGGGAAGAGGCCGTTCTCGATGCGGCCGCCCTGGGCCTTCGCGGCGCCGTCTCTCGATGCAGCGGGGTTGGAGACGCCGTTGCGGCGAGCGATGGCGCGGCGAATGCTATCGAGGGGCGTGATGCTCAAAGCGGAGTCCTTTCTATTGCTGCGCTTTAGTATAGACGCGACGGTGTTCGTTCGTGTTTTTGAACGGATTGTTCAATAATTTCGGCGGGCGGCTGTAATTTGTCGGTAAACGTGCGGTATCCTGTTGAAGTTTTGTGACACCCCCGATGCCGCCCACGCGGTACCAAGGAGCTTCTACCTATGGACGTCGCCGCATTCTTACTGGCTCTTGTGCCGATTATTTGGCTGGTCGTGATGCTGCTGTGCTTTAAATGGCCAGCTTGGAAGGCCGCTATCGGATCGTTTGTCCTTTCGTGCTTGCTTGCCTTCGCATGGTGGCACCTGCCGGCAGCGCAGATCGCGACCGCCTCGCTCGAAGGTTTTTTGATGGCTCTGTGGCCCATCGTCCTGGTGATCATCGCCGCGGTGTTCACGTATAACCTGTGCGTTCGTACGGGCGCCATGGACGTGATCGGCAGCATGATCACCTCCATCAGCAGCGACCGCCGTCTGCTGGCGCTGCTCGTGGCTTGGTGCTTCGGTGGCTTTATGGAGGGCATGGCCGGCTTCGGTACCGCTGTCGCCATTCCCGCCGGCATGCTCGCGGGCCTGGGCTTTGAGGCCGTGCCTGCCGTGCTCATCTGCCTGCTGGCCAACGGCGTGCCCACGCCCTACGGCTCCATCGGCATCCCCACGGTGTCCGTTGCCGACCTGGTGGGTTTGGATTCCCTTCACCTAGCGACCGTTCAGCTGGTGCAGCTCGCACCGTTCTTTGTGGTGATGCCGCTATTTATTGTGCTGGTTGCGGGCCGTGTTGCCGATGACCAGGGCAATGCCGCGAGTGTGGGCGAGCGTCTGCACGGTGTTGCCGGCGTGGCGTTGCTCTCCGGCGTGTCGTTTGTCGGCGCGGCTCTGGTCGTTGCCATGTTTGTGGGCCCCGAGCTGGCCGTGGTCGTAGGATCCATCGTTTCGCTCGCGCTGACAGCTGCACTTGCCATGCGTGCCGAGAAGTCGGGGCATCTGGACGCACGCTTTCACATGAATATCGAGGCGGGGGAGAAGCTCACCGTTAAGTCGGCGCTTTCGGCCTGGTCGTGCTTCATCCTGATCTTTGTGTTGCTGCTGGGCACGTCTAATCTGGTGCCCGCTGTACATGCTGCGCTCGCGCCGTTTGCGAGCCATGTGCAGGTGTATTGCGGTGAGAATCCCGGTATGCTTACGTTTTCGTGGATCAACACGCCAGGCGTCTGGATTTTCCTGGCGGCGTTTGTCGGCGGTGCCATTCAGGGCGCTTCGCCGCGCATGATGGGCGAGGTGCTGGCCGCGACTGTGAAGCAGATGACGCCGACGGTGATCACGATGCTTTCGGTACTGGGCTGCGCCAAGGTGATGGGCTATGCCGGCATGATTTCGTCGATCAGTGCGTTTTGCATTGCGGTCGCCGGCGGTCTCTACCCGATTCTGGCTCCGTGGATCGGCGCAGTCGGTGCGTTCGTGACCGGCTCGGGCACGTCCTCGGGCATGCTGTTTGGTCCCATTCAGAGCCAGGCCGCCACTGCGCTGGGTGTGAGCGACTACTGGATGGTCGCATTGAACGCCCTGGGCGTCGCCGCTGGTAAGATGATCTCGCCGCAGACCCTCGCCATTGGTCTTGCCGCCGTGCACGTGCGCGGTAAGGATGCCGAACTCCTGGGCGCGGTGCTGCCCTACGCTGCCGGCATGCTGGTCCTGATGAGCGCCATAGCCATGCTCGGCCAAGGCCTGCCGCTGTAGTCGGCACTTAGGGACGTTCCTTATGTGCCGGCACTTTGGGAACGTCCCTAAGTGCCGGCATCCGGGGACATTCCTTGAATGTTGCCTGTTCAAGAGTGTCCCCAATGACTAGTTGTTTAAAAACGTCCCCAATGACTAGGCCGCTTGCCTGCGATTTTTGACCGTTGGGCGGGCTTGCCACCCTTGCCGCAAAAACGTTTTTGCATATCGGGTACAACGGGCTTTACGTGAGTAAAGTGCGCGCCGCGTCCACGTGTCGCGTTTTTAAAGGAGGCCCCATGCCTGGTGTTACCCCTGCAGAAGTATTGTCCAACTTTGGTATTACGCTCGTTGAAGACCCCGCCGAGAATCAGCCCCGTCTGCTGGTCGATCTACCCGCCGCGGAGCTCGTCGAGCACGCTATCCGCCGCGAAGAAGGCCGCATGGCATCCAACGGCGCGCTGGTGATTGAGACGGGGGAGCGCACTGGTCGTTCTCCCAACGATCGCTTTATCGTTGACACCCCCGATGTTCACGACAAGATTGCCTGGGGCGCCGTCAATCGCCCGCTGTCCGTCGAGAGCTATGAGGCCATCAAGGCCGGCATCGTCGACTATCTCAACGAGCGCGACGTGTTCGTCACCCGCGGCATGGCAGGCGCCGACCGCAACCACACGCGTCGACTGCTCGTTGCCTGCGAGCGTGCCAGCCAGGCGCTCTTTATTAAGCAGATGCTCGCCCGCCCGCTTGCCCGCGAAATCGCGCGCACCGGCGAGCCGGACTTTTGCGTGCTCGCCGCACCTGGCTACCAGTGCGACCCCGCCATCAAGGGCCTCAACTCTAGCGCCGCCGTGGTCATCAACTTCCAGGAACGCGTGATTCTGGTCGCCGGCACCGGCTACTCCGGCGAGATTAAAAAGTCGATCTTTAGCGTCATGAACTACCTGCTGCCCGTCGAGGACGACGTGCTGCCCATGCACTGCTCGGCCAGCATGGACCCCGTCACGCACGAGACCGCCGTGTTCTTTGGCCTGTCCGGTACCGGCAAGACCACGCTTTCGGCCAACCCCACGCGCCTACTGATCGGCGACGACGAGCACGGTTGGTCCGACATGGGCATCTTCAATATCGAGGGTGGCTGCTACGCCAAATGCGAGGGCCTGGACGCCTTCCACGAGCCCGAGATCTTCAACGCTGTCCGCTTTGGCGCGATCTGCGAAAACGTGGTGCTCGACGAGAACCGCAAGCCCAACTACGATGACATCTCGATCACGCACAACACGCGCGTGGCCTATCCCGTGGAGCACATTCCTAATGCGTGGACTAAGGGCATGGGCACCACTCCGAGTGTCGTGCTGTTCCTGACTTGCGACGCTTTTGGCGTGCTGCCGCCCATCTCGCGTCTGACGGCCGATGCCGCCATGTACCACTTTGTGACGGGCTTTACGGCTAAGATTCCCGGCACCGAGGTCGGCGTCACCGAGCCCACGCCCACGTTCTCTTCGCTGTTCGGCGAGCCGTTTATGCCGCTCGACCCCATGGTTTACGCCAAGATGCTTGGCGAGCGCATTGCCGACGGCCGCACGCGCGTGTACCTGGTCAACACCGGCTGGATTGGCGGCGGCTACGGCGTGGGTCATCGCATCGAGCTTGCCTACACGCGCGCCCTGGTGGCCCGCGCCCTCGACGGTACCATCGAGGACAGCGAGTTCGTGCACGACGACATCTTTAACGTCGACATTCCTACCACGTGCCACGGCGTACCCGACGGCATCCTGGTGCCGCGCCAGTATTGGCAGAGCACCGCTCGCTACGACGAGGCCGCGCACAACTTGGCCGTGATGTTCGAGGAGAACTTCGAGAAGAAGTACTCGCACCTGCCCGAGTCCGTCAAAGCCGCCGGCCCGCACGCCCAGGTGTCCGCCGAGGCCCGTCATCACGGCCGCGGCCTGCTGGGACTCCGCCACTAGCTTCGCCGTGAGTCCATATCCACCACAAAGGGGACAGGCACCTTTGTGGTGGTTTTGCTCGTGTGGATGACTCGGGTTACAATACGCCTGACATATCGTCCCCTTCTCCGGATGGGGACAGCGCAAGCGTTCTTGTGACGGCACCGTAGGACTTTGAAGGTGGCCGTTGTAAGGGCGCTTTTTGTTTAGGCGCCCTCACTCGGGCGCGCACAATGAAGGGAGAGCGTATGAAGAGCTTTATTGCCGAGGATTCATTCTGGGAGCTGTTTCCGCAGGCAGCGGTCGGTGTTGTGGTCGTGGAGGGCATGAAGCCCACGGCTCAGATTCCTCAAGAGGACGTGGATGCGATTGCGGCGTTGCTCGACCGCGCCAATATCGATGCGGAGCGTCATCTGACCAGCGACACTATCAGCGAGAACGCACCGGTCAGGGCATGGCGCGAGGCCTATCGTCTGTTCAAGACCAAGAAAGGCGCGCGCTGCTCGATCGAGAACTTGCTCAAACGCGTGCTCAAAGGCAAGCCGGTGGGCCACATTACGCCCGCGGTGGATATTTACAACACGGTGTCGCTGACCTACGCGCTGCCCGTGGGAGGCGAGGATCTGCATGCGATCGAGGGGGACCTTCGCCTGAAGGTGACCGACGGTGGCGATGCGTTCTTGCCGCTTGGCGAGGAGACGGATGATCCGACGCTGCCCGGCGAGCTCGCCTACATCGATGATGCGGGCGCTGTGTGCCGCTGCTGGAACTGGCGCGACGGCGTTCGCACGGCGCTGTCCGATGATTCGGCCGATGCGTTCCTAGCGATTGAGTGCGTGGAGCCCGAGCGGATGGGGGATTGCCAGGCTGCGATCGATCGCTTAGCCGAGCTGCTTGAGCGCTATCTGGGAGCGACGGTTGTCATTAAGACGCTTGTGACCCGCGACAATCCTTGCGTGGAGCTGTAGCGGCGCCTAGAACCTATTGATGCCCCAAACCACCACAAAGGTGCCTGTCCCCTTTGTGGTGGTTTTTATGTTGATGGGTTAACAAATGGGGTATTTGGGTACGGGTTTCGCCTTATGCGACTAAGATGTTTACCCGTTAGCATTATGCAAGCGAAAGGCGGTCGTCTCCCATGCAGCAGAGCGACGAGACACGTTTCGAGGACTTTGTCGGACTGATCAGCGGACTCTACAAGGAGATCCAGCGCATTAAGACGTCTGAGGGCGCAAGGCTGGGTCTCAAGGGCTCCGACGTTATGTGCCTGTACTATCTTGAGCGCAGCAAGGACGGCCTGACTGGCGCCGACCTGGCTCGCATGGCAGGCGTGACCCGCGCCGCCGTCTCGCGTACGCTCGCGCATCTGGAGGAGGGTGGCTACGTCGAGGTCGATGATTCGGGCGATGCCGCCGTTAAGTATCGTGCTCCGGTGCGCCTGACCGCTCTGGGCGGCGAGAGCATGAGCGAGGCGGACCGCATCATTCGCGAGGTGCTCGATACCACCGGTAAGGCTATGGGTGTGGAGCAGCGCGAGCAGATGTATGCGTCGCTGCGCACGATTCTCAACACCCTGCGCGAGATCTAAGGCCGCCAAGGCATTTGCTTCCAATTAACAACTGCATAGTCCCGTTTGAGCGCGTATACCGTGCCGGGGCATTGCTGTCAAAATTCCCCGCGCGAGGTCCGCGCAAGAAAGGATTCGCTATGTCCATTCGTATTATTACCGATTCCGCGAGCGATATGTCGCCGGCGGAGCACCCCGCTCTGCGTGTTCTGCCGCTGTCCGTCACCTTTGGCACCGATGTGTACATGGATGGCGTCGACATCGATCACCAGCGCTTTTACGAGATGCTCGTGGAGCGCGATGAGCTGCCCAAGACCGGCCAGGTCAACCCGTACGCGTTTTCGCAGGCGATTGCCGAGGCGCGTGAGGCCGGCGACGAGGCCGTGATTATTACCGTGGGCGCCAAGCTTTCGGGCACCAATCAGAGCGCCCGTACCGCACTTGCCGAGGCGCCGGGCGGCGACGTGTTCGTCGTGGACAGCAATAACGTGACCTTGGGAGAGCGCGTGCTGGTCGAGTATGCGCTGCGCCTGGTTGATGAGGGCCGTAGTGCGGCCCAGATCGCGGCAGCGGTCGAGGCCGTGCGCGACCGCGTGGTGGTTATCGGCCTGCTCGAGACGCTGGAGTATCTGGTGCGTGGCGGTCGTCTGTCTGCTGCGGCCGGCGCCGTGGGTACGCTGCTCAACGTGAAGCCGGTCGTGGCCGCCGAGGACGGCCTCATCGTGCAGCTGGGCAAGGCGCGCGGTTCCAAAAACGGTCGAAACCTGTTGAACCAGAAGGTCGAGCAGGCGGGCGGCGTCGACTTCTCCATGCCGCTGGCGCTCGGCTATACGGGCCTTTCGGATGCGGTGCTCAAGAAGTATGTCGAGGACAGCGCGGCACTGTGGGCTGGCCACACCGAGGGCGAGTTGCCCGTTCACACCATCGGCGCCACCATCGGCACCCACGTAGGCCCCGGCGCCGTCGCCGTAGCCTTCTTCCAGCCCGCCAACTAACCGATCTGCCATAAACCACCACAAAGGGGACAGGCACCGTTGTGGTGGTTTATGCTTTTCCGGGTGGAAGGGAGCGAGCAATGGCGTCTGAGGGCTTTTTTGAACGGGTGTACGAGGTGGTCGAGCAGATCCCCGAGGGGATGGTCGCCACGTATGGCCAGGTGGCGCTGCTTGCCGGTCGTCCACGAAGTGCGCGGTACGTGGGGTATGCCCTGCATAGTAATCCGCGCCCCGGCGAGATTCCCTGTCACCGCGTGGTGTTTGCCGACGGGCGCATATGCGAGGGCTTCGCTTTTGGCGGTCCCGATGCTCAACGTGAGCTTTTGCTAGGGGAGGGTGTGGCGTTTAAGGACGACATGCACGTCGACTTGGCCGCCTGTCGCTGGCCTGCCGGGCTCTAGCGGTTCTGCCGTGGCGAAAACCACCACAAAGGCGCCTGTCCCCTTTGTGGTGGTTTTACGCTGTAGGTTTACCAGAGCTAACTTATGGAGAAGGTGTGGTGGCGTACTTTGCCGTCAGAAAGTAAACCACGGTGAACTATATTGGTTTCAGCAACGGAGCAGGCAATAGGCGATGAAAAAGCCTGCCCTGTTGAGTTTGATTCGCATTCCTCCCCTCTGTGCGATTCAACGGTGTACTTCGGGAACAGGCCCGCTGGCAACTAGCTGCCGGCGGGCCTGTTCCTGTTTGTCGAGGGGGTGCGATGGACGGAGCCGAAGCGGTCCGGCTCCAAAAAAGGCGGACGCCGTAGCGCCCGCCCTAAAGCAATCGAAAACTCAAGCCAGCAAATCGGTCTAGTACACCATGCCCATGGCGTCCTGAACCTCTGCCAGGGTCTGCTCGGCGATCTCGTTGGCGCGACGGTTGCCCTCGTGCAGCACGTCCTTCACGTAATCCAGATCGTTCTCGTAGCGCTGGCGACGCTCGCGGATAGGTGCGAAGTACTCGTTGACGACCTCGGTCACGTACTTCTTGAGCTGGCCGGAGCCGCCCATGCCGATCTCCTCGGCAATCTCGACCTCGGAGCGACCGGTGCAGATGGCGGCTGTCGAAAGCAGGCCAGACACGCCGGGGCGGTTCTCGGGATCGAACGTGATCATGCGCTCAGAGTCGGTCTGGCTTTTCTTGATGCGCTTGGCCGTCTCCTCAGCGGTCATCGAGATGTTGATGGCGTTGCCGTAGCTCTTGCTCATCTTGCGACCGTCAAGGCCGGGAAGCAGCGGGGTCTCGGACAGCAATGCGTCGACCTCGGGAAATACCTTGCCGTAGCGGTTGTTAAAGCGGCGGGCGATGGTGCGGGTGAGCTCGATGTGCGGCAGCTGGTCGCGACCGACGGGCACGACGTTGCCCTTGCAGAACAGAATGTCGCAGGCCTGGTGCACCGGGTAGGTGAGCAGAAGGCCGGTAAGCTCGTGGCCCGAGGCCTCCATCTCGGCCTTGACCGTGGGGTTGCGCGCCAGCTCGGCCTCGGACACCAGCGACAGGAACGGCAGCATGAGCTGGTTGGCGGCGGGCACGGCGGAGTGCGCGTAGATCATGGTCTTGTCGGGGTCGATGCCGCAGGCAAGGTAGTCCATGACCATGTTGTACACGTTGTCCTGGATGTGCTCGGTGGTGTCGCGGTCGGTGATGACCTGGTAGTCGGCGATGAGTACGTTGGTCCTGGCGCCCATGTTCTGCAGCTCCACGCGGCCCTTGAGGGTGCCAAAGTAGTGACCCAGGTGCAGACGGCCGGTGGGGCGGTCGCCGGTAAGCATGGTGAACTTCTCGGGCGTATTGGCCAAGCCCTCGCGAATGGCGTTGCTCTTTTGCAGCGCGACTTCGTAGCTGTTCTCGTTTGGCATGATTGCTCCTAACGTTCGTTCGCAGGTTTTGATGATAGCGTGTTTATTGAGAGGGGTGGGCGTGAGTGGGTGAGGGACTGCCAGGGGCCGGCTTTCAAGTCCGCCGCGGCGTTCGCGCGAACGGCTGCCAACGCCTTGGCACATCCTCGGCAGCTTGCCCTAGAGCTTGTGGTGGCGCTCTTCTTTGCGCTCCTCGGCTGCCTGCTCCTCCTGCTTAAAGGCGGGGTCGTCGGGGGTGACCAGTTCGTCCTCGTGCGTGCGCTCGTTGTAATGGTGGCGCAGCACGGGTTCAAACAGGTGCAGGTGCTTGGCAAAGGCCGCCGAGCCAATGGCAAGCACGGTAAAGATGAGCACGCGCATGGGCACCTCGACCTGATTGATGGCGGCGGCGCCGGCCGAAAGCATAATGCACCAGGCATAGATGAGCAGCACAGCCTGTTTTTGGTTGTAGCCTTCTTGGATCAGGCGGTGGTGGATGTGGCCCTTGTCGGCCTGCCCGATGCTAATGTGGGCGCGCTTGCGGCGCACGATGGCGCTAAACGTGTCGATGATAGGCACGCCGGCAACGATGAGCGGGATGATAAGCGAGGTGAGTGCGGCGGTGCGGCTCACGTTGAGCAGCGAGATGGAGCCCAGCGCAAAGCCCAGAAGCAGCGACCCCGAGTCGCCCAAGAAGATGCTTGCGGGGTTGAAGTTGTAGCGCAAAAAGGCCAGACAGGCGCCAAAGAGCGCAATGGAGAGCGCGGCGGCGTCGATGCGGCCCGAGAGAACGGCCATCGAAAACATGGTGAACGAGGCGATGCCGCAGATGCCCGTGGCCAAGCCGTCGAGGCCGTCGATGAGGTTAATGATGTTGGTGAATGCCACCAGATAGATTACGGTGATGGGGTAGGCGAGCCATCCGAGCATGATCTCGCCGGGAGCAAACGGGTTGACGATGACGCCGATTTTTAGGCCGCCCATGCAGGCGATAAGCGCGGCGAGGACCTGTCCGGCCAGCTTTTGCTTGGGCGTGAGCTGGAAGACGTCGTCGATAGCGCCGGTCGCAAAGATGACGGTAAAGGAGAGCGCCAGCATGGGATAGCTAATGTGAAGGCGCGGGTGCGGCACCAGGACGGGTGGCCAGCCTAGGTACCAGGTGCCTAGGATTTGCACAATGCAGGCAACGACCAGGCCCAAAAACACCGCCGTTCCGCCCAAACGCGGGATGGGCTTGGTGTTGATGCGGCGCTTAGAAGGATAGTCGACGGCATCGAGCTTAATTGCCAAGCGCTTGACCAGGGGCACCGCGAGGAAGGTCGTGATAAAAGCCGCCGCTGCCACGCATAGGTACGGTATGTAGCTCGGGGATGAAGCCATGAATCTAAAAACCGCCAAGCGTCGAAGGAAAAGGTCAAAGGTTGCTACGCGGAAATGGCATAGCTGTCCCATGATACTCGACCGAGGGGGGTGCGGAGGTTTGCACCGTGCGATTATCACGCGCATACCAGATATTGGAATGTTGTCGATGGCTTGTCGGGATGCCGGCGGGGATCCATATGGACTGTATGGTGATTTTCGGCAAAAGAAAACCACCCCCCACGTTACGAAAATGAACCCACCTAAAACAGGTGGGTGCCCTCATCGACTGTTCCAGCGTCCTTAACAACGAAGGATACCTGTACTAGGCACGACTGTGTGGGCTCCCTAAATAAACGCGACGGTTCACCCAGTTGCTCCGCGGGGGGCGGAATAACTACATCATAAAGCGGCACTTTATCGATTCCAGTCTTGACATTACAAAAATCGTGTCGGACGATTACGGCGCCTTAGGGACGGAGCCGTCTACCCGGTCTGGCCCTTTACGTTTGAGCTGCTGAATCGTTGTTTTGGAGCATGTTTTTATGCCGACGTCGTTGACCGAACTTTTTTCGCCCGCCTGCCATTTGTGTCCGCGCCGTTGCGGTGCGGCGCGCGATGAGGGCGCGCACGGCGTCTGCGGTGCTAACGACACGCTCAAGGTGGCCCGCGCCGCGCTTCATATGTGGGAGGAGCCGCCTATCTCGGGCGAGGCCGGTTCGGGCGCGATCTTCTTTAGCGGTTGCTCGCTTAAATGTATCTACTGCCAGAACCACGAGATCTCGACCGGCAATTTTGGCCTTGAGATTTCGCCTGAGCGCCTGGTCGAGATTATGCTGGAACTGCAGGACCAGGGTGCCAACAACATCAATTTGGTGACGGCGACGCACTATGCGCACCTGTTGCCTGCCGTGATTGCCGCGGCACGGGCGCGCGGACTGGTTATCCCGATCGTCTACAACACGAGTGGTTACGAGCGCGCGAGTGCCGTGGCGGCGCTGGGCGACCTGGTCGATGTGTGGCTTACCGACTTTAAATATGCCAATGCCGGGCTTGCGCAGTCGCTCTCTCATATAAAGGACTACCCACGTGTGGCCGTGTCAGGCCTGGCTCAGATGGCGCGCGAGATCGAGCGCCGCGGGGGAGAGATGGTGGATGAGGGCGGGCTCATGAAGCGCGGCATGATTGTGCGCCATCTGGTACTGCCGGGACATGCAGACGATTCGTGTCGCGTGCTGGACCTGGTGTGGCAGACGGTGGGCGATGTGCCGATCTCGGTCATGAACCAGTACACGCCCAATGCACTTATGCGCGAGCAGGGCGGCGACCTGGCGCGTGCCGTGACGCGCGAGGAGTACGAGCAGGTGCTCGACCATGCCGACGACCTGGGTTTTACGACGATGTTCTGGCAAGAGGGCGGCGCGGTAGACGAGAGCTTCACCCCGGCCTTCGACACCACCGGTGTTCTTACCAGCGCAAAGTAGTGCGTTCGTCGATGATTTTTCTGGGACGGGGATTAAAAAATCATCGAGAGGATCGCCTGTTCGAAAAGTTGTCAAAATAGCCGCGCTCCAAAAAGACTGGTTATTGGGCGTTGACAGTTGGCGAGCCGTAGGTAAAATATCGACTTGTCCTGGGGACGTAGCTCAGTTGGGAGAGCGCTGCCGTCGCATGGCAGAGGCCGAGGGTTCGACTCCCTTCGTCTCCACCCTTGGATTTGATAAGCCGCTGACATTGTGTCGGCGGCTTTTTTTAAAAGAAAGGGCTGTACCATGGCCGAGCTTGAGTCCCAACCATTGTCCGACGAGGAGCGCGCTGAGTTGGAAGAGCTCCGCGCCGAGAAGGCCCGCCGCGAGGCTCGTGAAGAGGCCCGTCGCGAGCGTGAGGAGCTGGCTGTCCTGCGTGCCGAGCGTGCGAAGGCCGAGGAGATCGCCGCGAACGCCGCATCCGCATCGGCGCCCGCGCCCGCACCCAAGCCCGCTGCTGCGAAGCCTGCACCTGCCGCGCCCAAACCTCAGCCTAAAAAGGCCGCTTGTCCCAAGTCCGTCGAGCCTAAGCCGAGTCGTGACGAGATGACCTTTGCCCAGCGCATGGTTACCTCCAAGGAGCCTACGGGCGAGAACGAGATCCCTGGCATGGCGCCGGCTCAAAAAATCATCATTGTCCTTGCCCTCATCGCGTTTGTCATCTTTATGGGCTACACGATCCTGACCAGCATGGGCCTGCTCTAACCGATTTGCATCGGGCGTCATGTCCGCATGCTCTGCTCTCGTCCAACCCTCAAATTCTGCACCACACATCCGAAAGGTCGCCCCATGGCTTTGACCGACATCTCTCATCCCACCGACATCGCAATGCTCACCGATCTGTACGAGCTCACTATGGCCCAGGGCCTGTGGGAGAGCGGCAAGGCCAATGAGCAGGGTTGTTTTACCGCGTTTTACCGCGACCATCCCTTTGGCAGCGCCTATGCCGTCATGTGCGGCACCGCCGAGCTGCCCGAGCTGGTCGAGAATCTGCGCTTTACGCCCGAGGACATCGACTACCTCGCCTCGCTCCAGGCCCCTGCTGGCGGTGCGATGTTCAAGTCTGGATTCCTCGACTACCTGCGCGATTTTCGTGCGCATGTAAACATCGACGCCGTGCCCGAGGGCGAGCTCGTCTTTCCGCGCGAGCCCATGGTGCGCGTCACCGGCCCCGCGCTGGAGTGCCAGCTGCTCGAGACGGCGCTGCTCAACATCGTCGGGTTCCAGACGCTTGTCGCCACCAAGACGGCGCGCGTGGTGCTTGCCGCCGACGGTCGCCCCGTGGCGGAGTTTGGCCTGCGCCGAGCCCAGGGTCCCGATGGCGGCCTGGCCGTCGCGCGCGCGAGCTACGTCGCCGGCTGCTCCTCTACGTCCAATGTGCTCGCCGGCCGCCGCTACGGTATTCCCGTCTTTGGCACGCATGCGCACAGCTGGGTGATGAGCTTCGATTCCGAGCTCGAGGCCTTCCGTGCCTTTGCCAAATCGAGCCCCAAGAACTGCACGCTGCTCATCGACACCTATGACGTGCGCGAGGGCTGTGAACATGCCATTACGGTTGCCAAGGAGATGGAAGCGGTGGGCGAGCGCTTGTCGGCCATTCGCATTGACTCCGGCGACCTCGCCAAGCTCTCCAAGTATGTTCGCGGCCGTTTTGATGCCGAGGGCCTGCCCTATGTGGGGATCTCGGTTTCTAACGATCTGGATGAGTACACGATTCAGTCGCTGCTCGACCAGGGCGCGCCCATCGACAGTTTTGGCGTGGGTACCAAGCTCGCGACCTGCTATGACCAGCCGGCGCTGGGTGGCGTGTACAAGCTTTCCGCCCGCCGTGCGAGCGAGACAGATCCATGGACGCCGGTGGTCAAGCTCTCCGAGCAGCCCTATAAGCGCACGATCCCGGGTGTGCAACGCGTGCGCCGTTATTACGACGGCTTTGGCGGCCCAGTCTGCGACATGATCTACGACGAGGACCATCTGGCGGGGGAGGGCGCCGCGCGCGGCAATACCCTCGTGGCCGTGAATGATGCCGCCCTGGTGACCGACGTGTCCGAACTTGAGTATCGCGAGCTGCTGGTGCCGATCGTGCGCGATGGCAGTGCGGTGGCTCCGCGTGAGAGCATCCAGGACGCGCGCGAGCGCTGTGCTTGGGCGCTCGATCATCTGGACGCAGCTTTCAAGCGCTTCCTGTACCCGCAGACCTATGTGGTGGGCATGGAGCAGGGCCTGGCTCAGGTGCGCGACGAGCTCGTGCGCAAGAACATGGCCGCGGCTTCTGCCTTTCCCTGGGCTCACTAATTTCTTGGGTGGTAGGGGCGAGTCACGCTCCCTTGGCCGCCAGCTCGGCCGTTCGCTGAACAGTTGATTGGTTTGACGTATGACGACTTTTTATAAAACGATGGTGGTAAAGATCGGTTCGTCCACGGTTGTGGGCACTGACGGCAAGGTCAACCGCTCCTTTATCGGCGGGCTTGCCGATCAGGCCGCAGCGCTGCGCAAGCTCGGCTGGCGTCTGGTCGTGGTGAGCTCGGGCGCTATCGCCTGTGGCTATCCCGTGCTGGGCTTCGACCGCAAGCCGGTCGGCGACCTGCCGAGCCTGCAGGCTTGCGCCTCGGCTGGTCAGTGCATCATCTCGTCGGCCTACGACGAGGAGTTCCATGCGCGCGACCTGCTCACCTCGCTCGTGCTGCTCACGCGCCACGATACGGCCCGCCGCACGTCTTACCTGCACGCGCGCGACGCCCTGCTGCGCCTCGTGGAGCTTGGCGTGGTGCCGGTCGTCAACGAGAACGATACCGTTACCGTCGACGAGATCAAGTTTGGCGACAACGACACACTGGCGGCGCTCGTGAGCTGCCTGGTATCTGCCGATCTGTGCGTGACGCTCTCGGACATCGATGGTCTCTATACTGCCAATCCGCATGAGGACCCCACGGCCGAGTTTGTTCCTGTCGTGCATAAGATCGATGCCAAGATTATTGCCTCGGCGGGCGATTCTTCCACATCGGTGGGCACGGGCGGCATGATTACCAAGATCCGCGCGAGCCGCATCCTGATGACGGCGGGCATTCAGAGCGTGATTTGCTCGGGCGAGGAGCCCGATGCGCTCGTGCGCCTCGCCCGCGGCGAGAGCGTGGGCACGCTGTTCGATCCGCCGGCGGAGCGTCTGGACATCGCACCCCGCAAGCTGTGGATCGCGCTGGGCGACAAGGCGCATGGCTCGGTGACGGTCGATGATGGTGCTGCGAAGGCGCTGGTCAGCCGTGGCTCTTCCTTGCTTGCGGTGGGTATTCGCGAGGTCGATGGCCAGTTTGCCGAGGGCGATGTGCTCGACGTGTGCGACCCGAGCGGCATGGTTGTCGCCCGCGGTATCGCCGAGGCCGATTCGGACGTGCTGGAGCTTGCAGCCGGACGCCGCCAGGACCAGATCGCCAGCAACCGCCTGCTCGCAGATCTGGCAGAGAAGCCGGCGATACACAGGGATAATATGATCGTATTTGCATAACCAATTGACGCTGCAAACGCCCCTAAGCGGCAATCTGACGTTCAATCGTCGGGCATGACCAGAAGGTCAATGCCCTCCTCTTTCACGTCACCTTGCTCGCTTAGGGGCGTTTTCGCTTTCCGTCCTCTACCTGCGGCATTGTCGTTGCCGGCACTTGTTCGGCACTTGGGGACGTTCCTTTTGTGCCGGCAGGTGGGGACACTCCTTTGTTAGAAGATCCGGCGCAGGTCTCCGCGGTTGAGTGCTTCGTCGAAGAGGTGCTTGAATACCACGCTGCCGTGCAGGCCGTCGTGCTCGAACTCGTTGGTCACCCAGGCATGCGAGTTGCCCACGCGGCTGAGCGTATCAAGCTGCAGGCCCGAATCCACGTACATGTCGTCGAAATACACCGCGGCCTGCAGGGGCACCTCGTTGCACGCCAGTTGCTGCGGGTCGTAGATCTTGTCCCAGCTGGTGTCTTCCATCAGCAGGTCCATGGCGGGCTTGAAGGGCTTGAGCTCGGGCATCTGCTCGAACATCCACGGGAACATGGCCTCGCCGGTAAACATGAGCGGGCGCGCGAGTGTGTCGAACTCGGCACGATGGGCTTTCTCCTCTGCTGCGGCCCAGCGAATGGGCATGGTGTCGCCGTCGGCGTAGATAAACTCCTGCAGTGTCCAGTACAGCGGGTTCGTGCGTGTGTTGGTGCGCTCGAAGGCGCGCATCAAAAAGCTGTCGGATACCGAGGAGCCGCAGCTCAGCGTACCGTCGCCAGTAACAAAAGCGTGATCGATAGTCCAATGCATGCGCTCAAAGCTCGGCTTCATGCCAAAGTCGCTGCCCATGAGCTGTAGGCGCTCGACCGTCATCGGCGAGCCGTCGGGCAGCACGGGCTTCTGAGCCTCGAGCGCATCGGCCAGGGCTGCCACGCGCTCGACGTCAGCGGGATAGCGGTCATAATACTGCTGCGTCTTGGCGGCCATGCGCGGGAAGGTGTGCGCGTAGACCTCGCTTGCGCTCGCCGGTACGTGGGGGATGCCGCCGCAGGTAAAGCTCGCCGCCACGCCCTCGGGGAAGAGCGACAGGAAGCTCAGCGTCAAAAAACCGCCGTAGCTTTGGCCGAGCGTGACCCACGGCTTGCCGCCAAAGCCCACTAGGCGCAGGTACTCAAAATCGCGCACGATGGAGCTGGCGAGGTGGCGCTTGAGGTAGTCCGCCTGCGAGCGGGCCGCATTGGCGCCTGCTGCCTCGGCGCGATCGCCCAAGGCGGCAATCGTGCGCCCGTCCACGCAGCTGCTGCGTCCGGTGCCGCGCTGGTCGGGAAGGACCACGCGGAAGTGCTTGACGGCCTCCTCGATCCAGCCGTCGCTTGTGGGCGACAGCGGACGTGGGCTCTCGCCGCCGGGGCCGCCCTGCAAAAACAGGAGCAGCGGCAGATCGTCGTTGATGCGGTCGGGCGCGCAAACCACGCGGTAGAAGAGCTTGATGCTCTCGGGCGCGCCGGCGATGGGTGCCGGCATAGCGCCGCGGCGCATGGTACTGCCGACGGCCAGGAGCATCGGCTCCAGGCCGCGCCAGTCAAGGGGGACGTCGATGCTGTGGTCCTCGACGTAAAGGCCGGGGACGTGGTACGAAGTGATAAGGGCCATGTGAGTCTTCCGTTCGTTGCGGTGTTTCGGGTTGACCAATTCTACCGCCGTGGGCGAGGCCATGCGCAAATCGGCTACCATGGTTGCAAACTTCTAGGAGAAAGGGCCGCCCATGTCGGTCGATATAGCCACGTATGTCCACGATCTTGCCGTTGCCGCCAAGGCAGCGTCGGCCTCGCTTGCCACGGCGAGCGATGAACAGCGCCAGGAGGCCGTGCGCGCCATGGCCGCAGCACTGCGCAACGGTGTCGACTCCATCGTCGCCGCCAACGAGCTCGATATGTCCGCCGCGCGCGATGCGGGTACCTCGGCCGGACTGCTCGATCGTCTGCTGCTGACGCCCGAGCGCGTCGAGGGCATGGCCGCCGGCCTGGAAAAGCTCGCCGAGCTGCCCGATCCCGTGGGCCGCGTGCTCGACCACCGCGTGCTTGCAAGCGGCGTGGACCTGACCCGTGTGAGTGTGCCGCTGGGCCTGGTCGCTATGGTCTACGAGGCGCGCCCCAACGTGACGGCCGACGCCGCGGGCATCTGCATCCGTACCGGCAACGCCTGCATTCTGCGCGGCGGCTCGCTGGCCTATCACTCGTGTGCCATGATCGCCGAGCTGCTGGCCGATGCGCTCGAGGCCAAGGGCTTCCCGCGCGAGGCCGTGTCGATGATCGAGTCCACCGACCGCGAGGCCACTGGCGAGCTCATGAAGCTCCGCGGTATTGTCGACGTACTCATTCCGCGCGGCGGTGCAGGCCTGATTCAGCGCTGCGTGCGTGAGTCGCTTGTGCCGGTGATCGAGACGGGCACGGGCAACTGCCACATCTACGTGCATGAATCCGCCGACTTTGATAAGGCGCTCAACATTATCGTTAATGCCAAGACCCAGCGCGTAGGCGTGTGCAATGCCGCCGAGTCGCTGCTGGTCGACCGTGCTGTGGCCGATGCGTTTTTGCCCGCAGTCGTGGCCGTGCTGCATGACCACGGCGCGCTCATTCACGGCGACGAGGCAACCTGCGCCGCATGCGCCGATGCCGGGCTTGCCGAGGGTGATGACTACGTCGCCGCGACTGAGGAGGACTGGGGTCGCGAGTACCTGGCGCTCGAGATGAGCGTGAAGGTCGTGGCAAGCGAGGACGAGGCCATCGCGCACATCAACCGCTACGGCACGATGCACTCCGAGGCCATCGTTGCCGAGGACACGGATGCTTGCGAGCGCTTCCTGGATGCGGTCGATGCCTCGGCCGTGTACGCCAACGCCAGCACGCGCTTTACCGACGGCGGCGAGTTTGGCCTGGGCGCCGAGATCGGCATCTCGACCCAAAAGCTCCACGCCCGCGGCCCCTTCGCCGCCGAGGCCCTCACCACTTACAAATACAAGCTCCGAGGCACCGGCCAGGTCCGCCCCTAGCGTCCGCGCAAACAAAAACCACCACAAAGGTGCCTTTCCCCTTTGTGGTGGTTTTAAGTGGCGCGGGCGGTTAGGCCTAGAAGGTATCGTGGTCGGGGGCGAAGGACTGCATGGCTGCGATGGTGCGGTCGAAGAGCTCAGGGAGCTCCCAACCCAACATCTCGGCGCCCTGCGTAATCACGTCGCGCGAACAGCCAGCGGCAAAGCGCTTGTCCTTGAACTTCTTCTTGAGCGACTTGGTCGTAAAGTCCATGACGCTTTTGCTCGGACGCATGATGACTGCAGCGCCGATCAGGCCGGTGAGCTCATCGCAGGCAAACAGGATCTTTTCCATCTGCAGCTCGGGTTTGGGCAGCGAGGTGTTGAAGTCCGACGTGTGCGTCTGGATGGCGTGAATGAGCTCGGGAGACGCACCTTCGCCCTCAAGAATCTCGGCAGCATAGATGGTGTGGTTCATGGGGTCGTCCTCATGCTCCTCCCAATCCAGGTCGTGCAGCAGACCGACGATGCCCCAAAACTCCTCGTTCTCTGGGTCGAACTCGCGCGCAAAGTAGCGCATGGTGCCCTCGACCGTCTCGCCGTGGGTGATGTGGAACGGATCTTTGTTGTGCTCGTTGAGCAGTTCGAACGCACGGTCGCGGGTGATTCCGGCGGTAAGCGGCTCTGCCATAAGAGACTCCTTGTGCTCGTGGGTATCGATAAGAATGAATACTACTAGAACAAGAAAACCACCACAAAGGTGCCTGTCCCCTTTGTGGTGGTTTTTGGCGCGGATGGGTTAGTTGAGGGCGGCTTGGGCTAGGCGAGCTTCGGCGTCCTCCTCGGTGACGCCCAAGGCCACGGCGAACTCCTCGATGGAGCGGCGCTTGGCCTCCTTGAGTACGCGCATGTAGTAGGAGCTGGGTTTTTTATCAGCTTCCTCGGCCTGGCGAATGCGGTGCATCATGGTCTTTGCCACGCGAACCGTCTCAGGCGCGCCCAGCTTGAGCTGCTGCTTAAAGTGTGTCTCCTCAAGCGAGCTGTTGCGCTCGGTAAAGGTGTCGCACTCCAGCTCGTCATAGTGGCTCAGCAGGTGCTCGGCATCTTGCTGCGAGATGGCGGCGTGCAAACGGTCGGCCTGCGCCACGGGGTACATGAGGATCGTCTGCGCATGTCCCTGCTTGGTCTCGAGCAGCAGCATGGGCTGCGGTGTGTCGTCCCTAAAACCGACGACGGTGCAGACTCCCTGGCCCGGATGAATGACGTGTTGACCGATTGAGAACATGCTACCTCCAACTTATACGAATTTACGTATGTCTAGAATAACACGCTGACGTGCGCAAACCCTTACTTTATGCAGGAAAAGCACACAACTCTGATAGGTAAGAGTATTCGATAACAGACGCAGCTCATTCACACCTTTATGCATTTTCAACGCCTGCATAATCTGCAGGCAGACCGGCATCTTTGAGTGACTCCATACAAGCTGTAGTCATTTTTGTGCATGTGCAATATCTATTAGCTTTACCCTGCGACAGTGCCCGTCGCTTGTGATAGAGTGCTACAAACTCTGGCTTTTGCCCTACGAGTGACCAAGAGCTCGGGGGCTTTAACACAAGGAGGATCTATGCCCGAGAAGATTGAAGAGCTGGTACGCGCTGCGCTTGCTGCGGCCCAGGAGGCCGGCGACCTTTCCGCATTTGAACTTGACGATTGCGCTATCGAGCGACCGGCTGACACTTCTCATGGCGAGTGGACCTCTACCATGGCCCTGAAGTCCGCCAAGCTGGCCCACTGCGCCCCGCGCAAGATCGCCGAGGCCATCGTTGCCCATATGCCCGAGGACCCCGCGATCGAGAAGGTCGAGATCGCAGGCCCCGGCTTCATCAACTTCTACCTCTCCGTTGCCGTCAAGAATGCCATCTTTGGCGAGGCTCGCGAGAAGGGTATGGACTTCGCTAAGTCCAACGTCGGTGGTGGCCTGAAGACCCAGGTCGAGTTCGTTTCCGCCAACCCCGTCGGCCCCATGCACATCGGCCACGGCCGCTGGGCCGCGCTGGGCGACTCGCTCTGCCGCGTTATGGATCACGCCGGTTACGACATCCAGCGTGAGTTCTACATCAATGACCACGGCTCTCAGATGAACACCTTCGGCAACTCCATCAGCACGCGCTATATGCAGCTTGCCGACATCATCGCCAAGCAGGGCGTGGATATCGACGAGGCTCACAAGCTGCTGATCGCTGACCGCGACGCCTTCGTTGCCGATGAGAACGACGAGCATCCCGAGACCCATCCGTACCAGGACAACTTTGCCGAGACTCTGGGCAAGGACTCTTACGGCGGCGATTACATCATCGACGAGGCCGCCGAGTTCTGGCGCACCGACGGCGACAAGTGGGTCGAGGCCGATCCGCAGGAGCGCATGGAGAGCTTCCGTGAGCGCGGCTATGTGAAGATGGTCGACAACATGCGCGACCTCTGCCACGCCGTCAATTGCGACTTCGACCGCTGGTTCTCCGAGCGCTCGCTGTATGTGAAGGACACCGAGGGCGAGACCGCCGGCACCTCCGCCGTCGACCGCGCTTTCGAGAAGCTCGACAAGATGGGCTACCTCTACACTAAGGACGGCGCCCTGTGGTTCCGTTCCACCGATCTGGGCGACGACAAGGACCGCGTCCTGATCAAGTCCGACGGCGAGTACACCTATTTCGCCTCCGACGTTGCCTATCACTGGGATAAGTTCCAGCGCGTTGACCACGTCATCGACATCTGGGGCGCCGACCACCACGGCTACATCGAGCGCGTCCGCTGCGTCTGCGATGCCTTGGGTTACCCCGGCAAGTTCGAGGTTCTGCTGGGCCAGCTCGTCAACCTGCTGCGTAACGGCAAGCCCGTCCGTATGTCCAAGCGCAAGGGCACCATGGTGACCCTGCAGGAGCTCGTCGACGAGGTCGGTTCCGACGCCGCTCGCTACACGCTCATCTCCAAGAGCTCCAACCAGATGGTCGACTTCGACATCGAGGCCGTTAAGAAACGCGACAACTCCAACCCGGTGTACTACGTGCAGTACGCTCACGCTCGCGTGTGCTCCATTCTGCGCCGTGCCGCTGACGTTACGCCCGAGCAGGCTGATGAGATGGGCATGAAGGCCGTCGCCGCCAAGGCCATCGGTGAGAATGTCGATTACTCGCTGCTGACCGACCCGACCGAGCTCGCCCTTTCGCGTAAGCTCAACGAGCTCACCGACCTCATCGCCAGCTGCGCTCGCGACCGCGCCCCGTTCCGTCTGACGCACTTTGCCGAGGAGCTCGCCGGCGACTTCCACAGCTTCTACGCTGCCTGCCAGGTCCTGCCGAGCGAGGGCCGTCCCGTCGACCCCGAGCTTTCGCGCGCCCGTCTGGCCGCTTGCGACGCCGTCCGCGTGACGCTCGCTCTGGTTCTCACCCTCGTTGGTGTCTCCGCTCCCGAGCAGATGTAATCTACGGGTCCTTTGACCGTGAAGGTTCGGCTTTGCTGAGCCCTATAAGCCCGATCTCCATGCGGAGGTCGGGCTTTTTGCAAACGCCGACGTATTGACGAATTTGGAACTGCTGGAAATACGAAACTATGCCGGTTTACTACGATGAATATGAGAAATTCCAACCACGCCAGCTTTTCGCAAAAAAGTGCAGGGCATCTACCTGCGGTTTTAGTTCAACAAGTTTCGGAGTGGTCGCGGTTGAGCGATTCATCGTAGTAAACCGCCATAGTTTTGGCGGAGGCAGTCAGATTTGTGGGTGTTAAACCAAAGAGTGCCCCTTTTGACTAGTCGTTTAAGAGCGTTCCCAATGACTAAGTTGCAGGTGGCGGCGGTTGTGTTACACTAACGCTGCGTATATGACGCAATCATCTCGATACAGATCAATGATGTCCGTCGTTTTGAACGGAACTAGACTGTTTAGCCGCCCTGAAGGTTTATGCAGGGAGCATGTGATCACAGGGCTTGAAAAGAAAGTTGAGCAAACACTGTGTCTGATCAACAGCAAGAAAACGAAATAACGACGACGCAAGCCGCTCCCGCTGCACCGGTTGCGTCGGACCAGGTCGCGGCGCCCGCGCATGCCTCGGCTCCTGAGACGCCTAAGGCTGCTTCGACGCCTACGCCTGCAACGGCTGAGAAGGCCGTGCCTGCAACTGGTGAGGAGGCTGCTCCGGCAAAGCCCAAGCGTACGCGCCGCACGGCCAAGCCTGCTGCTGACGGCGAGGAGGTCACCAAGCCCAAGCGCCGTACCACGCGCATGACGCGCGTCAAGCGCACCGTTGCAGCTGACTCCTCGGCGCCGATTTCCGATGAGGTCGCGCAGGCACGTGCGTTGGCGCAGATTAGCGAGGCTCAGGTGGTGCGCGCCCGCCGTCGTGCTGCCGAGCGCGAGGCCGCGGCTCTGACCGAGCTTGCAGCTCCGTCTGTGCCCGAGACGCCTGCCGCCACCGAGACACCTGCCGCCGACCAGCCGACCGAGAAGCCGGCACCGCGCACACGCCGTCGCACGGCTGCTAAGGCCGAGCAGGTTGCCGATCAGGTAACCCTCGAGCTCACCGAGGCTTCGGTTCGTTCCGCGGCAGGGGAGGGCGCATCGCCTGCTGAGTCCGCTGCGCCTGTCGAGGCCAGCGAAGTTCCCGTTGTCGATCCGGCTTTGCGCCCGCACCGTCGCGGTCGCAAGCCCAAGGCCTTCGTCGAGGCAGAGAAGGCCGCAGCCGCAGCTGCAGCCGCTCGGGATGCTGCGGCGACCGCCGAGTCTGCAACCGCTGCCGATGCACCCGTCCAGGATGCTACGACTTCCGAGGCCGCTCCCGCCGATGTCGAGCCCGCCGACGTCCGTCCTGGTCGCAGCCATCGTACTGCTGCTAAGCGCACGTCCAAGGCCAAGACTGCCAAGAAGGGTGCGTCCGAGGATTCCGCCGAGACGACCGCCGATGCATCGACTGATGCCGCCGAGCCCCAAGACGTCGAACAGTCTGCGTCCGAGAAGCCCAAGCGCGGTCGTAAGAAGTCCGCTAAGGCCAAGGCGTCCGAGCAGCAGGCCGAGGCCGAGCTGCAGGGCGATTCCAAGGCCGAGGCCAGCGATGATACTGCGGCTAACGCCGATGCCGCCGCAACCGATGGCGCCGCGCCCGCCGAGGCCGAAGACGGCGCTCGCCCCAACCGTCGCCAGCACAAGCGCAACGACGAGCGCAACGAGCGCAAGGACGAGCGCAACAACGACCGCCGCAACCGCCAGCGCGATCGCAAGCAGCGCAACAAGGAGCGTAATGCCGCTCCCACCGAGCCCACGCTTTCGCGCGAGGAGCTCGCGGCCATGAAGGTCGCCGAGCTGCGCGAGAAGGCCAAGGAGTTCGAGATTGAGACGACCGGCAAGAAGAAAGCCGAGCTCGTCGAGGAGATCTACGTCACCGCCGCGAAGGCCGAGGGCTTCCGCGACATCAAGGGCATCCTGCAGATTCGTCCGGACAGCTCCGGTATCATCCATGCCCATGGCTACATGAAGTCCAACGACGACGCCTTCGTGCCCGCCTACCTCATCCGCTCCGCGCGTCTGCGCACGGGCGACGTCATCGAGGGCTCGCTTCGTCCTTCGCGCGGCGGCGACAAGCGCGCCGGCCTCGCCAAAATCACGACCGTCAACGGTCTAGACCCCGAGCAGATTCGCAACCGTCCCAAGTTCGGTGACCTCACCCCGGTCTATCCCAACGAGCCGCTGCGCATGGAGCATGGCAAGGACTCCATTACCGGTCGCGCCATCGACATCGTGTCGCCGATCGGCAAGGGTCAGCGTGGCTTGATCGTGTCCCCGCCCAAGGCCGGCAAGACCACAATCCTCAAGAAGATCTGCCAGTCTATCTCGATTAACAACCCCGAGGTGCACCTCATCTGCCTGCTCGTCGACGAGCGCCCCGAAGAGGTTACCGATATGCAGCGTTCCATCAAGGGCGAGGTTGTGGCGTCGACCTTCGATATGCCCGCCGACAACCACACTCGTGTGGCAGAGCTCGTCATCGAGCGCGCCAAGCGCATCGTGGAGCTGGGCGGCGATGTCGTGGTGGTGCTCGACTCCATCACGCGTCTTGCCCGCGCCTACAACTTGGCGGCGCCCGCCTCAGGCCGCATCCTTTCGGGCGGCGTCGATTCGGCGGCACTGTATCCGCCCAAGCGCTTCCTGGGCGCAGCCCGCAATATCGAGAACGGTGGCTCGCTCACCATCCTGGCCTCTGCCCTCATCGACACCGGCTCCAAGATGGACGAGGTCATCTTTGAGGAGTTCAAGGGCACCGGCAACATGGAGCTCAAGCTCGACCGCGACCTGGCCGACCGCCGCATCTTCCCGGCTATCGACCCCGTTGCCTCCGGTACGCGTAACGAGGACCTGTTGGTTGACGAGCAGATGCGTCCGTTTGTCTTTGGCCTGCGTCGCATTCTTGCCGGCATGAACAACACCGAGCGCGCAGCTGCGTCGTTTATCAAGGGTCTTAAGGGCACCAACACCAACCAGGAGTTCCTGGTGCGTTCGGCCAAAAAGCACAGCGACTACGAGCAGACGTTCTAGGTTGTCATCCACACGCAGCGATAGTCATCAATGCAATAAAGGGTCGGGCTTTGAGCCTCGGCCCTTTTCTATATCGCCGCTCCGCGCTTATTTTTGACCATAAGACTGGCAAGCAGCAGGTTTCCCGTTTCAATCCGACATCGTCGCTTGCAATCGACAGGGCGGTTTCGCATAATAGCTTTTAAGCTTCGCGACGGATAACGCAGATGAAACGAACCATATACCGTTGCTTTGGGGCATAGCCCCGCTTCATCTTCTCTCGCGCAGCCAACTGAATGATGCGATTTGGGTGCTGGAAGATGGGGAGAGCTCATGGCTTCTTCTGATGCAACACAACGAGCAGTCCTTGCCGGACTTTCGTGCGGGATCGGCCTTGCCGCTCCCGTGGTTATGTATGCCGCGACGCTGCCGTTTTCGTCGGTGAACGAGACGGTCGTGGCGGGTGCGGTTCCCTTCGCCGTGGGCGCGGTGGCGGGCGTGGGTATCTATGCCGCCTCGCTGGGTATCTCCGAGTACCGTGCGCAGCGTGAAGAGCGTCTGTTCCAGCCTGATGCCATGGGCGGTGCCGCCAATCTCAATCAGCATCAAAGCGAGTTCAAGACCGCCTCGATTCCAGCTCAGCAGCAGGATGCGACTCCTTACGCTGCGGCTTCTGCTTCTCAGGCTCAGGCGGAGCAGTCTACCTCGGCATTCCTTTCCGGCCTGACTGGTGCGTTCCAGCGCCGTCATGCCGATGATGGTGTCCCTACCATCGCTCGAGCCGCAGATGCCATGGACGAGGCCGAGGCTTGGTCCATGATCGACAGTATGCTCGACGACGATTCGCCGGTGAGCTGCGACCCTGCACACTCGCGCGACGTCTATCAAGTCGCCATCGACGAGCTCACCAACGGCGGGCAGACCGGCTCCTTCAATCGCGACGACATCGCCGCCGCGGCACGCGCCGTGTCTGGCTCCCAGGCCGCCCCTGCGGGCAGCACGGCGGCTTTCGTGGCACTCGTCGCCAACGCGGCAGCCAATAACGCCTACAGCGCTACCTCGGCGGACGCGAACGCTTCTGCCGACAATTCGTACGTTGATGAAGCCATGGCCGCGGACGAGGAGGCCGTTGCCGCCCGCCGTGCCGCCGAAAGCTCGTTGTGGGGCGCTCCTGCCCAGCAGCAGGCGGCTGAGGCTGCGCCGTACAATGCAAACCTCGCCAGCATGCCTATCATCTCCGGTGCCGCGGACATCGATCTCGATGACCTCGATGAGCCTGCAGCCATCACCGCATCGATTGATGCCCAAGATCGCATCAACACCGGCGACCTTCCAGATGCCTCGCTCGAGGTTGATGTCCCCATGGCCGATTACTCGGGCCACGAGGACATGTGGGCCGCCGCCACCGCGATCCTGGATGAGATTGACGAGCCTGCTCCTGTTACGGCCCCCGCTCCCGTCGCTGCCCCTCAGCCTGCTGTCCCCGCCTATGTCGGCCGTCACAGTGCTGTGTTCCCCGAGGATACTGCCCGTATCTCGCGCGAGAGCATCGAGCGAGCCGAGGCTATTGCTGCCGGCATTATGGAAAATCGTCGTCACGAGCGCGTCAATCAGATCCTCGAGGAAGAGATCGAGCGCCTGCAGTCCTCTACCGCCAAGCGTACGGGCCGTGCCTATCTGAGCGTTATCGAGGGCGGTACCGCCAGCTTTGCGCCGCTCCGCGCGGAGGCATAACTTCTGCATGGTTAAGATCAATCGAAAATGGGCGGTCGTGACCTGCCTGATGGCGCTCTTGATCTGGGGCAATTCGCTGGTTCCCGGCTCGGGGTCGGGCTCACTGAGTCTAACGGTCATGGAAGCTATCCGCGGTTTCCTGCACGGCGTGGGACTTCCATATGAATGGGTGACCAACTTTGTTGTTCGCAAGTGCGCGCATTTTACCGAGTATATGGTGCTCGGCATCCTGGCAACGCACGCCTTTGATTTTGAGGGCCGGCGCACCTTTGACGTGCTGCTGCCCACGGCGGTGTTCCTGCTGCTGATTCCTTCGATCGACGAGACGATTCAGCTCTTTGTGCCGGGACGCGCTGGAATGATCACCGATGTGATGATCGACTGCTGTGGAGCGGCAACGGGCGTTGTGCTCCGATATCTCTTACGGTCGCTGATGTGCGCCAAAAAGGCCGCCTAGGACGTATTGTTTGGTCCTAGGCGGCCTTTTTTATTTGAGGGCTTATATGAGGCGTGGTGGCGTCGTTCCGTAGGTCGGATTTGCCGGGCGTGCCACGCCCCGTGGGTGCGTCTGCTACTGAAGCGCCTGTGCGCCCAGGGCCAGGCAGCCCATGATGCCCTGCTTGCCCTCGAGGCTGTTGTTGACGATGTAGCTATCAATGTCGTTGACCTCGGGCGTGACGATATAGCCGTTGAGCATCTCGGCGCACTTTTTGCGTGCGAGCGGCACGATGGGGGTGTGGTCGGCCACGCCGCCGCCGATGATGATCTTTTGCGGTGCGTAGCACAGCGTGTAGGTCATGAGCGCCTGTGCCAGATAGCCTGCGAGCAGGTCCATGGCCTCCGGGTCATCGGCCATGTCTCCGGCGCTCTTGCCATCCCAGCGCTTTTTAACGCCAGGGCCGGCGATGAGGCCCTCGAGGCAGTTGTCATGGAAGGGGCAGGCGCTATGCTCGCCGATGGTGTCGCGCGGGTCGCGCGTGACCAGGATGTGGCCGGCCTCGGGATGCATCATGCCGTGCACGAGCTTACCGCCCGAGAGCACGCCGGCGCCCACGCCGGTGCCGATGGTCAGGTAGACCACGTCGGTGAGGCCCTGGGCGCAACCAAAGGTGACCTCGCCCAAGCAGGCAACGTTGACGTCGGTGTCGTAGCCACAGGGAATGTTGAGCTCGTTTTGGATGGTGCCCAGCAGATCAAAGTAGCGCCATGCCGTTTTGGGCGTCTCCAGGATCTTGCCGTATTGGGGCGACGCGGGGTTGACTGCGGTGGGGCCAAAGGCGCCGATGCCCAGTGCGGCGATGCCCTTGTCGGCAAACCACGCGTTGACGGCCTCGACGGTCTCCTGCGGGGTCGTGGTCGCGATCTGCTCGCGCTCCAGGACCGTACCGTCTGCATAGCCCGTGGCGCAGACCATCTTGGTGCCGCCGGCCTCGAGCGCTCCGATAAGCTGCTGTTCTGCCATAGTATTCCTCTCTCTGGGACGAGTTGCTCCGTGACTAAAGTATAGAGCTCTAAACCATTTAAGAAAGCGCTATAAAAAGAAGCCTCGCAACGCGGCGGGCGGTGCGAGGCTTCTTTGGTTGCTTTAGTTGCCGGGCCGTCCTTACCCGCGCGGCTTGATTTTATCACGTAACGACTTGAGGTTCTCCAGCGCCGCGTTAAGCGTCTCGTCTCGCTTGGCAAAGTGGAAACGAATCAGATGGTTGACGGGCTCGCGGAAGAAGCTCGAGCCGGGCACGGCGCCCACGCCCACCTTGGATGCGAGGTCCTCGCAGAATTCGAGGTCGCTGTCATAGCCAAACTCAGAGATGTCCATCATGACGTAGTAGGCGCCCTGCGGCACGTTATGCTCAAGACCGATGCTATCGAGCCCCTGGCAGAACAGGTCGCGTTTGGCGGTATAGAGGTTAAGGACCTCATCGTAATAGCTGTCGTCGAAGTTGAGGGCGGTGACAACGGCTTCCTGCAGGGGAGCGGCGGCACCCACGGTGAGAAAGTCGTGGACCTTCTTGATACGCTCGGTGATCTGGGCCGGGGCGATGGTGTAGCCCAGACGCCAGCCGGTGATGGAGTACGTCTTAGACAGCGAGCTGCAGCTGATGGTTCGCTCGAACATGCCGGGCAGCGTGGCCATATAGACGTGCTCATGGGGCGCGTAGACGATGTGCTCGTATACCTCGTCGGTGATGCAGTAGGCGTCGTACTGTTTGCAGAGGTCGGCGATAAAGGTGAGCTCCTCGCGCGTAAAGACCTTGCCACAGGGGTTGGACGGGTTGCACAGGACGATCGCCTTGGGATCGTTGTCGCGGAAGGCCGCCTCGAGCACCTCACGGTCAAAGTCGAACGCAGGCGGGTTGAGCGGCACGTAGATGGGCTCGGCACCCGAAAGGATCGTGTCGGCGCCGTAGTTCTCATAGAACGGCGAGAAGATGACGACCTTGTCTCCGGGGTTTGTGACCGTCATCATGGCGGCCATCATGGCCTCAGTTGAGCCGCAGGTGATCACGATGTTCTCATTGGGGTTGATCGGCATGCCCATAAAATGCTCCTGCTTGGCAGCAAGCGCCTCGCGCATGGCCAGGGAGCCCCAGGTGATGGAGTACTGATGGTAGAGCGGCTTGGGGTCGGTGGCGATGATGCCCAGGCTATTGAGCAGCTGCGCCGGAGGATCGAAGTCAGGGAAGCCCTGCGAGAGGTTGACGGCGCCGTACTTATTGGAGATGCGCGTCATGCGGCGGATGACCGAATCGGTAAATGTCGCCGTGCGGTTGGAGAGTTCTTTCATGCTTGTCCTTTCGAGCATTTGCAGTGGGGCAAGTTTACTCCTATGAAACCGGTGGGAAATGCTCGAAATGGATCCGAAAAACTCTTTTCAAAATTCTTGAAAATTGGGGGTTGCATCACGTGGCGTTCCTTGCAATAATAGTCGAGCGCGAAGCGCATAGGACACGGTGGGTGTAGCTCAGTTGGCTAGAGCGACGGGTTGTGGTCCCGTAGGTCGAGGGTTCGAGTCCCTTTACCCACCCCAGTTCTTGCTTCGTGTTGATATCGGGTCGTTAGCTCAGTTGGTAGAGCAGGGGACTCTTAATCCCAAGGTCCAGGGTTCGAACCCCTGACGGCCCACCACACGATATCTCCTCTAAAGTCCACCACAACGGACTTTAGCTTTGGGTCGTTAGCTCAGTTGGTAGAGCAGGGGACTCTTAATCCCAAGGTCCAGGGTTCGACCCCCTGACGGCCCACCCAAAGCATGTTAAAGCGACTGGCTTAGACTGGTCGCTTTTTTTGTTAACCTCACATGGGGTCGAACCCGTCGGGGTGCGGAGCTGAGGAAATGCGTAAGCATTTGCCAGCGCAGCGCGCAAGGCGCGAAGCGCCGCAGCGACCGCCTGCGCAGCAGGCTGACCCCCTGACGGCCCACCCAAAGATTGTTAAAGCGACTGGCTCAGGCTGGTCGTTTTTTGTTGACCACGCATGGGGTCGAACCCGAAAGGGCGCGGAGCTGAGTAATCTGCACCGTGATTCCCTTAGGGAAACACGGCTAAAGCCCCGTAGGCGTGTTCTCCTTAGGGGAATCATGCTTACGGGGCTCGATGCATGTTGAGAAGTTGTGATCAAACTCAAAGTGAGAATCGATTTAGTCTGCTCGATAGTGCGAACCTAAGCTTTCAGTTCGCTTGCGCATGGCTTTGACCATTTCCTGTGCTAGTCGAATCTGCGACTGTAGGCGGGCGAGGGCTGCGATCTCGCTGTCATCGGCATGCGGCTTGCTCAGCGCCATGGCCTTGTCTTGCAGGCTTTCAAGCTGTTGCAGGGCCTCGGATAGGCCTGTTTCGGTCCTGTTGATCATGCAATAGGTGCTCATCGTGTGCTTAAGGCCGTGTGTCAGGCGTTCGGCATCTGTTGTGGAAATGCCGTAGCGGGGGAGGGCGATATCCGCCTTCAGGGCTGTCTCAGGCTCTTTCTGCGCTGCAAGGGCTGCCGATGCGCCCGCGATGCGTCCGAACACGATGCCGTTGGCGCTTGACAAGCCACCAATGCGGTCGGCGCCGTGCATGCCGCCTGTCGCCTCGCCGCAAGCGTAGAGGCCCTCAACGCCCGTGTGCGCGGTCTTATCGATCTTGATGCCGCCGTTAGCGGCGTGGGCATACATCGCAACGCGCATCTCGTCAGTCGGGGCGATGCCGTGCTCGTCTTGCAGCCAGGTGGCAAAGGTCTGCACAAACTCTGGGACATCCTCGCGGGGGAAGTCGTAGTGGAGTGCCAGGCCTTCGACACCTGCCTGATCGATGACGAGATCGATAGCGCGGGAGGCCAAGCGTGACGTGAAGGGACCATATCCAGAGCGCTGCTCGAGCAGGTCGTCCAGCTTGTCGTCGGCAATATCTACCGGCTGGTCTACATGCACGTAGCGCCAGGTTTTCTCGTTGAAGACCAAGTTACGCCTGGGCTCGATGAAGCCAGGCATCATCTGCATGAACTCTATATTAGTAAGTGTTGCGCCGTGCGCCAGTGCGATGGCCTGCGAGGAGCTGAGCACATCAGCCGACGTAAGGCTGCGCTCGAACAGGCCGCCTGTGCCACCGGCTGCGATGATCGTGGCCTTGGCAGCAAAGGGCACGATTCGATTTTCGGTAAGGTCGTAGAGTACGGTTCCGGTTATTCTGCCGTTCGTGTCCTCAACAAGGTCGATAAGCTCATGGCGGGGGAGCAGGCGAATGCCGAGCGACTCGATCCAGGTCGTCAGAGCGTCCTCAAGGGGCTTGCGGGTGAGGCCGCGCCACATGCGCGTCTTGTGGTCAAAGCAGGGGATAAATTGCTTTTGTTGAGCACTCTTGGCGCTTTGCGGACGCTGGAGCTCAACGCCCAGGTCTTGCTCGAGCCAGTCAATCGCTTGGGGAATGCCGTGGACGAACGTTTGGACGAGTTCGGGGTCGGCAACGCCGCCGCCGACGGCCAGGATGGTGTCGATGAGGTCCTGCTCGTCGTCTTCGTCGACGGGACCGATGAGGCCGAGGCCCCAGGTACCCGGGAAAAAGCTCGATCCACTCATGGTCTTGCCGGCGCTTGCCACAGTGAGGGTCGCGCCCGAGCGCGCCGCTTCTATGGCGGCACAAAGGCCCGCAATGCCAGATCCAATTACCAGTACATCAGTCGATTCCATCGGATTCCTTTCTCGTCCGGCGCATTGTCGCACGGGTGATCGGCAATGGGGCCGCAAAGACTTGGCAAATCGGTAAAGGGCAAATATGGCAGGTGGGCGTCATGGACGCTCTGACGTTCCATCTCGTCACATCTCGTATTTTGCCCCAACTGATATATCGACATTTGCTACCCTGCGACAGCGCAAACAAAAAGAGCCGCTACCTCGAAAGGTAGCGGCTCCAAAGCTCAACTATATGAGCATCGCGCGGGCGCGATTAGGCCTTGAGGGCCTCCTCGACGGCGACAGCGCAGGCGACGGTGGCACCGACCATGGGGTTGTTGCCCATGCCGATGAGACCCATCATGTCGACGTGCGCAGGCACGGAGGAAGAACCGGCGAACTGGGCGTCGGAGTGCATGCGGCCCATGGTGTCGGTCATGCCGTAAGAGGCAGGGCCGGCGCCCATGTTGTCCGGGTGCAGGGTACGGCCAGTGCCGCCACCAGAAGCGACGGAGAAGTACTTCTTGCCAGCCTCGAGGCGCTCCTTCTTGTAGGTGCCAGCGACGGGGTGCTGGAAGCGCGTGGGGTTGGTGGAGTTACCGGTGATCGAGATGTCGACGTTCTCGTGCCACATGATGGCAACGCCCTCGCGGACGTCGTCGGCGCCGTAGCAGTTGACGGCGGCGCGGGGACCATCGGAGTAGGGGATGGTCTCGACGACCTTGAGCTCGCCCGTGAAGTAGTCGAACTGGGTCTTCACGTAGGTGAAGCCGTTGATGCGGGCGATGATCTGAGCAGCGTCCTTGCCCAGACCGTTGAGGATGACGCGCAGCGGCTTCTTGCGAGCCTTGTTGGCGTTCAGAGCCAGGCCGATAGCACCCTCAGCGGCAGCGAAGGACTCGTGACCGGCCAGGAAGGCGAAGCACTCGGTGTCGTCGGAGAGCAGCATAGCGCCCAGGTTGCCGTGGCCCAGACCGACCTTGCGGTCCTCGGCGACGGAGCCGGGAACGGTGAAGGCCTGGATGCCCTCGCCGATGATGGCGGCAGCCTCAGAAGCGGACTTGGCGCCACGCTTGACAGCGAGAGCGCAACCGAGGGTGTAGGCCCACTCGGCGTTCTGGAAGGCGATGGACTGGGTGTTGTTGACGATCTCACGCGGGTTGAAGCCCTTGTCGGTGCAGATCTGCAGAGCTTCCTCGAGGGAGGCGATGCCGTTGTCGGCGAGGCACTTGTTGATCTTGTCAGCGCGGCGCTCGTAACCTTCGAACGTAACAGTCATAGTTATTTCCCTCCCTTTCTACTCGTGAACCGGGAACACGCTGGCGACGGAGTGAGTCTCCTCGTCGGTGCGCGGGTCGATGTACTTGGCAGCGTTCTCCCACTGACCATAGTGGCCCATAGCGCCAGCGATGGCCTCCTCGGGGGTCTTGCCGGCCTTGACGGCGTCGGTGAACTTGCCGAGGTTCAGGAACTCGAATGCGATGATCTCGTTCTTGTCATTGAGAGCCATGCGGGTGACGTAGCCCTGAGCGAGCTCGAGGTAACGAGCGCCCTTGGCCTTGGTGCCGAACATGGTGCCGACCTGAGAGCGAAGGCCCTTGCCGAGGTCGTCGAGGGAGGCGCCCACGGGCAGGCCGCCCTCGGAGAACGCGGTCTGGCTGCGGCCGTAAACGATCTGCAGGAAGATCTCGCGCATAGCAACGTTGATGGCGTCGCAGACGAGGTCGGTGTTGAGGGCCTCGAGGATGGTCTTACCGGGAAGGATCTCGGAAGCCATGGCGGCAGAGTGGGTCATGCCCGAGCAGCCGATGGTCTCAACGAGGGCCTCCTCGATGATGCCGTCCTTGACGTTCAGCGTGAGCTTGCAGGCGCCCTGCTGAGGTGCGCACCAACCCACACCGTGCGTAAGACCGGAGATGTCGGAAATCTCCTTAGCCTGGACCCACTTGCCCTCCTCGGGGATGGGTGCGGGGCCGTGGTATGCACCCTTGGCAACGGGGCACATGTTCTCCACTTCCTGTGAGTACTGCATGCCTCTCCTCTCTATCGTGTTGGCGTCCCGTCTGGGGGCCGTGGCTGGCGATTGCCGGGCGACCCTTCGAAAGGGACATGACATGCAACCCCTATAATACCGCGAAATGCACGGAATATTCGGCGAACGGCTCAGTTTTCGTAGCGAGAAGTCCGGAAGTTTTAATTGAAACGGTTTAACTCTATGTTCTGTGGTCGCGAACTTCCGTAGAGGGGGTCCGTCTTTGGCAAGCTTTTGGGCAGCTCTTGTAAGCGTTGCGGGGGTTGACCTGTTGCAACGGTGCCGTTCGCCGCCTGTTTACTGCCTTTGGCCGCGCGAGCGAATTGTTTTGCGTGAATGTTTTGATGGCACGCTTCAATCGTGCTGTATTGGATGGCAAGCAGATCCCGGCGAAGGGAGCGCCATGCAGCGCGTTTGGAGAACGGTTACCGGCTTTTACCATGTCTGTGCCCGCGGTACGGGCAAGCAGCTCATCTTTGAGGGCGATGAAGACCGGTGGGAGTTCTTGGAGCTGATGCGTGAGTGCTGCCGCAAGGCGGGCGTGACGGTTATCGCCTGGTGCCTTATGGGCAATCACGTGCGTCTGGTGCTTGCAGATTACGAGGACGCGATGAGCGCGGCGATGCACCGGCTGCTTTTGACGTACGCGCGGCGGTTCAATAAACGCACGGGGCGCACAGGGCATCTGTTCCAGAACCGTTTTGACCGGCGCTCGCTCGATACCGACTGGCAGGTGATGGAGGCTATTCGCTCCGTTCACGCCGATCCGCAGGAGGCGGGCATGAGCCTAATCGAGCGTTACCCCTGGAGCAGCTTTGCGGAGCATCTGCGCGCTTACGACAGTGATGCGGCAGATGCCACGAGGGGATTTTCCGATCCTTCTTGCGTGCTTGAGCTTTTTGGTTCTGCCGAGGCCTTTGCTGCCTATTCGCTTTCGACGCCCGACAGCGGCGAACCGGCGCTGCGCGATATGAAAGAGACGGAGTGGGAACGCCACGCCTTTGCCAACAAGTTGGCGAAGGAGCTAGGGGTTCCGCTCAACGGGGTTAAAACTGTACCGCCGGCGCAGCGCGATACCGTTATTGTTGGATTGAACAATGCCGGCTTTACAGTGCGTCAGATTGAGCGGTATACCGGGATTGGCAAAAGTACCGTCTCTCGTATCGTGCGCGCCCGCGCGCGAACGGCGATGCGGGCTGGCGGAAACGTGATGTAGGGTCGCCTGTTCACCGCAGCTGGTGTCGTCCATACGCCGCAACCAGCGTTCAAAAGCTTGGTACGGTAACTGCACTTCTTAATATGCATAGAACAATCGTCATCTTGCATAAAATAACAGCTCAGTCCGGGTTTGCCCGTGCCTACCCCCGTCTGTGCCGTGCAAAAAACGGAGTTTTCAGCATCGTGGTGCTGTCGGCACTGCCACAATCTTGCAACACACGGGCCCCTAAGCTATTGATCCCTGCCGTTGCACCCCCGGAGTATGTGCCTGCGTCCCGTCAGACCGCGATGTCTGGTCTAAAACACAATATTTATGCGCCTGGAGACGTTGATTAACGCTTCCGATGCGTATGCACACAGCTTGGCGTGCTGAATACTCGCAAAAATGCACGCAGCATCCTATGGGACCCTTCTGCGGCAGGCGCGAAGCGAGTCGGAGCTCAGCAGAACGGGGCTTGGCGCATTGCTTGGCGGGTCCGGGGCCCTGCCGCAGGCCTTTGGTGTTGTGGAAAACGCCCGTGTTCGCGTCTGCTGTGTGGTAAATGACAGACGGAGCGCCGGACGCGCGGACTTCGTGCGTCCGGCGCTCATTAGGAAAAACAGAGCCGCCCGTATCGGGCGGCTCGGCAATCAAAAACCTTGGATTCGGGGCATACGCTACTGGTTAGTTTACCCCTCGAGCATGCCGTCGAGGGTGCGCCAGGCGAGCTCGGCGCATTTGACGCGGGCGGGCATGTGCGAGATGTCCTGGAGCTGGGCGGCTTCGTCCAGGTCTTCCAAGTCCTCCTCGGAGAGCTGCTCGCCGCGGATCATGGCGAGGAAGAGCTCTGCCAAGCGGTGAGCTTCCTCGACGGTCTCGCCGGTGATGAGGTCGGCCATGATGTCGGCACTGGCCTGACTGATGGCGCAGCCGTGGCCGGTAAAGGAGGCCTCCTCGATCACGCCGTTCTCGACGCGCAGCTGCAAGGTGAGCTCGTCGCCGCAGCTGGGGTTGATGCCGTCGTGCTCGTGCGTGGGGGCATCCATCTCGTACTTGTAGTCGGGGTGCGAGTTGTGCTCCATAAACGTGGTGGAGGTGTACAGATTACCCATTGAACGTGCTCCAAACGTGATGCAGGCCGGCGATGAACTTGTCGATGTCGGCCTTGTCGTTGTAGAAGGCCACGCTGGCGCGGCAACAAGCAAGGTTTTCGACACCCAGCCAGGTAAGCAGCGGCTGCGCGCAGTGGTGACCGGCGCGGATGCAGACGCCGTCCATGTCCATGATGCTCGCGACGTCGTGCGGGTGGATACCCTTGACGTTAAAGCTCACAACGCCGTGGTGGTTGTCCCAATAGATGGAGCCGATGATTTGGACAAAGTCGAGCTGCATGAGTTCGCCCATCAGATAGTGGACGAGTGCCTGCTCGCGGGCTTGGATGTTCTCGTAACCCACCGTGTTGACCAGGTAGTCGAGTGCCGCGCCCGTGGCGAAGATGCCGGCGGCGTCCTGTGTGCCGGCCTCGAATTTCTCGGGAACGGGCGCCCAGACGGCGTCCTGCTCGGTGACAGAGTCGATCATCTCGCCACCGGTGAGCATGGGCGGCATGGCGTTCAGCAGGTCCATCTTGCCCCACAGCACGCCGATGCCCATGGGGCCCATGGCCTTGTGTGCGCTAAAGGCAAAGAAGTCGGCTCCCAGGTCGGCCACATCGACCGGCATGTGCGGCAGCGACTGCGCGCCGTCGACGACCAGATAGCCGCCGTACTTGTGGACGAGCTTGCCGAGGTTCTTGACCGGGTTCTCGACGCCCAGCACGTTAGAAACCTGACCCACGGCCAGAATCTTGGTCTTGGGACCAACCTTGGCAAGAACCTCCTCGGTGGTGAGCTGGCCGGTCTTGGTGGGGTAGAGGTAGACGAGCTTGGCGCCGGTCTCGCGGCAGACCTGCTGCCACGGAATCAGGTTGGAGTGGTGCTCCATGATGGTGATGACGACCTCGTCACCGGGCTCGAGCACCGTGGGTGCAAAGCTCTTGGCGATCAGGTTGAGCGACTCGCTCGTGTTGCGGGTGAAGACGACCTCGTTGGCCTGGGCGGCGCCGATGAGGTCGGCGATCTGCTGGCGGACCTTCGCGATGGCGTCGGTGGCCTCGACGGACAGTGAGTACAGGCCGCGCAGGGGGTTGGCGTTCATGCGCTGATAGAAGTCACGCTCGGCGTCGAGCACGCAGGCGGGGCGCTGCGCGGTGGCGGCACTATCGAGGAAGGCGATCTCGGGGTGCTGCTGGAAAAGCGGGAACTGTGCCTTGTAGGGATTGGTCTCGATGTCGACGGTAGGCCAGCCGCGCGAGGCCTCGTCACTGGCGTCGAGCTCCATAGGCTCCGGTGCGGTACAGGTATCGCATTTAACGTGCTCGGTGTCGATCATGCGAGCTCCTCTTCAAAGTTGTTGATCAGGTTGTTGCCCAAGCGGACGACGGCTGCGCGGGTGCGCTCGTCGGTGGCGGAAAGCGCGGCGTCCTCCAGCTTGGCGCGGATGAACAGGTCCTCGGCGGCGTTTTGGTCAAGGCCGCGGCAGGCGAGATAGAACAGTTGCTCGTCGCGGACGTGGCCGATCGTGGCGCCGTGGTTGCCGGCGACGTCGTCCTCGTCGCAGAGAATGACGGGAACGGTCTTGTTGTCGACGCCCTCGTTAGCCAAAAGCACCGTCTCGCGCTCGGTGCCGGTTGCACCCTTGCAGCCGTGCACGAGGTCGATGGTGCCGCGGTAGACCTTCTTGGACGTGCCGGTCAGTACGCCGTTGGCGTCGATCTCGCACTCGGTCTTGCGACCGCGGTGGCGCAGCTCGTAGTTAAAGTCGCGCACCTGCTTGCGGGCGCCCAGGTAGTCGGTATCGATGGTGACCTTGGCGGTATCGCCCAGCAGGTCGCCGGCAAGTCCGGTGACGCTGGCGCCGGCACCCAGGACGGTGTGCTGCACGTTGACGCGCGCGCCCTCGTCCAGGAACAGGCCGGTGTCGTCGAGCGCGATCCAGCTATCGTCGAGCGTCTGCGTGCAGGTCACGTTGACGGTGGCGTACTCGTGGGCGCACACGCGTAGCACGGAGCCCACGACACCCTCGCCGGTAACGGGGGAGTCAAGGGCGATCTGCAGATCGAGCGTCGACTGGGGATGGGCGACGACATCGATGGCGGCGATGGTCACGGCGGCGTCGACGCCACTCACGCGCGCGGTAACCGTGGCGTGCTTGTATGCGGGCACATCGATGACGATGCGCTTGGTGGCGTGCTCGGCCAAGTAGGCGTAGGCAGCCTCGCCCATGCCGGTCTCGAAGGCTTCAGCAGGGGAGAGCTCCTCCTCGAGCTTGATGGCACCGGCCTGGTAGACAGAGGTGGCGGGCACGTCAAGCTCGGTCTCGGGCGTGATGCGGGCGCGGTCGGCGGCGTCGCCGGGGGCGGAGGCGCGCCGCTCGGGGAAGCGCTCGGCCATGGCGTCCATGGCGGCGTCGAACGCGTCTGCCACGCCAGCAAACTGCTCGTCCAAGCCCTCAACCTCAATGGTCTCGGCGGGAGCGGCAGCAAGCTCGTCAGAGAGCTCGAGCTTGGTCTGATTCATCTTCAGCCAGCCCCATGTGGCAGCCGGCATCGCATTGACCTGCTCAAGGGTGGTAGCAGCGGTGTTCGTGGTCTGATTCATTATCCGATCGCTCCTTCCATCTCGAGCTTGATCAGGTTGTTCATCTCGACGGCGTACTCCAGCGGCAACTCCTTGGAGACCGGGTTGGCAAAGCCGTTGACGATCATGGTGCGGGCCTCTTCCTCCGAGATGCCGCGGCTCATCAGGTAGAACACCTTGTCGTCGCCGATGCGGCCGATGGTGGCCTCGTGGCCGATGTCGACGTTCTTGGCGCGGATGTCCATGGCGGGGATAGTGTCGGAGCGGCTCTGGTCGTCGAGCATCAGTGACTGGCAGCTCACGGTTGCCTTGGAGCCCTCGGCCTTGGGCGTGGCCACGATGGAGCTGCGGAACGTCTGGATGCCGCCGCTCTTGGAGATGCCCTTGGTCTCGACCGTTGCCGAGGTCTCGGGCGCGTTGAGCACGACCTTGCAGCCGGTGTCGAGGTTCTGACCGGCGCCGGCAAAGGTGATGCCGGTAAAGCTCGAGCGGGCGCGGCGGCCATTGAGCACGCTCATGGGGTAGAGGTAGCCCACGTGGCTGCCGAAGGAGCCACTGATCCACTCGATGTCGCCGTCCTCGTCCACGCGCGCACGCTTGGTGTTGAGGTTGTACATGTTCTTGGACCAGTTTTCGATGGTCGAGTAGCGCAGGTGCGCACGCTTGCCCACAAAGAGTTCGACGGCGCCGGCGTGGAGGTTGGCCACGTTGTACTTGGGCGCGGAGCAGCCCTCGATAAAGTGCAGGTCGGCGTCGTCTTCGACAATGATGAGCGTGTGCTCAAACTGGCCGGCGCCCTTGGCGTTGAGGCGGAAGTAGCTCTGCAGCGGAAAATCGAGCTTGGTGCCCTTGGGCACGTAGACAAAAGAGCCGCCCGACCACACGGCGCCGTGCAGGGCCGCAAACTTGTGGTCGGTGGGCGGGATGAGCGTCATAAACTTCTCGTGGATGAGCGGCTCCCACTGCGGGTCATGCAGGGCTTCCTCAATACCGGAGTAGACGATGCCCATCTTGGACGCCGTGTCCTGCATGTTGTGGTAGACCAGCTCGGAGTCGTACTGCGCGCCGACACCCGCTAGGTAGCTGCGCTCGGCCTCGGGGATACCCAGGCGCTCAAAGGTGTTCTTGATGTCGTCGGGCACCGACTCCCAGTCGTGCTTTTGGTCGGTGTTGGGCTTGACGTAGGTGACGATGTTGTCCATGTCCAGGCCCTCGATGGAGGGACCCCACGTCGGGTCGGGGAAGCGGTTGAAGATCTCGAGGGACTTGAGGCGCAGGTCGAGCATCCACTGCGGCTCGTCCTTCTTTGCGCTGATCTCGCGCACGATGTCGGGCGTGATGCCGGCGTCGAGGCGCTCGAATCCCTCCTCGCCATAGGTGAAGTCGTAGAGGCTGCGGTCGATGTCCGCGACCTCGGTGCGGTTCTTGGTCATTGCGTCGCCCCTTTACGCCTGCTGCTCGGCAGCGGCGGCCTCGGCCTGGGCGCGCTGCTCGGCGGCCTCGCGCTCGAAGGTCTCAAAACCATTTTTGTCGATCCAGGGGATGAGCGAGGCATCGTCCTCGCGCACGATGTGGCCCTTGACCATAACGTGGACGCGGTCGACATCCAGGTGCTCCAAGATGCGCGTGTTGTGCGTGATGATGAGCATGGAGCCGTCGCAGCTCTTGCGGTACGCGTCCATGCCGTGGCTGACGGTGGACAGGGCGTCGACGTCCAGGCCTGAGTCGGTCTCGTCCAGGATGGCGAGTTTGGGCTGCAGCAGCAGAAGCTGGAGCATCTCGACCTTCTTCTTCTCGCCGCCCGAGAAGCCTACGCCCAACTCGCGGTTGAGGTAGGCGGTATCCATGTTGAGCTCGGCCGCGAGCTCCTTGACGCGACGGCGGAATTCCTTGCCCTTCATCTCCAGGCCGGGACGGCCGGCGATGCTGGCACGCAAAAAGCTCGACAGCGGCACGCCTGGGATCTCGACCGGGGCCTGGAAGCTCAGGAACAGGCCGGCGCGCGAACGCTTGTCGGTGGTGAGCTCGGTGATGTCCTGGCCGTCAAAGACGATACGGCCGTCGTTGACCGTGTAGACGGGGTCGCCCATGACCAGGTGGCCGAGGGTGGACTTGCCGGCGCCGTTGGGTCCCATCAGCACATGGGTCTCGCCGGCGGCGACGTTGAGGTTGACGTTGTGGAGGATGGTCTTCTCGTCCACGGAGGCGGTAAGACCTTCGATGGAAAGCAGCGGATTTGCGCTCATGCTGTCCCTCTCTGTATATGGTGTACTCATAGGTGTACTAAACCCTAGGAATCTTCTCGGAATAAAGTTACTATGGGTTCGGCGTTAGTCAAGGGAAAACCCGACTAATCCACTCGACTTTTTAGATGAGGGACATAAAATCAGGTTTGTTTGCCCCGCGTGCATAGGATTTGGGACAAACAAGCCTGGTTTTGTCCCAGTAACGATGGGAGGGTAGGTATGCTCATTTCTTCTAAGGGCCGCTATGCCCTCCGACTGATGATCTATATCGCGGCGCTGGGCGACGCCGAGGGCAAGATTGCCCTGCGCGAGGTTGCCGACCGCGAGCATATCTCGCAAAAGTATCTGGAGCAGCTGGTTCGTCCGCTTATGAAGGCGGGCCTGCTTAAGAGCGTGCGCGGCAAGGGCGGCGGCTACATGATGGCCAAGGACCCGGCCGAGGTGCGTGCTGGCGACATCCTGCGCGCCGTCGAGGGCAGCACGGCTCCGGTGGCGTGTGACGGCATCGACAACAGCTGCACCCGCAGTGACCTGTGTTCCACCGTCAAGTTCTGGCGTGGCCTGGACGACGTGATCGAAAAGTACGTCGACGGCGTGACGCTGGCCGACTTGGCCGCCGTTTCCGAGATCAACTTTGACATTAAGCTGTAGGGGTGCAAATGGCATCTCTTGACAAGGTGTATAAGCAAATCGAAGCTTTTGCTCGGGAATGTGACGCCGAGAAGGTCGTGTTGTTTGGTTCCCGTGCTCGAGGCGACAACTTGCCCAAGAGCGATATTGACATCGCCGTAGCAGGTTGCCGGGATTTCGGCCGTTTCTCATATTTGATCGAGGAACATCTTGATACTCTTTTAGACGTAGATGTCGTCAATCTCGACGAGTCCCTATCGCAGCAATTGCTCGATGAGATTGCCAGGGATGGTGTGATTCTGTATGAAAAAATATGAGAACTTTGTTAGCGCCTTGGCGAATCTTGAGGATGCGCCCAATCAGGATCTCAACAATGATTTTGTTCAGAGTGGATTGATTAATAAGTTCAATCTTCAATTTGAACTGAGCTGGAAGCTCCTTAAGCGTCTGCTCGAGTATGAGGGCGCCACGCTTGCCGCGTCGGGGTCTCCTCGTGCCATCTTGAAGGAGTCCTACCGATTCTACGACTTTATTGATGAGGCAGCCTGGCTGGATATGCTCAGAGACCGCAATACGAACGTCCATATCTACGACAACAAGCTCGCTCAAGATTTGATTCAGCGCATCTTGAACGTCTATATTCCCGCTTTCTGTCAGTTGAGAGACGGGCTGACGAAACGTTACGGCGAGCTTCTGTTGGCACCCGACGACCAGTTTGTCTAATTCCTTAAGATTTCGCGGAGGGTTGTTGCCGTTTACCGAGGGGTTGTTGTGCAACAACGGGCGAGCTGCAATACTTATTTTTATCTTTGCAAACTGAACTTTAACTACACCAATGCAGGGAGGATCTTATGCAGCCCAAGCATTCTGCGATTGTCGCGGGTCTGACGCTGGCGCTTTCGTTTGGCGCCGTTTCCGCGCCGGCACACGCCGCTGCCGAGGGGCCCACGCCGGGCGTTGCCTCGGATGCCACCGATATCGATAAGGGCCTTTACACCCAACAGTCCTTCTCGGGCGTGCTGAGGTCGGTCCAGGGCGTTTCGTTTGTCAACGTGACTCCCGAGATGAAGTACTTCACCAAATATGAGAGCCATGGCAACTATAACCAGGGCTTTTCGTATGGTGACGGCTACAACGCGCTGGGTTATTACCAGTTCGACCGTCGTTGGTCGCTCATCCCGTTTATGAAGCAGGCCTACAACTACAACCCCGAAAAATACAGCATGCTCAAGGATGCGATTGATCGCGGCAGCGAGATTTCCAACACGAGCAATGCCATGTACGAGAACGGCCAGCTCACCGAGCTGGGCCATATCGCGCAGGATGCCTTCCAAGGTGCTTATAACACCGATCCTGCTGAGTTTTCGGCTCTGCAGGATGCGTATGCGTACAACTCGTACTATGCGGTGACCGAGGCGTGGCTTAAGAGCGCTCTTGGCATTGACATCTCCGGCCGCGCCGATTGCGTCAAGGGCATGGTGTGGAGCATCACCAACATGTGCGGCACCGGTGGCTGCAGAGACTTCTTCCGCTGGGCGAATCTTTCCAACGATATGTCCGACCGCGAGTTTGTGACGGCGCTCTCCAATAGCGTGGTCAACAATGTCGCCACCAAGTTTTCAAGTCAGCCCCAGTATCATGAGGGCTGGAAGAATCGTTATAAGAATGAGCTGAAGGACTGCTTGGTTTTTATCGCCGAGGATGAGGCTGCCGCTGCGACGCCCGTGCAGCCCGAGCCTACGCCGGTGCCCTCGCCGACACCTGATTCGAATGACGACTCGAGTGACGACGCCAACGATGACAGGATGGATGCGCCCTCGACCGATGCTGACGGTAATGGCTCTGCTGGTGGCACTACCAACGACGGCTCTACCTCGAACGGCTCCGATTCGAACGGCTCTGCTGCGGGTGATTCGTCTCCAAGCTCTGCCGGCAATACGGACAGCGACGCTTCTGGTTCGACCGACGCTGACACCTCTAACTCATCCACCGGCTCGAGCGATTCGTCCGTTGGCACCGGCTCTAACAACGGCTCCGGCTCTGACGCAACCCCTGATTCCGATGCTTCCAAGGACGACTCGAATAAGGCGCCGGACGCTCCCGTTGCTTCGCCGGACAAGAAGCCTTCTTTTTCCGAGCAGCTTGGTTCTACGCTGGGCTCTTCGCTGATGGCTGGCGTCAATAATGGCTCGACTCAGAACAAGGACAACTCTGATCAGGTTTCCACGGAAAAGACCGAGGCCGCAAAGGGCGACTCCAAGGACGAGGCTTCCGAGAAGACCGTATCCGATAAAGGTTCTAGCTCGGAGGAGAAGGACGACAAGTCCACTCAGAAGAAGGACGAGGATAAGAAGTCTGAATCTGAGGAGAAGGACGAGAGCAAGGGCAAGACCAAGGACGGAAAGCAGCAGGGCGAGGACAGCAGTCAGGGCAACACTGACAACCGGAACCAGGAGCAAAATGACTCCAAGACGGTGACCACTACAACCACCACTACAACGACTAAGACTTCGGGCGGTAACATGCCCAAGACGGGCGACCTCATCGTTATGGCGAGCCTTGCCAGCGCGAGCTTGGCCACGCTGGGCGCTACGTCTATCGTAAGTGGTAAGCATAAGCTCGATCAGCAGAAGAAGGCTTCTGGGGAGGACGACTCGGGGGAGTAGGCTCTCAGTTGCCGGATAACTAAATAGTCGGGACGGGGTCCGGTGCGAATGCATCGGGCCCCGTTTTGTTGTGCAACGATTAGTTATGCCCCCTCACACCTCTTGTTGCTACCGTTGCCCGATATGTTCGCGCGGCGTCGTCGGTACGCGCGAGGCGGTCATTACAATTGGCGTCGTGCAGCGATTTAGGGGGAACGTTTTAGTGTCTGAACAGGCAAATGTTGATTGTGCTGCTGGCTTTGGCGTGCGCTTGATCGGCTGTGCCGACGATGCGGCTTTGCCCATTGGCATGCACGACTATGCGGAGGCTCTTGGTTGCTGCACGCTGGTCGACAAGACCATGTTTATTGCCGATGTGTTGGACTGCGACGCGTCCGTTGTGGTGTGCTGTCGACCCGAGGGTTTTGGCAAGAGCATGAACTTGTCGATGCTCAGGGCTTTTCTGGAGCGTCCAGCGGTCGGTCGCACCGGTCGGATCTCGTTTGCCGATGCTCAGATTTGGGATGCGGACGGCGGGCGCTATCGGGATGAGTACGCTTGCTATCCGGTGATATCGCTGGACTTTTCTGGCGCTGCGAGGCGTGGCCCCGCTGTTGCCGGCGTCGTGCGCGATGCCCTTTCGGGCGAGTGCGCTCGCTTGTTGGCGCTCTTGGAGGCTCCGGATTTAGCTCGAGATAAGGTGCGTCACGTCGAACGTGTCGCGCGTGGCGTGGCGAGCGCGGACGAGGTTGACTCGGTGCTCGGTGTGCTCATAGAGCTGCTGGAGATTGCCTACGATGAGCAGGTTGTATTGCTCGTTGATGGGTACGATGGGGCGTGCTCTTGCCGTGCGAGCGCGAGGGACGCTTCCGGCGCCGATCCGGCAGATCTATTCGATCGCGTGCTGTTCGACGCCATTGCTGCTGCGCGCGATTCATTGCGGCTGACGTGTTTGATGGGGGAGTGTCCCGGCCCTGCCGAAGCGGCGCTTTCTTTGCACTGCTGCTCGTATTGTCTGACGACGCCGCTTTCGACCTGGTGTGACCGTTGGTTCGGCTTTTCGGATGCCGAGGCCGAGGCTCTGCTGAATCATGCTGGGCGCGAGGAATACCTGGATGATGCGCGTGAATGGCTCGAGGGGTATCGGTTTGGCAGGGCCTATTGCTCGAGTCCAGCGCGTGTGATTGGGTTTTTGGACCGAGGCTGCACGGCGCCCGTGCGTGCCGATCTGTATGGATATGCCGATTGCCTGAGTAGAGTAGTTGCCGGGTGGAATCTCGACCGCCTTTCGGTCTTGTTTGATTTGCTCGAGGCCCATGGATGCGTTGAGGTCCCGCTTTGTTTGGGCACTGCAGAGCCAGATGTCTCGCCTGACGATAGCATGTGGACAGCGCTGTATCTGTCCGGTTTTCTCACGACGGATATGACTGAGGAGCCAGAGCATGGCAATCGCCTCCGTGCTTTGCGATTGCCCAATAACGAGCTTAGACAGGCCTTGCGTCTAGTGATTGTTGAGTGGTTTGAGTGCGCTGCCGAAGACATTCGAGACGTCGATGCGTTTCGCGACGGGCTGTGCCGTGGGAACGAGGATACCGTGAGGCGGGCGCTAAGCCGCATCCTGGGGGATGCGGGAATCGGTGAGACCGACCCAGATAAGCCGCTGCCATATCATCTGCTCTTGCAGGGGCTCTGCTTTGGCTTACCGGGCTATGCCAATCCTGCCTCGAGGCGAAAGTGTGGTGCGGGTCGCTGGGACATCCAGGTTTTCCCTACGGGTGCTGTGTTCGACGTAGCAGATACGATTGGCATGCTGGACGAGCGCCCGCTGATAACGATTAACTTGATGTATGACCCCGATGTGGATGCGCTGGGACTGGAATTGCTGGCCGTGCAGTCGCTACTCGACATAGAGCGCGACGGCATCGACGAAATCCGTGTGCCGCGCCCCGGCGTGGGTCGCATGCGCTGGGGGTTCGGTTTTGATGGGCAGCATGTGGCTACGGTGTGCCAGCGGCTTTAAGCGCCGAGGTGTTTCCGGCTTCCGTTACTCGGTGTCCTTCATGGGCGGCATGGGCTTCCAGTCGGGGTCCTTGATGATCTTGCGGGCGTCCTTCATGCCACGGCGCAGCGCCGGAATACCGGTCTTAAAGCACTTGTCAACGGCTGCCAGGCGAATGAACTCCTTGCAGAAGGTCGCGGCGTTGCCCAGACGGAACAGCACGGGGTGATAGTCGCCGTAGATTTGCATGTAGCGGGCCAGATAACCGCGGTTGCGCATGATGTAGTAGCGGTTGGTGTCGCTCGTGGAGTTGAGCTGGCGCTTGCCGGCGATGTCCCAGTTAGAGACGGCGCGGGCGCGCTTGAGCACCACGTCGGCCACAACGGCGGCGGGGAAGTGCTGGCTGGCTACGTAGCCGTAGCAGGCATCGTCGCCGTAGATAAAGAAGCGCGCGTCGGGCAGGCCGATTTTGTCGACCACGCGTCGCGAGAACATGCCGCCCTCAAAGCACAGCTGGTTCATGGCGCGGTAGCCCTCGGGACCCAGATCCCACTTGGCGATGGGGTTAGGGATGCCGAGCGAAAGGATGAGCTGGTACTGCCAAAAGAAGGCGCCGCCGTCAAAGTCCAGGCGCGAACCCTGGATGACATCGTAGCGGTCGGTCCACTTGGCAAGACGCTCGATGCCTTCGGGGATGACGAGCACGTCGTCGTCCATCACCCAGAACCATTGAGCGTCCAGGTCGTAGGCGCATTTAGTGCCGGCGGAGAAGCCGCCCGCACCGCCGCCGTTTTCGAGCTGCGGAGCGTAGATGACACGGTCGGTGCCGCCCTGCGCATCGGGCTGCTCGGCGTCGATGCCCCACAGGTTCGCCAGGCGCTCGTTGAACGCGGTACACATGGCCTCGGTCTCGCGCGAATTCTCGTTATCGACGATCACGATGCGCCAGGGCGCTGCTGTGAGCTCGGTCATAGAGTCGAACAGATTGGCCAAGAGTTCCTGGCGCTTATAGGTGACGACAACGATGGCGAGCTTGTCGATGGGAGCGGGAAGGGTTGAAGGCATGGGGCAATATATCCTTTCACGTGCGGTAGATATGCACCGCGCGGAAGCTATCGAATACGTCCATTGGACTGTCCTATTGTAAAGGCTCGCCGCGCTTTGTCGGCAAGGTTTGAATAAAACGCAGGAACCTGCCACGGGTGTGGTGGCTGCAACGTTGGCGTTGGCGTGCTTATTGCTGCTTGAGACTGCGGACGAGTCGACTTCTAGCTGCGTCAACTACGAGAAGCACTAGGGCAAAGACAATGCTGATGGCCGTTCCGGCGGCAATGCATATGGGCGCAGGGTTGCTTTGGGCGGCCAGTATGTTTGCGAGCATCGTGTTGAAGACGGGGCGCCAAAGGCTGCTGGTGAGCGACTGCATCACATAGAATCCGAGCGTGGCCGCCGATAGGGTGACGATGACGCCTGCGACTCGCGGATTGCTCGAAGCGCTGTGTCGGGTTGCAGCAAAGAGAAGGAAGGCGGCGGCAAGGGAAAACGAGATCAACGAGGTTGATTTGTAGGAGAGGGCCGCCATCGCCGCGAGGTTGCCGGTGAAGGAAAGTGCACCTTCTAAGATGATGGCGATTGCTAAAACCGCTACGAGCGACTGCATACCCAAGGAGCGCGCCCTGCCCGAATCCATGCCGTCGGTAACGTCGCGGAGCAGCCCGCCCGCCAAAAACGCGACAACGTAGGTAGCGGCGCTCATAATCTTCTGGAGCCCTGAAAACTCACCGCCGTTTGCTGAGCTCATAGCGGCCAAATACCCGTTAACAACGAATGCGAGGATGCCAACGACGATGACCGCTGCCGTGTAGCTCGTCTTAGATAGTCGGTTCTTGGCCAGCCCAAACAGCGGCGCTAGGCAGACCGTGGCAGCGTAGACCCAAATGAACTCAAGCCCCAGCGTGTACCAGTAGTGTGTGGTCAGGGAAACGTCGGGAATGGGGGAGACGACTATGGACCATGCAAGCGCCACCAGGCAATAGAACGCTGTGGGTAAGACAACCTTGCCAAGACGCTGCACCGTCCGCTGCATCTGCGACGCCCAAGTCGCCCCGTCATTCCATGCACGCGCGGCCGAGGTGATGAGAAAATACCCCGAGATCATAAAGAAGACTTCGTTGGCCCAGCAGCCCAGCAAGTTAATAAAACCGAGGACGCCGGAATAGGGGAAGGCGGCAAGCGGTGCATATTCCGGCATGCCGGCGCAGACTGCCTGGAAGGCCCACTGAAAGGTATGGAAAATCGCGATACCAGCGACTGCGACGAGGCGCAGCGCTTCGATCGATATATTGCGTTCGGCTTTGGGCTGCATGTCTTCCTTTCGTCTCTGGGCGCTCCATGGGCTCCATAGATTATATAAACGCCCGTCGGCGCGCCGACCCTTTGATACCATGAAACGACAGGTATTTCCTAAGGAGCACATTTGTCTACTAACGCCTCTGGCAGCCCTGTTCTGTCGCTGCTTATCCCTATCTATAACGTTCAGCGCTACCTGCGCGAGTGCCTCGATTCCGCCGTTGCGCAGACGCTCAAGGACATCGAGATCATCTGCATCAACGACGGATCCACCGACAGTTCGCCGGACATCATTCGCGAGTACATGGAGCGCGACGCACACGTCAAGATGATCGACAAGGCCAACAGCGGCTACGGCGACTCGATGAACCGCGGCCTGGAGATGGCGCGTGGCAAGTACGTGGGAATCCTGGAGTCCGATGACTTTATGGCGCCCGACGCGCTGGAGAAGCTTGTGTCGGCGGCCGAAGGCTGCAACGCTGATTTTGCGAAGGCGAACTTTGACTTCTACTGGTCCATGCCCGAGGAGCGCCGCTCGCTGCACGAGATGTTTAAGCCCAAGGACTGCGGCAAACCGGTGCACCCAAGCGACACGACACAGTTCTTTAAGCAAAAGCCCTCGATTTGGTCGGCCGTCTACCGTCGTGATTTTCTCGAGCGCAACGGCATCAAGTTCTTACCGACCCCGGGTGCCTCCTTTCAGGACACGTCGTTTGCCTTTAAGGTGATCGCGTGCGCCGACAAGGCCGTCTACCTGCACGATGCCGTGCTTTCGTATCGCCAGGACAACGAGAACTCCTCGGTCAATTCTTCGGCCAAGGTCTTTTGCGTCAATGCCGAGTATGCCGAGATCGAGCGCTGGATCCGAGAGGATTACGCCCGCAATCACGCGAGCGATGACGTCGCGCGCATGCTCAAGTTCAATCAGGTCATTAAGTACGATTCGTATATGTGGAACTACGTGCGCTTGGCGCCCGAGTTCTATAAGGAGTTCCTGGTCCAGATGACTAAGGAGTTCCAGGCCGCCTTGGACGCGGAGGACTTTTCGCTGGACGACCTTAAGCCGTGGAAGCGTGCGAATCTCGCTGCCATCCTCAAAGACCCCGAGGCCTGGGTGGACGAGCATCCGCACTTTGCGACGGACGGCGCCCTGGGACGCGCCAAATACTACGCATCGGTTGGAGGCCCCGGCGTGGTCGCCGCCTTCCTCGTCGAATCGTTGAGGGGGTAGGTTGGCATGGGAGAGGCCTCGACCCCCAAAGCGACCATCGTCGTTCCCGTATACAACTCGGCAAGCTCGATTCAGCGATGCCTCGATTCGCTGTTGGCGCAGTCCGAGCGCTCGATTCAGGTTGTTTGCGTCAATGACGGATCGGCTGACGATTCGTTGCGTGTTCTGCGTCAAATTGCACAGAACGACGACCGCGTGCTGGTGATTGACCAGAAAAACGCGGGCGTCTCGTGCGCTCGAAACGCCGGCATCGATGCCGCTGAGGGTGGCGTCATCTTCTTTGTGGACGCCGACGATTACATCGATGCCCAAACCGTCGAGTGCGTGCTGCAGACCATGTCATCGTCAGATGCCGAGGTCGCCGTTTTTGGTGGCGTCTGCGAGCCCGCCGATGCCGCTCCTAAGCGCGTCCAGCAGCTCATGAGCCCCAAAGCGGGCACCTTTGGCACCCGCGATCCCCAGCTGCTGTTCCACGCGAACGCGCAGCCCTATGCCTGCCGCGCAGCCTTTTCGCGCGCGTTGCTCAATCGCGAGGGCATTCGCTTTGCTCCCGGTTTGGCCTTGGGTGAGGACGTTGTATTCCAGTTCGCAGCCTATGCACTTGCCAACAAAACCGTCGTCATGCCGGACAAGTTCTATCACTATGTGATGGAGAGCGACTCGGCGACGCATGAGTTCAACAGTGCCGAGGCCCGCGCAAAAAAACTCGATGCCCATATGAGAATGCTCGAGGAAGTCTTGGAAGATTGGGCGGCCTACGGTCTTTTGGGCCTGTGCCCCGGCGAGCTGGTCACCTGGTTTTTGGACCTTATCGTGTTTGACTTGGCGCGTCTGGATGCCGATGACTTTCACCGCGTTGCCGGTCGCGTCAACAGGGCTTTCACGACGTTTTTGGGAACGGAGTGGGCAGATGCGCCTAGTAAAGGCGCCGTTCGTCGTGTTGCTCACAAGCTCGTTGCGGCGACGTCGGGCGTCTCGATGGCGGACGCCACGCTGTTCTATCTTTCGACCCGCGGACTCAAAGCCTGCCTGGAGCGCTTTCTCTAATTCCAAGCGCTGCTGCTCGTCGCAACTCGGCTGCTAAAATAACCCTGTTACACGCTACTCAACAGGAGGTTCTCTTGCAGAACTCTGATACCCCTAAAGTTTCGCTGCTTGTCCCCATCTGTAACGTCGAGCGCTACCTGCGCGAGTGCCTCGATTCCGCCGTTGCGCAGACGCTCAAGGACATCGAGATCATCTGCATCAACGACGGATCGACCGACAGCTCGCCGGATATCATCCGCGAGTACATGGAGCGCGACGCACGCGTCAAGATGATCGACAAAGCCAACAGCGGCTACGGCGACTCGATGAACCGCGGCCTGGAGATGGCCCGCGGCGAGTACGTGGGCATCCTGGAGTCCGACGACTTTATGTTTGAGGACTCGCTCCAAAAGCTGCTTGCCAAGGCAGACGCCCAACATGCCGATGTGGTGAAGGGAGATTTCTACCTGTATTGGTCCACGCCTACCGAGCGCCGAGAGCTTTTTGGGATTGTCGACGAGCATATGACGGGTGCGGCGTATCGCCCCGCCGATCGCCCGGGTATCTTCTACCGCAAGCCTTCCATTTGGTCGGCCATCTATCGGCGCGAGTTTCTCAACGACAATCAGATTCGGTTTCTCCCCACGCCGGGGGCATCGTATCAGGATGCGGGCTTTAACTTTAAGGTTTGGGCGTGCGCCGAGCGCGCCGCGTTTATTGCGGACCCCATCCTGTGCTATCGCCAGGATAACGAGAAGAGCTCCGTTAATTCGCCCAACAAGGTGTTTTGCGTGTGCGACGAATACGCCGAGATGCAGCGCTTTTTGGATGAGCGACCTGAGCTTAAGGCTCAGCTCCAGGGCATTTTAATGCGCATGAAGGTCGATACGTACCGTTGGAATGACGAGCGTCTGGTCGACGAGCTGCGCGAGCAGTTTTGGGATAAAGCCTCGCCCGAGCTCAAGGCCGATTGGGATGCCGGTCGCTTTGACCTGTCGCTGTTCGATCCGCGCGGCGAGACCGACTTGCGTTTGATGGTCAGGTCGCCTCGCGCTTACATCGATTCGCGCTTTGACTTTAAGAAGCCGGGCAAGCTCAATACGTTTAAGCACTACTTTAAGATCGGTGGCCTGCCGCTGGTCTGGCGCGTGCTGACGTATCAGCGCGCCTACGGCGATAACCCGCATCCCGACGACGTGCCGACGGCACAGTAGGAGCGCGTGACCATGGCTACCCCTAAGATTTCCGTTGTCGTTCCCATCTATAAGGTGGAGGAGTGCTTGGCATGGTGCCTGGATTCCCTGCTTGCGCAGGACATGCCCGATTGGGAGGGCGTGCTGGTCAACGATGGCTCGCCGGATGGCTCGCGCGACATCGCGGTTGCCTACTGCGAAAAGGATGCGCGCTTTACGTTGGCCGATAAGGAAAACGGCGGCCTGTCGAGTGCACGCAACGCGGGTATCGCTGCTTCCACGGCGCCCATCGTCGCGTTTTTGGATTCCGATGACCGCTTTACGCCCGATGCGTGCCGCGTGATCGTCGATGCCTTTGAGCGCGAGCGCTGTGATGTTTTGACCTTTGGTGCTAACCCGTATCCGCTGGAGGCGGGGTATCCGTGGCTTAACTATGTGTTGAGCCCGCGCGATGTGTCGTTTGAGGGCTATAGCTCCGACCTGCTGTTTAAGGAAGCGTCTCGTCCCTTTGCATGGCGCACCGCTTGCAAGCGCGATTTTTTGCTCAATAACGGGATCGTTTTCGACGAAACCGTCAAGTATGGCGAGGACCAGGTCTTTGACTTTGCGGTGTACGGCCGTTCGCGCAAGACCGCGCTTATCTCGAACAAGCTGTACGACTATCGCGTGGCGCGCAAGGGATCGCTTATGGACACCATGCGCTACGACGACGAGACGCGTCTGCTGGAACATGTGAAGATTTATTCCGCGGTGCTGGCTGACTGGCAGCGCGACGGTCTGGATGCTCAGCATGCCGAGGACCTGGCGTGCTTCCTGTGCGATCTGGTGCTGTACGATGCGCTCAGGTTGCTGGATGTGAATTGCAGCAAGGTGATTTCCGCCGTTGCTGCGGCCCTTGCCGGTTCTGCTGTGGGCAGTGACGCTTCGCTCGCACAATGTGCACCTTCTGTCGCCGCCATGGTGCGTGCAGCGCTCGCCGATAATACTCCTAGCGCCCGTACGTGCAAAAAGCTCATGTTCGATTACGACGTCTTGAGGTTTGGGCGCCTGGGCGCGTGCAAGCGCATGGCCGCGAATGCCCTGGGAAAGCGAGAAGTGTAGATGAGTATCAAGCGTTTGGCGCTTTGCCGTAGCCAGGGTCGCCTGTTCGTTCTTCTTCGTTTTGTCGGCAAGGATGTCGCGGGGATTATTGAGCGCGAGGGCTCCCAGGCTTTTGCTCGCGCCACGACCAATGGTGCCAGCGTGCCGTCGTTGGCGCTGCCGGTCGATCATGGCCGCGTTTTGGCGCTTTGCCCCTCGGTTGCGGGCTACGAGCGCGAGCTCGCCGTCTTGGTGCTTCCGTTTTTGGATGGTCCTGCGATCGATGTCGACTTTGCATCTGGTGGCCAAAGGCTTGGATCCATTCGCCTCGATAGCCGTAAGGCTAAGCTGGAATCCAAGATCAACTACAAGGCAAAGCCCACATTGTGCGCGCTTATCCGCGATGCACAGCGCGGCGAGCGCTGCGGCCGCTACGAGATCGATGCCGTCCGTTATCTACCGGCCGATTCGGGCGCTGTGTGGCGCTATGAGGTCGCATGGGCGGGGGAGTCCCAGTGCACGCCCCAGCTTCAGATTCTCGATACGCATATGAATGCCATCGATGCCACGGTGCATGTGTTTGAGTCGCAGGTCGACGTGCCGCAGCAGAACGGATGCCGCGTCAATAAAACGTATTTGAGCGTGGAGATGCCCGAGGACATTCGAGATTTTGTCGCGATTGCAACTGATCCTGCGGGCCAGCTCCAGAGCGGTTTTTGCGCCATGGATGGCCGCCTGTACAACGGTATGGTCGACGACAGCTGGAATCGCATGAAGGATGCACGCTCGGACGACGCTGCCTATCGCCGTTGGTTTGAGCGGCATCGCGCAAAGCCGGGCGACCTGGCGTGCCAGCGCGCCGCTGCGGCGGCATTCGCCTACAGGCCGCTCGTGAGCATTGTGGTGCCCTGCTATAAGACCGATCCGGTTTACCTGCGCGAGTTGCTGGATTCGGTGCTTACCCAGAGCTATGACAACTGGGAATTGCTGCTGATGGACGCCTCGCCCGAATGGGATGCGGTGGCCAATCTTGCAGCAGCCGCTCACGATGAGCGCGTCCGTCGCATCGAGCTGCCCGGCAACGGCGGCATTGTGGTCAACACCAACGCCGGCATTCAGCTGGCGACGGGTGACTACATCGCATTCTTGGACCACGATGACATCCTGGAGCCGGACGCGCTGTTCCACTATGTTGCTGCGCTGAGCAAGGCGGCCCAGGACGACCGTCCGCAGGTCCTGTTCTGCGATGAGGACATGTTCCAGAAGACGGGGGAGTGGGGCCAGCCGGTCTTTAAGACCAAGCTTAACGTCGACCTGCTCTATAGCCATAACTGCGTGACGCATTTTCTGATGGTTGAGAAGGCGCTCATCGATCGCATTGGCGTGTCGCCAGAAGACGTTGCGGGTGCCCAGGATTACGACCTGACGCTCCGCTGTCTTGCGGCGGGCGCGCGCTTTGAGCACGTTGCGCACGTGCTGTATCACTGGCGCGTACACCCCGGCTCTACCGCCGACGGTTCTGCCGATAGCAAGCCTTATGCCATCGAGGCCGGGCGCCTTGCGCTGCAGCGTCACTTTGACTCGCTGGGCGTTCGCGGAACGGTCGAGGAGTCCGAGACGCCGTTTGTCTACCGTATGCGCTATGCGCTGCCAGAGCCTGCGCCGCTGGTGAGCATTGTGATTCCCACCAAGGATCACGTCGAGACGCTCGGCGCCTGCGTGATGTCGATCGCACAGAAGGCCACGTATACCAACTACGAGATTGTCTTGGTGGAGAATAACAGCGAAGAGCAGGAGACCTTTGCGTATTACGAAACCCTGCCGGAGCGCGTAGCCGCTGCGTCTGGCGGCAAGGGTGCAGCGCGTGTTGTGTACTGGCCGGGCGAGTTCAATTACTCCCAGATCATCAACTTTGGCGTTAAGCACGCCAAGGGCGACTACCTGCTGCTGCTCAACAACGATACCGAGGTTATAAGCCCGGACTTTATCGAAGAGATGATGGGTTATCTGCAGCGTCCGGATGCGGGCGTGGTGGGTGCCAAGCTCTATTTTGCTGATCATCTGGTGCAGCATGCCGGCATTTTGGTTGGCGTGCGTGGTGCGCTTGCCCATGCCAACCAGGACCTCTCTGCAAAACGCGAGGGCTATCTTGCCCGTGCCGTGCGCCCCGGTAACTTTAGCGCCGTGACGGGCGCCTGCCAGATGGTTCGTCGTGATGTATTTGAGCAGGTTGGCGGCTACAACGAGGAATTCGCCGTCGGCTTTAACGACGCGGACTTTTGCCTGCGCGCGTGGGAGGCGGGCTACCGTACCATCTTTACGCCCTATGCCGAGCTGTATCACTACGAGTTCACCTCGCGCGGCAGGGAAGAGGCCAACGAGGAAAAGCTGCGCCGCTGGAAGCGCGAGCAAGCGCTGTTCATGCAGCGCTGGCCGGAGTTCTTCTTGGATGGCGACCCCTGGCTCGGGCCGAACCTATCAGCCGAGAGCGAGTATTTCTCGGTCTAAGGCAATAGTTTTTAGGAAGTCCTTAACCTTCTTTCGCTATGAGCTTGGAAGAAAGCAACGTTGGGCTACTAGCTAAGACAAATTACGAAAGCTCGATACTTTCGCGATAAGTTTATATAAGCTTATATAACTCGATATTATTCGATATAGTCTACGATAAAAAATAAGCAATGATTGACTGTTAATCGATTCCCTAGAAAGGCAAACAAGTGAGCGCCACAGCATTCCATAACCCCTTTCGTCCCACTGCCGGCGCTGAGCCTCCGCGCATAATTGGTCGTGACGATATCGCCCTTGAGTTTACCGAGAGTTTGAATGCGGGAATTGGTGCACCTGCGAGGCTCATGCGCATTGCTGGACCGAGGGGCTCCGGAAAAACTGTTTTGCTCTGCGACCTTAGGGATCGTGCGCGAGAGCTTGGTTGGAAGACCGCTATTGTTTCTGCTGGCCCAAACCTATTGCTGGACTTGAGGGATCAGGTTGCTGATTCTTCCCTTGCGGCCAATGCTTCGGTCGGCGTAAATGCCGGCGTTGTTTCCGCGAAAGTTGACGTTGCGCCCAAAGAGCCAAGCCTTAGAAAGTTGCTGAGTTCGGCAGCGAAGTCTTCCAAGGGTCTTTTTATTGCCATCGATGAAGTTCAGGACGCCCCGATTGACGATATGCGTGCCATTGCGTCTACGGTTCAGCTTTTGATAGGGGAAAGAGTAGATATCGCACTTGCCTTTGCCGGTTTACCCGCCGGTGTTATGGATCTTATTAACGGTAAGGCACTTACGTTCTTGCGTCGTGCCCTCCCCGAAGATCTGGCGCCTATCAATCAGGTGGAGGTGGCGCTTTCTATGGGCGACAGTTTTATTGCGACCGGCTTGACCATAGAGGACGATCTGTTGTCGAGATCCGCTAAGGCTACTAAGGGCTATGCCTATCTGGTACAACTGGTTGGTTATTCCATTTGGCAGCGCGCCAACTTGCATCGTGCCAAAAGTGCCATCGTGAGTGAGCGCGATGTTGCCGAAGGCATTGCGCTGGCAGAGGCTCGTTTTCACGATGTTGTTCACGAGCCCGCGATTTCTGGACTGGGGCTTAACGATATCAAATACCTTTTGGCGATGTGCGAGGACAAACAACAGTCCAAATCATCCGAGATTGCTAGGCGCATGGGTAAAAAGACCAATGAGATTAGCTCTATTAGGGCAAAATTGCTACAAAGAGAGGTTATTCAGGCGCCACAGAGAGGCTACGTGCAGTTTGCCGTGCCGGACCTAGATATCTATCTGCGAGAGAACGCCGAGGAAATTCTCGAACGGTTCTAGGTCGAGGTATTTTCCATATCACCATAGTGAATCGTTAGCACGTTGGTCCCTTCGGATTGTTGGCTTGGCGTCTGGTGTGATTGACCGTAGCGTAAGTACGTAAAGCGATTGTTGTTGACGCGTAATGCATGCGGCTTCCGTTATTTTCGAGTGACATAATCGATTGCTTCCGCGCAAGATTGGCATAGATTCACAATTGAGTATTTCCGAATGAAGGTGACTAGGCCTACCTCGCGCATCAATTTGTTGATAAACTCATCTGCAAACGATAGGCTGATGAACGGCACGTCCGCAAAGTCCAAATAGACCTTATTATCTGCATCGTTAGCCATGTTTAATGCTAAACAGCGCATTTTCGCAGCGTCGTATCTGCTTCCAAATCCGGATGATTCGTCAGCCAGACGAAGTCGGAGGCTTCTGCCCGACGGGTCGGTTTCATGGGATTCTTTCCAAAGATTGACTGGTGAGTTTCCCTCAAAAATATCTGACATGGATATTGATGAGTTTGTCGAGATTTGAAAATCTACCAACGTGCTTCCGCCTGCCGGGGTGTTGACGTTTCTGAATGCGACCGTAGCGTCTGACCCCTTATGTTTGTGAACCTTTCTATATCCAATGCCGTCAGACTGAATATCGAGAGAACCAGATGCTGCGTCGACAATACTGTCAAGAAGCCATAATCCGTTGCCTGCGCCATTTCCATCTGTTACGCCCTTGCTGAGGGCGAGTTGTATAGCCTCCTTTGTGTCAGCAAAGGCTACGCCGCCACTCCTAAGTGAATTGGGGATGCCAATTCCGTCATCATGGACTGCGATTGCGACTTTGTTAGATTGACGATGAACTTGGGCCATTACGTAGCCTTCAACATGCTCGCTTTGCATTTTTGTCGAATGAACAAGCACGTTATCTGATATCTCGTTTAATCCGTATTCGATTCCATGGAGAAGCCCGGGCGCAAGCACCGTAGTCTTGCGAAGTGAGTCGATAATCCCACTAACCACATCAAAGTGCGTATTTCTGTCGAAGCGCCAAACTTTATCAAGAAATGATGCCGAATCGACACCATTAGGGTCTTTGTAGGGCTTTAATAACCCCAAAGCTTCAGCATAGGTTCCCTTACCAGTCGATTTGGAGGGGAGGAAAGTGCAACCGTGGTCGGTCGAATAGGATGACAAGGTCGCAACTATCGGAAGTACTCGATTGGGATATAACCCGTTTTCTTCAGCCTCCAGTCTAACTTTGAAAATGTTGAAGCCGGATTCGATGGCAGTGTCTATTCTTTTCCTGAGATAGCCGGCTGCGCCGCGAGACGGCTTTATGGTTAACACTACATAGGGCTTTTTGGGTTCAGATGTATAATTCATGGTGAAACAGCCTGGCCATGGTCCCGAATTGGTAAGTAGGGCTATTCTATCAGTGAAGCCCCAGACGCCTCTGATACAAGCGAAACATTGGGGCATTTTTTTGGACAATTTCACGGTTAACGCGTGTGGCGCCGTCCTGGTAAGTCAGTAAAACTGTTCGCAACTTCTTACTTCAATTAAATTGATGGTCGTACCTCTAGATGAGGCACTTGCACCCTTGCTGGATTGCATGGTCGGCATTATTGATGGACTGAAGTTGGTGCGTTTTGCTGCCGGTTACCATCGTTCATGCGTTCCTTCCACTTGCTGCATGCTTAAATGCATACTTAAACGATCTTTACTGGCTCTACGCTCCTATATACCAATGCTATTTGCTGCAAGCGAGACCCCTCATTTTTAACCCTAGCAATTTATATTTCGTTCATCGGGTGGCCATTGCAGAGCATTATGCAGGAGGGGTATTGAAACATTGGCGTAGTGTCTGCTTTCGACTGGTGCTAGGAGATTGAGCTAAAACTAAGTTGGTGCCTCCATTTGCTGCCTCTGGTCTATTCGCCGCATGCGTACGCTCGAGATCATGGATGAGCAGCGACCTGAATCACGACCCGTAAAGGCCGCGGCTGGCCGAATGCACGGCCAGTACCTCAGGTGCGGCGGGATCGGGACCCACGGGGAGGTCCACCCGCCCGCGCATCGTGTGGTACGTCGACCTCGCGACGCCGAGGAGCCCGCGCTGCGCTGATATGGGGTAGCGCGGGCTCCTCGGCCGCTATGGCCCCCACCTTCGAGCGTATATCAGCGCCGCTTGTTTCAAGACATCGACCTCCATGCGGAGCCTGCGGTTCTCGCGCCCCGGCTCTATGATCCTGTTCTGCTCGGGCATGCGGTTGTCCGCCGCATGGGGCGAACCCGTCGCGTTGATCGATTTGACCCAGCGCTCGACGGTGCTCTTGCCGAGATTGTACTCCTCCATGATCTCCCGCTTGGGCTTGCCGACGTTGTAGAGCTCGACTATCTGCCTCTTGAACTCGTCGGTGAAATGCCTGGGGTGCCTGGGGTCCCTCATGCAGCTCTCCCGTCTCTCACGCCCCTCACGGAACTGTCCATATCGGTGTGGTCAATCCAGAAAACCGAATGGGGCGGACGGGGTCGTCCGGCTGAGTTTGGGAAGCGGTGCCGGACGGCGGGCGGAGCATGACCCCGAGACCCATCGAAACACTTCTGCATCGTTTCTTCAACTGGGGAAGCTCCGGTCCCGGCACCCATTTCGGGAACCGGGGCCGTTCGGTTAAGTGCGGGAAGGGGCTATCCGTTCGGGACGTTCGGCTGAAGTTGAGAATCGACCTTCTTTTCTGTCTTTGCATAAATAAATAAGGATAAAATTAATCAATAAATAGTAACGAAATCAGAGAGGTATTCTAATGTCGAAAAGACTTACGCTTACTCAGGAAACAATAAAAGACTATATCAAATCTGAAAAAAATCGCTTTGATGAAAGCCTCGACGAATGTGTCGCCTTTGAAATCATAGCAGCTCAAAAGCTGCTTGCTCGTTATGACCTCGATGATGACGAGACTGAGAGGGGACATGTGGGAAAAGGAAATGACGGTGGATATGATGGTATTTATATTTTCGCTAATGAATGCTTGATAACTGGTCAGGATTTCAGCTCACTAGATATTCCTAAAAATTCAATAATTGATATACATTTTATTCAAACAAAATATCAAACAGGTTTTCCTGAGGTGTCTATCCAGAATTGGAAAGATTCGTTCCCGAATTTATTGACTGATAATCCCGATCCTCAAAGATATAACGAAGAGGTTAGACAAGCTTTCGAACTAATTCTGAGCATTTTGAAAACAGCTATGAGAAATAAATATAGGGTGAATATTACCTTTTGGGGTATTTCTCTTACTACGGAATTGCATCCTAACTTAATTAAACAGTCTGAAGAATTGAAAACGATTGTTCAGAAAAATGCTCCCATTGTTCATGATATTGCCGTCAACATTTTAACCGACAAAGAGCTCTTTTCCGCGTTTCAGCGGTCCCCAGATAGTGTTGTATCTTTGCATTCAGATAAAGACCCTCTTTGTCCTGATGGTCATAGCGCAATACTCGCAGTAACTATTCCTGAGTTCAATAAATTTGCTACCTCTAATGATGGAAATCTTGAAAAGTCCTTATTTGAAGCTAATATTCGTGACTATCAAGGTAACAACTCCGTGAATAAGGCCATCCAAAACACGCTCCGAAATGATATAGAAGTCGATTTCTGGTGGCTAAATAATGGAATTACAATACTTGCCGATAGCGTTAAGAGGGATATGGACTGTTCTGTAACGCTAATAAACCCCAGAATTGTTAATGGGCTTCAAACATCAAATGAGATTTGGCATTACTGCAGAGAGGGCGATGCTTCTAAAGATACAAGAAAAGTTCTGGTCAAGTGTATTTCCATCACAGATCAGGATGCAAGAGCCAAGATTATTCAAGCGACTAATAACCAAAGCGTTATTCCGCCAGCATATTTACGTTCTCTTGAAACCATACATCTTCAAATAGAACAGTATTTCAAACGCCATGGTTTGCATTATGAAAGAAGGAAGAGCTCATGCAAGAATGAGGGGATTGCAGCGAAGGATATCATTACGGTTCCGTTTTTGGGACAATGCTTAATCGCAGTTTTATTGAAACAGCCGGACTATGCGAGAGCGAGGCCGGCACAAATTCTAGCGGATGATATTAAGTATAAAAAAATATTCAATGAGGATATACCTCCTGAAGCATATTTCGCTTTAGGTAAAACATCATTATTTATTCGTCAATATCTTCGAAAGTCGGATTTGGATAGAGCAGAGCAGAATAATTTGATTTTCTATGTTATTCTCGCGACCTGCGCTGTTCAGTTCCGTTCATTTGACATTACTCCAAATTACTTAAAAAACTTAAATACTCCCTCAGTTGATGTACTTGAGGGCATCGTTGCCGCTTCAAAACAGATTTTTGATGATGCAGGAGGGGACGCAAAAGTTGCAAAAAGCGCTGAGTTTGCAAAACTATTCATCGAACGCTTTCCTATCAATGAGAACGATTTTAATGGTATAACGGCGTCCTAGATGAGGGTTTATAGCTGTGAAGTAGATAGTTTTTGTCTTTCTTGACGGTTTATCAAGAACTCTAAGGAAATGGAAAAGCTAATCGTGAGGAATGGAGCTGAGGTCGGTGTCCAGGACGCCCTCTCCGATCTACTCCCCATGTCCCTCGTACGCCGGCTTGGTCTTATACTGGGCGGTGATGCTATCGGCGACATGTTCTCCGTACACGCGTGCTTCGCCGTCGTGCTGCGGCTCAAGCGCCGCGCCCGGGTAATCTCAGACCCCGATTGTCTCTTCCGTCGAGCGCATTTCTTCTCTGTGCTAGGGGCGCGGTCTTCTTTTCCATCCTTCCTGGGCCGCCTTGTCAAGGTGGCCGCCCGGGGAAGCCCGTTCCCAGTCTTCGGGTGCGGAGCTCGTGTTATAACTGCTTGGTTTTCTACGCTTACTGTGCTCAATTCCTGCCGATTATGCGGAATACTTCTTAGTAATCGCAAACGTGGCATAGCGTAGATGAAGGATTTGAGAACAGGGGACGTTAACGTGCCCGTTCCCGAACGGGCGTTGCGCCAACTGGACGAGCCTCCCGTGGTGGACGATGCGGTCTATGACGGCGGCCATCTGGTCGCCACCGAACACCGATTCCCACCTGCTGAACTCCAGGTTCGTGGTGATCACCACCGACTGCCTCTTGTAGGCGTCGGCGAAGACCTGGAAGAGGAGCCTCGCGCCGTCCGCGTCGAGCGGCAGAGCGCGCCATGCGCCCGCTCGATGTCGTGGATGAGCAGCGACCCGGGCGCTATCCTTCCGCCCATGGCCTTCCTCACGCGCGCCGAGCTGGGCTTCCCGCGGCCGCAGACTACCGCGACCGGGTTCTTGTGGACGTCGATGGCGACGCAGATGCACAGCTTCTGGCGGGACAGGCCGCGCTTCCTGGCCTGCCCGTAGCCCTTGGAGAGGTCGGTGTCGTCCCACCAGTCATTTTCCGATGTGGCCTGTTGGCTCGCCGTGCAGATCGGAGCGGTCACGTCTGTTGTTTTGTAGGCCTTTCGTATTTGATAGAGCTTCAAACCTCCGCTGACGATGCATCTGGTGCTTATGCCTTAACTGCGAAAGTGGATTTACAACATAATCGAGTTATCGGCTTGGATTATTGACAGGATTTCGATTTAACAATGCTTGAAACCGTCTGTGACAAAAACATCCATTGGTCCGAAATAATACATATCGAATCTCGTATTTCCGATACTATCTAATTGGACTGTTGCTCATGGAGGGTCGTATGAAGCGTATTTCATGTTTGCTATCTCTTGTCGCTGCTATTTTCTTTCTTGTATGTACTCCGGCGATTGCTGAAAACTCGATAACAGGAATAGTGAGGAATGCCGCATCTGTTTCTTATGCTGCCCCCTCCGACCCGTGCGCTCCTGCGCCCCGGGCGGAGGCGACCGGGGACGGCGAGGTGACCCTGAGCTGGGAGCCCGTCCCGGGCGCCGAGCGCTACGCCGTCGCCGAAGCGTTCTCGAACGGAACCTACAGCACCTTCACGAAGGACCTGACCGGGAACTCATACACCGTCACCGACCTCCCCAACGGCTACGACCACGACTTCCTCGTGCAGGCCTACGTGAACGGCCGCTGGTCCTCCTTCGGCCCCGCGAGCCTCGTCCGCTGCAGGCCCGAGGGGACCGTGAGGCCCTCGCCCGCGGCTACCGCCGGCGACGGGCGCGTCGAGCTTTCGTGGGGCCGCGTCCCGGGCGCCACGAAGTACGCCGTGGCCTACCGTACCGGTTCCGGCTACCGCACGCTGACGACCTCCTGCGCTGGCGAGTCCTTCACGGCCGCCGGCCTGTCCAACGGGACGGGCTATCGATTCCTGGTGCAGGCATGCGTTTGCGGCAGGTGGACCTCTTTCTCTGGCTCCGATCTTGTCTCCGCGACCCCCTCCGACCCGTGCGCTCCTGCGCCCCGGGCGGAGGCGACCGGGGACGGCGA
>CAUAIH010000005.1:0-157343 GCA_958429025.1 uncultured Collinsella sp. | reverse complement strand
CCCTGGAGGACGGCACCGCCTACACCTACCTGGTGGACGCCCACTGGTCGCTGGAATTGAAGAGGACCTACACCTTCGTGAACCTCGCCGACCCGGAGCTCGCCATCGAGTGGCCGATCCCGCTCAATGAGGCCACCGTCTCTGAGGCCGACCTCAACCACCCGATGCTGAAGGACGTCGTCCCGATGGCGCCCAAGAGGACCCTCGTCACCGGCTGCAACGGCCAGCTGGGACACGCCGTGCGCAGGCTGGCGGAGGAGCGCGGCGTCGCCAAGGGCTTCGACTTCTGCGACATCGACACCTTCGACATGTCCGACCCGGACGCCTATGCTCAGTACGACTGGTCGCTCTACGGCACCGTGATCAACTGCGGCGCCTACACGGCCGTGGACAGGGCGGAGGCCCCCGAGGGCCGCGCCATCGCCTGGAAGGCCAACGCGACCGGGCCGGCGCTCCTCGCCCGCACCTGCGCCGAGCACGGCATCACGCTCGTCCACGTGTCCAGCGACTACGTCTTCGACGGCGCCGCAGAGGTCCACACCGAGGAGGAGCCCTTCAGCCCGCTGTCCGTCTACGGCCAGACAAAGGCCGCCGGAGACATCGCCGTGGCCGGGTGCCCGAGCCACTACATCATGCGCTCCAGCTGGGTCATCGGCGAGGGCCGCAACTTCGTCAAGACCATGAGGGGCCTGTCCGACCGCGTCGCCGACCCGGAGGACAAGTTGGAGCAGGTCACCGTCGTGGACGACCAGCTGGGACGCCTGACCTTCACGCGCGATATGGCGCAGGCAATCTTCCACGTGCTGGGGAGCCGCGCCCCCTACGGCACCTACGACTGCACCGGTTCCGGCGCCGTCAAGTCCTGGGCCGACATCGCCCGCGCCGTCTTCGAGGCCGCCAACGGCAACGGGGACAAGGTCGTGCCGGTGTCGACCGCCGACTACTACGCGAGCGCCGAGGGCCCCGTCGCCCCGCGCCCGGTCCACTCCGCGCTCGACCTGTCCAAGCTCGAGTCCGCCGGCTTCCACATGCCCGACTGGGAGGAAGAGCTGGGGGAGTACCTCAAGACGCTCTAGTAGCTATTCAAATTCCGAAAGAAAAGCCGCCGCTTGTTAACGGCGGCTTTTCTTGTTGGTGGCTATTTGCGCAGAGGTGCCAATAGTATTTTGCGGAAGATTTACCTCTCGTTTGTTTTGTCGTTGCGATAGTCATCGAAAGCGTATTTGCTGTACACGTTGACTTCCCACTGCTTTTTTTCGACCTTTGCCACGGAGTCGAGGATGAATCCGGTTGCGAGGCTCAGGCCGCACAGGAACATAAACGAGGCGGCGAGCATGGCGGTGGGGAAGCGTGGGACGAGGCCGGTTTGGAAATACTCGACAACGATGGGCATGCCCAGGGCGAGGCCGATGATCGCAAACAGGAGCGCGACCAGGCTGAAGAACTTCAGCGGACGGTAGTCCTTGAACAGCGTACCGATCATCGCTATGACTTTGATGCCATCGCTGACGGTGTTGAGTTTGGACTCGGAACCCGCGGGACGGTCGCGGTACTCGATGGGCACATCTTTGATGCGCCAGCGGTGGTCGACGGCGTGGATCGACAACTCGGTTTCGATCTGAAAGCCCTCAGAAAGCACGGGGAAGGTTTTGACGAATGGGCGGCTCATGGCGCGGTAGCCGGTCATGACGTCATCGAAACTGTAGCCATAGATCCACTTGATCATGGCGCGTACCAGGTTGTTGCCAAAGCCGTGGAAGGCACGTTTGTTCTCCTCGGCGTAGGTGCCGTTGGAAAGGCGGTCACCCACAGTCATGTCGGCCGTGCCGCTAAGGATGGGCTCGCAAAGGGTCTTGGCTGCCTCGGCGGGGTAGGTGTCGTCGCCGTCGACCATCAGGTAGCAATCGGCATCGATGTCGCGAAACATCTGGCGGCAGACGTTGCCTTTGCCCTGACGGGGCTCAAAACGCACCGTGGCGCCGTGCTCGGCGGCGATACGCGAAGTATCGTCCGATGAGTTGTTGTCATAGACGTAGACCGTCGCCTGCGGAAGCTCGCGGTGGAAGTCGTCGATGACCTTACCGATCGTGAGGGCTTCGTTGTAGCAGGGGATAATGACGGCAATGGATTCAGAATTCACTCAATGCTCCTTTGAATTTCAATTTCTGAAAGTATAGCCGTTTGCGCCTAGCATCCTAAGATGTGGGTTAGTTCTCCAGTTTTGTTGCGCGAATCGTTTGCATGGCTGTCGGGTCTATACTGTTCATTTGTCAACGATTACGAGTAAAGGAGTTGCATCCGTGTCGGATCAGACAAAGCAACAAGAAACTCGCAGTCTGCCTGCGACGTTTGCTAAGAATGAATTTGAGAAGGACGCGTTTATCCTTCGTCAGCTGGTTACCAAGGATTTTAAGATTAAGTATCGTCGCAGCGTTTTGGGCGTTGCGTGGTCGGTGCTCAACCCGCTGCTGATGATGATCGTCATGGCCATCGTGTTCTCGACGATTTTTGCTCAGGGTCGCAACGGCTCCATTACGCCCGAGATGTACCCGCTGTACTTGATCGTGGGTAACGTCACCTTTGCCGTCATGTCCGAGTCTACGAACCAGGCGCTGACGTCGATCGTGGGTGCTGCCCCGCTGCTTAAGAAGGTTAAGGTGCACCGCTGGGTCTTCCCGGTGCAGAAGGTGCTCTTTTCGCTGGTGAACTTTGCCTTCTCGCTGGTCGCCGTCGCCATCGTTATGCTGTGGTTCCGCGTTATGCCTTCTTGGCACCTCATTCTGCTGCCTGTTTGTCTGCTCTTGCTTATGTGCTTCTGCATGGGCCTTGGCTTGATGCTTTCTGCCCTTACGGTCTTCTTCCGCGATGTCATGCATCTGTGGAGCGTTGTCATTACGGCGTGGACCTACCTTACGCCCATCTTCTGGACGACTGATTTTGTCGCGCAAATGCCGCATCTCGTGCGTATTTTGGTGTATGCGAACCCCATGTATAACTACCTGCAGTTTATGCGTGATATCTTCCTGTTCCAGACCACGCCTTCGCTCATGACGTTTGGTTTGTGCGTGGCTTGGGCGGTCATTGCGCTTGTCATCGGCTATGCCGTGTTCCATAAGTCCGAGCGCAAGTTCATCCTCTACATCTAAGGAGTGCTGTGATGACTGAATCTGTTGTTGATTACAGCGAGCAGCCTCTGGCTGTCGAGGTCGACGACGTCACCATGATCTTTAACATGGCGTCCGAGTCGCTGACCAACCTCAAGGAGTACTTCATCAAGCTTGCCAAGCACGAGCTGTTCTTTGAGGAATTTAGGGCGCTCAAGCATATCTCGTTTGATATTCATCGCGGCGAGGTCGTGGGCCTGGTGGGCACCAATGGTTCCGGCAAGTCTACGATGCTCAAGATTATCGCCGGCGTGCTCGAGCCCAGCGAGGGCAGCGTTAAGGTGCATGGCAACATCGCACCGCTGATTGAGCTTGGCGCTGGCTTTGACCCCGAGCTGACGGCGCGCGAGAACATTTATCTAAACGGCGCGCTGCTCGGCTATACCAAGGAGTTCATCGACGCCAACTTTGACGGCATTATTGAGTTCGCTGAGCTTCAGAACTTTGTCGATATGCCGCTTAAGAACTTCTCCTCGGGCATGGTGGCGCGTATCGCCTTTGCAATCGCGACGATTACCGAGCCCGATATTCTGATCGTTGACGAGACGTTGTCCGTCGGTGATGTGTTCTTCCAGCAGAAGTGCGAGGCCCGCATCCAGCACTTTATCCAGAGCGGCGAAGTGACGGTTCTGTTCGTTTCGCACTCCATGGAGCAGGTTGAGCGCATCTGCCAGCGTGCCGTTTGGATTGAGAAGGGTGACCTTCGCATGGACGGCCCGGTCAGTGAGGTCTGCAAGGCGTACCGTGAGCAGTTCAACTAGGTTATAATTACTTACGCTTGGCCGAATTGTTTGGCTGGGCGTGCGGTTATTTGCTCCATTAGCTCAGTTGGATAGAGCAGGGGACTTCTAATCCCAAGGTCGACGGTTCGAATCCGCCATGGAGCACCATCGTTTATTAAGCCCAGACCGCTTGGTGGTCTGGGCTTTTTCACATGCCGGTGTTCTTTATTCTTGCCGGGTATACGTTTAGGCCGAAGCCGTGGCGTGAGCTGCTGTTGTGCTGCTGATGTGGATTGGTTATACGGCGCGCCTAAGGGGGCTGGAGCCGAGCGTGAGCGAGCCTCTGCTGTTTATTGGAGCCGGTGTTGCTTGGCTTGTCCTTGCCGCGCTGAGTGGGGTGAGCTTTCGAGCCGCCGCGTGGATGGGTTTTTGGTTGCGACAGTTGCCGCTCTTGCCGGTAGCTACTGCGTGTGCTGGGTTTCGATGGCGTTGGAGAAGTTGAAAGACGTGCCGGTTTTGGGGTCCTTTGAGCGAGCGCTCGTGTTCTGCGGACAGGCCAGTCTTGCCATCTTTGCAATCCACGCGGTCGATTGGTTTATTCCTTGGCAGACCATGCCTCTGCTTATGACGCTGCCAGCATCGTGGCTCTTTGCGTCGATTGTGCGCCGCAGGTGCGACATAGGGTTGGTGTACGTGATCAAGAAGGCGTAACAAAAACGGGGAGGACCAACTTGGCCCTCCCCACTATATCTAGTCTGTCTAGTCTGCCTTCAGGCACTCGGGCAAGACGTTTGCAACTGCATTCATCGCCTGCGGCCTCAGGTACTGCTCATTGAGCTTTGCCTTTCTGTAGGCGTAGCGAGTGTCTGCCGAGTACTTGATCAATACGTCGGTGAAGAATCGTTCCCAGCTTAGGTAGTCGCGGCTTTCGATATAGCTCGAAGGATCCTTGAGGATTTTTGGAATGTCGTTACTGGGAATGAGGCCAGATTGCAGAAGTGTCCACTCGAATGATTCCGGGAGGAACAAGCGAACGTTCTTGTAAACGCGCTGTCCGAGCACCTTTTCGATGTAGGGACCAAACGCTGCGCCGTCTCCAATGGCAAGAACGTTTTGCTCGGGGCATTCGTGAATTGTCCGCTTTAGATTTGCTACGCCGGTGGCGGTATAGCAGGGGATTCCGAGCCGGTTGCAAAGAGCGTCGTAGAATTGATAGCCAGATTTGCTATCCTCGACAACTACGGCGTCGGGTACCTCGAATCCAACATTTAGATCCTGATACAGCATGCTTGCCGTGTGGTCATATAGCGGCTTGGTCACCGAGTAGAAGCGCCTGTCGCTCTTGCGGCCATTGATTGTTTTACTCGTCGTGTTGACTAACTTCAGGATCTCATCAACGCTGTAGGGGAGCTCGTTGGCATCGCGACGAGATATCAGAACAAAATAGTTGGACGAGCCGTTTACGGTTTTGGCGAAGTCCTTTGAGTAGATAAACTCGTTGCCCTCATCTAGAAAGACGATTGAATCTTCGATGATCGAAAGCTCGCGCTCCCAGCGTCTGCCGGAAAGCGTTTCACAAGGCACGTCGCAGCTGAGTGCAACGCCGCTTTCCGGTCCTCGGTCGTTGTAGTCGCGAATCATCGAGATGAGCGTCGTTTTGCCCGTGCCGCTGTTGCCGCGGATGAAGGAAATATTGCGTTTAAAGGTGAGCGTGTATTTGACTTTTGCGCGCTCCACGACAACGGTGTGTGATCCTTTCATTACTCATCAACATCCAGAAAATCATTGGTGGCACCGACGAACTCCTGCATGTTCCTGACGATGCGGCCGTCGTTATTGATGCGAATCTCAAAACGCTTCCAGGGAAATTTCATGATGTGGTAAAGGGTCACCAGCACATCCTGCTCTTTGCCAATTTTGAGCAGCCAGCGGGCGCAGTTATCTCCGCAAGTGGATGCATTGAACACCATGTTTGGTAGATTGCGCACCAGCAGCAGCGTCTTAACGCCGCCGGACAGTTCGAGTGGGGTGATCGAGCCCAGCTGCTTGCTTACGATGTTGTGGGGGCCGATGAGCTCTGATCCGTCCACGCTTTTAATGATCTGTGCGGCCATAGGGTCTTCGAACCATGAGTCCAAGTATGAGTTCCTAAAGTAGGTCTCGGTATCGTAGATGGAACCGGGGTAATCTCCCAGATGGATGCTTAGCATGCGAGTCTCCAGACGTTTTGTGGCTGCAACGATTATATGCCAGTAATAAAGTGCCGCCAGTAGCGAGGTTGCTGCTGGCGGCACTGGCATTACTGGCGTGCGAATCGGGGTTGATGGATTTGCGCGCGAGACTACTTTTCGAGTCGTTCCCTCAACAGCTCTAGCGCATGTGCGTAGCCCTGCAGGCCCTCACCGGTGATGGTGGCGAAGCAGGCCAGGCGGGCGTAGCTCACCTGGCGGAAGTCCTCGCGGGTCTCGACGGCGCTGATGTGGACCTCAACGGCGGGGATGGCGACGGCTTTGAGGGCATCCAAGATGGCCACGCTCGTGTGCGTGTAGGCCGCCGGGTTGATGACGATGCCGTCGACCTTGCCGTAGGCCTCCTGGATCTTGTCGACGATGCTGCCCTCGTGGTTGGACTGGAAAACCTCGATCTCGTCGAAGCCCTGTGCGGCGCCCGCTTCATGGCAGATCTGCGCTAAGCGGTCGTAGTTGTCGCTGCCATAGATGCCCGGCTCGCGAATGCCGAGCATGTTGAGGTTGGGGCCGTTAATGACGAGTGCTTTCATGATTGCTTCCTTTGCGGTTGAAAAACCACCACAAAGGTGCCTGTCCCCTTTGTGGCGGTTTTGGTTAGAGGGCGGGTGGGAGGGTGTCGAGGAGGGCTTGGGCGGTGTTGGCGGCGCAGTCGCGTGAGTCGATGATGTAGTCGGCCCAGGCGCGGTAGCGCGGCATGCGCTGTTCCGCCAGCTTTTCGATGCCGTCGCGGGCGGTGATGGGGCGGCCCTTGTGGGCGAGCTCTTCGAGCTTGCGGTTGAGCATCACGATTTGGCTGTTCTGGTGCAGCAGCGGATAGTTCTCGTCACGCGTGACTATGCCGCCGCCGGTTGAGAGCACCAGGCCGCTGCGCTTGGAGATGTCGGCCAGCGCCGCCGTCTCCTGCTCGCGGAAGGCCGCCTCGCCGCGCTCGACGATATAGTCGGCACAGGGCATGCCCAGACGCTTCTCAAGCGCGGCGTCCAAGTCGATGTGCTCTCGACCCGTGAGCAGGGCGATCTGCTCGCCCACGCGGGTCTTGCCCGAACCCGGCATGCCGATCAGGGCAATGTTTTGCTCGCGGCGGGACAGACGCTCTGTTACGTCCAAGATGCGCTTGCGCGGGGTGACTTGGCCGGTATAGCGCTCGACGGCCTGTGCCGCTTGGGCCACGAGCATCAGCAGGCCGCCGATGCAGGGGATACCGCGGCGCTCGGCCTCGAGCATCAGGCCCGTGCGGGCGGGGTTGTAGACAATGTCGATAACGCCTTCGAGCGCATCGAGCCCTTCGAGCGTGCAAGGCGCGTCGGGGCAATGGGGGAACATGCCGGCGGGCGTGCAGTTGACGAGTAGGGCGGCGTCGAACTGCTGCGCGATGTTGCCGTAGTTGACCTCGCTCGTGCGGCCCACGGGCACCACGGTGGCGCCAAGGTCGCCGAGCACCATGCTTGCCGTGGTGCCGGCACCACCGGTAGCGCCAAGCACGAGGACCTTCTTGCCGGTAACCTCAACCCCCAGCTCCTCGACCAGGCACTGAAAACCAAAGTAGTCGGTGTTGTCGCCGCGCAGGCGCCCGTCGGGCAGGTGCGTGATGGTGTTGACGTTGCCCATGCGCTCGGCGAGCGGGCTCAGCTCGTCCAGGTACTCCATGACGGCGCGTTTGTAGGGGATGGTCACGTTGGTGCCTTCCCACTCGTTGCCGGTCATAAAGGCCGCGAGGTCCTCGGGCTCGCGCTCAAATCGCACGTACTCAAGCCCAGCGAGCTCTTTGTAGATGGTCGGGGTGTAGCTGTGGCCCAGCACGCGGCCCAGTACGCCGTAGGGGCGGGTTGCGTCGGTATCGGTCATCTAGAGCACCTCCGTGTAGCTGCCAAAGTAGGTGAAGCTTTCACACACGTCGTCGATCGAATCGAGCAGGTCGTCGAGGGCCTTGCTGCCAAAGGGGCAGTCCAGGTCAAAGTAGAACATAAACTCAAAGTCACGACCGGGGATGGGGCGGCTCTCGAGCTTGATGAGGTTGATGTTGAGTGCGTAGAAGCGCTCGAGCACGCGATAGAGGGCGCCCGGCTCGTTGGCCGTGGTGATCATGAGCGAGGTACGGTTGGCGCCGGGGTAGACGCGCGGCTCGCGGCTGATGACGACAAAGCGCGTGTAGTTGTTGTCCGAGTCTTGGATATTGGGCTCCAGCACCTCGAGGCCATACAGCGTGGCACAGCTGCGCGAGGCGATGGCGGCGACGTCGGTGCGCTTGGAGTTGGCGACCATCTCGGCCGACATGGCCGTGTTTGGGTACTTGGTGGCGTGCAGGTCGTGGGACTCGATAAAGCCGGCACACTGGGCAATGGCTTGGCCGTGGCTGTAGACCTCGCGCACGTCGGCGAGCTTGGTGCCGGGCTTGACGAGCAAGTTGTGGTCGATCTTGAGGCGAAGCGAGCGCACGATGTGGAAGTCGAACTGGGCGAGCAGGTCGTAGACGGCGTTGACCGAGCCGGCGGTGGAGTTTTCGATGGGCAGCACGCCAAACTCGCAGAAGCCGTCGCGCACGGCGCGCATGACGCCCTCGAAGGTCTCGAAGAACGCGATGTCGGGTACGTCGAAGAGCTTGCACGCGGCGATCTGGCTATAGGCACCTTCCACGCCCTGGCAGGCGACGGAGGCCGTTTGAGGGAAGGGCGTGTCAAAGGCTGCAGCCGTGGCGTGGGCCTTTTGCGAGACGGTGATGCCCTTGAGCTCGTTGATGTAGCGCTGCTGCTCGGCCTTGCTCATGCTCATGAGGAGACGGAACAGGGCGATGGTCTGTGCCTCGTAGCGTTCGGGCGCGCGGCTGGCGAGGTTGTTGAGCTTGGAGCGCTCGCGGGCGGGGTCGAAGACGGCCTTGCCCATCTCGATTTTTGACTTGGCGACCTCGGTGGCAATGTCCATGCGCTCGACAAAGCTGTTTAGGAGCGTGGTGTCGATGCCATCGATGGTCTGGCGAATATCGGCAAGGTCCATGGAGGCCCCTTTCGCGTAATGGCAGAGTTGACGGGCAACTCAGGTGAGTCGGGTTAGAGCTGGCCTGCGTCCTCGAGGAGAGCGTCCCAGATGGCGAGGGCGGCGGCTGCTTCGGCTACGGGGACGGCTCGAGGGACGATGCAGGGATCGTGACGGCCGTGGACCGAGAGCTCGGCATTTTCCATAGCGTCCATGTCCACCGTCTGCTGCTCGCGGCCAATGGAGGGCGTGGGCTTTACGGACATGCGCCACATGACGGGTGCGCCGGTTGAAATGCCTCCGAGGATGCCGCCGGCATTATTGGACTCGACCTCGATCTTGCCAGTCTCGGCATCGATGCGATATGGGTCGTTGTTCTCGCTGCCGCGCATGGCGGCTACGGCAAAGCCCATGCCAAACTCCACGCCCTTTACGGCGGGAATGCCAAACGCTATCTGCGCGATGCGGTTCTCGATGCCGTCGAACATGGGGTCGCCGATGCCCGCGGGAAGCCCGTAGATGCCGCACTCCACGATGCCGCCGATGCTGTCGAGCTCGTCGCGCGCGGCCAGAATCTCCTCGCGCATGCGACCGGCAGCTGCGGCGTCAATGCACGGCAGGTCGTTGGTAAGGATCGCCTTGCGGTCGGCTTCGCGATAGACCATGTCGTCCATGGGCAGATCGGAGATGCCGCCGATCTGCGCTACGTGCGCCATCACGTTAATGCCGCGGGCCTCGAGCGCCTGCAGCGCGATGCCGCCCGCGATGCACAGGGGCGCTGTCAGGCGGCCGGAGAAGTGTCCGCCGCCGGCGACGTCGTGCATGTTGTGGTACTTCACGCGTGCCGGGAAATCCGCATGGCCCGGGCGGGGCTTGCGGCGTAGCTCGGAGTAGTCCTTGGAGCGCGTGTTGGTGTTCTCGATGATCGCGGCGATAGGCGCGCCCGTGGTGTGTCCATCAACTATGCCGGCGATAATGTGGGCGGCGTCGGCCTCGCGGCGCTTGGTCGCGGTCTCGTCACGGCCGGGGGCGCGACGGTCCAAAAAGGCCTGCAGCTGCTCCAGGTCAACGGCGATACCTGCCGGAATGCCGTCGAGCGAGCAGCCGATGGCGGGGGAGTGCGACTGGCCGAAGATGCTTACGTGCAAGACGTTGCCAAAGGTCGAGGACATGCTATTCCTCCTCGAGCGTGACCTTGCCGCCCAACAGGCGGTAGTGGTCGAAGAAATCAGGATAGGACTTGTTGACGGCCTCGGCGCCGTGGATCACGACCTCGCCGGTGGCGCGACTTGCGGCGATGGCGGCCATCATGGCGATGCGGTGGTCGTTGTGCGAATCGACCTCGCCGCCGGTAAGGGCATCGACGCCCTTGATGATGAGGTCGTCACCGGCGATGCGCACCTGCGCGCCCAGCGCGGTGAGCTCGCGGGTGGTGGTGACCAGACGGTCGGATTCCTTGATGCGCAGACGGGCGCAATCGCGGATGAACGTGCGACCCAGCGCCAACGATGCCACGGCCGAGATGACGGGCACCAGGTCCGGAATGTCGTGGGCGCTCATCTCAAAGCCGGCGAGCTTGTCGGACTGGACGGTGGCGGCGTTCGTGGAGCGCACGATGCGGGCGCCAAAGCGCGAAAGCGCGGCGAGCACGTTGCGGTCGCCCTGTGCGGAGCTCAGCGATACGCCCTCGACGGTGATGGGGTCGGAGCCGATGGCGCCGGCGCACAGCCAAAAGGCGGCGTTGGACCAGTCACCCTCGACAGCCACGCTGCCGGGCGTGCGGTACGAGCCGCTGTTCACGCGGAAGTTCGTGACCTCGGGCTGACCGTCCTTGGCCGGAATGCGCTCTACGTTGACCTCGACGCCAAAGGCCTTCATGGCCTGGATCGTCAGGTTGATGTAGGGGCGGCTTTCGATAAGGCCGGTCACCTGCACGCAGGAGGGCTGGGCCAAAAGCGGGGCCGCCAGCAGCAGGCCGGAGATATACTGCGAGCTCACGTTGCCCGGAAGCACAAAGGTGCCCGGGCGCATGCGGCCGCTCGTCTTGAGCGGAAAACCGCCCAGGCCCTGCAGGTCGCAACCGGCGGCGATGATCTCGTTCGAGAGCGGGGAGAGCGGGCGGGCTCCCAGGCGGCCCTGGCCCACGAAGGTGGCCTCTGCGCCCAGCGCGCAGGCGACAGGCAGCATGAAGCGCAGCGTGGAGCCGCTCTCGCCGCAGTCGAGCGTGCCGCCGGCAAGGGCCTTGAGCAGGCCAAATTCAATGCTCTTCATGGTGGGGTGGACCTGGAAGCCGTCCTCGACGATCTCGATGCGGGCGCCGAGCGCCGTAAGGCAGCGCACCGTGGCCTCGATATCGGCGCAGGTCGTGTTGCAGGTAACGTGCGTCTCGCCGTTGGCAAGCGCGGCGCAGATGATGAGGCGATGCGCCATCGATTTGGACGCGATGGCGGGAACGGTGCCCTTAAGCGGGGACGGGGTGATGCGGGCTAACATGCGGAAACGTCTCCCTTCTGGCCGAGGCCCTCGGTAATCAAATCGTGGAAGGTGGAAAGCGGCGTGCGGTCGATGCTGCAACGGCCAATGTCGTGCGGAATTACCAGGTCGATGGTGTCACCTGCGCGCTTTTTGTCGTGGAGCGCCTCGGCAAAGACGGCATCGGCATCTAGGTCGCAGCGGGTCTTGAGGCCGTGGCGGGCACAGAGCTCCTCAATACGATCTGGCAGCTCGGCATCGCAAATGCCGTGCAGGGCTGCGGCACGCGTGATGATGCCCATGCCAATGGACACGCAGTTGCCGTGGCCGAGCTCAAAGTGCTCGCAGGCCTCGACGGCGTGTCCGGCGCTGTGTCCAAAGTTGAGGAGCTTGCGCTGATTGGTTTCGCGCTCGTCGGCAACGACCACGGCGCGCTTAATGTCGATATTGCGGGCGATGATGAGCGCCACGCGGGCCACGTCGCGGTTCAGCAGCTCAAGCGTGAGCGGGGTCTTCTCCAGCTCGGCGAAGAGCTCGGGGTCTGCGATCACGGCGTGTTTGACGACCTCGCCGCAGCCGTCGGCGAACTGCTCGGGCGTGAGGGTCGCCAGGCACCCCACATCGGCGATGACCACGCTCGGCTGCCAAAAGGCGCCGGCCAGGTTCTTGCCAGCTGCCAGGTCGATGGCCGTCTTGCCGCCGACCGACGAATCCACCATGGCGAGCAGGCTTGTGGGAATCTGCACAAACTTGCAGCCGCGCATGTAGGTGGCGGCCACAAAGCCCGCCACGTCGCCCACGACGCCGCCGCCGAGCGCCACGATCACGTCGGAGCGCGAAAGCTCGTGCTCGGCCACAAACTCCAAAATGCTAACGTAGGTCTCGGCACGCTTATGGGCCTCGCCGGCCTCGAAGGTGCAGATGCTCACCTCGTAGCCTGCGGATTCGAGGCTCTGCTTAACGGGCATCTGGTAGAGGGGGCCCACGTTGGTGTCCGTCACGATGACGGCGCGCGAGCCGCCGGCGGTGGCGCGGACGAGCGGGCCTGCCTGCTCCAGCAAAAACGTGCCCACATGCACCTGGTAGGGGCGTGCGGTGTCGATATCGATGGTAATCGCCATAAGCTTCGGTCCTTTCGACCTGGCGTGATAGGTGGTCTAGTGGGAGGCCTCGTCGTCGAGCGCACGTTTGATGCGGTCGCCCTCGGCAAGGAGATTCTCCAGATAGCGCTGGTCGCGGTCCTTAAGGGCGCGGCTGTAGGCGCCGAGCGAGTCGATCAGATGGTCGATCTCGAAGGCGAGCGCATCGGCGTCGTCGATCATGAGCTCGGACCACATCTGAGGATTGAGGTGCGCCACGCGGGTGAGGTCGCGGTAGCTGCCGGCCGAAAAGCCATGGTGGACCTGAGCGGTCGGGCTCTTGACATAGGCGTTGGAGACGACGTGCGCGAGCTGGCTCGTAAAGGCGATGACGCGGTCGTGCTCGGCGGCGCTCGTTACGCTGAACTTGCCAAAGCCTAAGGGGCGTACCATCTCGCGCACCTGGCCCAAAAGCTCCAGCTTAAGTGCGTCGTCCACTGCGGGCGGTACAAGCACGAGCGGTGCGCCCTTGAACAGGTCGGCGCGGGAATGCGCGTAGCCCGAGAACTGCGTGCCCGCCATGGGATGCGCGCCCACAAAGTAAAAACCGTGCTCGCGGGCAAGCTCAAAGGCGCGCTCGCACACGATGCCCTTGACGCCCACGGTGTCGATCACCACAGGGCCCATGATGGCCTCGGTGTCGGTGGCGTCGGCGAGTGCCTGGGCGTGCGCCTCGAGCCACTCGATGCAGGCCTCGGGGTAGCATGCCAGGACGATGATGTCGCATTCGCCGAGCGTCTCGTCGTTGAGCTCGCCGGCAACGGTGCCCATGCTGGCCGCCATCATGACGTCGTCATCAGGGTCCCATGCCAGCACGCGGACGCCCGCCTGCGCATAGCCGCGGGCAAAGCTGCCGCCGATGAGGCCCAGGCCCACGATACCGGCGCACTTGGGGCCACCCTGGTTAACGCGTACATTTCTCACCGTACCCATGGGCTACTCCTGAACGGTCTCTTGGCAGACGACCTCGCGGATGGCGCGGATGCGGCGCATGGTGTCGTCGAACTGGTCGGGGGTGAGGGCCTGAGCACCGTCGGACCAAGCGTGGCTCGGGTCGTCGTGGACCTCGATCTCCAGACCGTTGGCGCCGCAGGCGGTCGCGGCGAGCGCCATGGGCTCAACATAGCGGGTGTAACCGGTGGCGTGGCTGGGGTCGGCGACGACGGGCAGGTGCGACAGGTGGTGCAGCACCGGCACGGCGTTGAGATCGAAGGTGTTGCGGGTGCGGGTCTCGAAGGTGCGGATGCCGCGCTCGCACAGGATGACGTTGTCGTTGCCCTCGCTCATGATGTACTCGGCTGCCATAAGCAGCTCGTCGACAGTGCCGGACATGCCGCGCTTGAGCAGGATCGGGGTCTGGGTCTTGCCGACCTCCTTGAGCAGGGGGAAGTTCTGGGCGTTGCGAGCGCCGATCTGCATGACGTCGATCTTCTTGTCCAGGAAGACCTGCACGTCGCGCGGGTCCATGATCTCGGTGACGATCGGCATGTCGAGCTCGGCGGATGCCTCGCACAGCAGGTCCAGGCCGGCGGGACCCATGCCCTGGTAGGCGTACGGGGAGGTGCGGGGCTTGTAGGCGCCGCCGCGCAGCATCGTGGCGCCGGCGGCCTTCACGCGGCGGGCGATGCGGATGAGGTTCTCGCCCTCGACGGAGCAGGGGCCGGCGATGACCTGGAACTGGTCGCCGCCGATCTTGACGCCGTGGCCGCAGTCGATGATGGAGTCCTCGGGATGGAACTTGCGGTTGGCGCGCTTGAACGGCTCGGAGACGCGCTGCACGCGCTCGACGACGTCCATGGACTCAAGCAGGAACGGGTCGATCTTGGTCGTGTCGCCCACCAGGCCGATTATGGTCTCGTTCTCGCCGCGCGAGACGTCGGTTTTGAGTCCCTTTTTCTCAATCCAGCTGACGATGTGGCTGACGGCCTCGTCGCTGGCGCTCTGCTTTAAAATCGCAATCATGGTGTGCCTCTCACCTCGATGGATAGCCCTTGCAAAAACGGCCCGCATCGCGAGCCGTTATATATGTGCATGAGAGTTTATACTATCTGACTCGCTTTTGCCGCCTAAAGCGCACCGTCGTGGCGCGTCTCCCACGTAATTGCAAAGCTTTTTCTATTATTTTGTTAGCCCGTGGCGCACTTGGGTATAATGCCTACCGTTCGCCCTATTAGCTCAGGGGATTAGAGCGTCTGCCTCCGGAGCAGAAGGCCGTTGGTTCGAATCCAACATGGGGCACCATCGAACGTAAGACCGTCCGAACCTCGCATGGTCCGGGCGGTTTTTCTTATACCGACGCGACGTGATGGGACGTGGTATGGCAGCAACGGATATCGAGCGTGGACTCTCGACCGCCGAGGTCGAGGAGCGCATCGCCGCCGGTAAGATCAACCGCAACATGGAGCTCAAGACCAAGTCGGTCAAAGAGTTCATCATCGAGAACCTCTGCACGCTGTTTAACTTGATCAACGTGGTCTTGGCGATTTTGGTGTTGCTGACCGGTTCGTTTAAGAATCTGACGTTCCTGTTCGTGGTGTTCTTGAACACGGCAATTGGCGTCATTCAGTCCATGCGTTCCAAGCGGATGGTCGACAAGCTTACGCTGCTCACCTCTAAGAAGGCCATCGCGGTGCGCGACGGCGCCGAGGTGGAGCTCGACCTGGACCAGATCGTGCTCGACGATATTATTCGCCTGGGGCGCGGTGACCAGATTCCCGCCGACGCCGTGGTGGTGTCGGGCGAGGCGCTCGTCAACGAGAGCCTGCTTACGGGCGAGAGCGACCTCATTAAGAAACAGCCGGGCTCCGAGCTCATGAGCGGCAGCTTTGTCGACTCGGGCCTGCTGCGCGCCCGCGTGATCCATGTCGGCGCCGATAACTACGTGGCAAAGATCAACAACGAGGTCAAGTACGTCAAAAAGGTCAATTCCGAGATCATGAACGCGCTCAACGCCATCGTGCGGTTCGCGAGCATTATTATGATTCCGCTTGGTCTGGCACTCTTTGCCTCGAGTGTGAGCGAGCTGTGGGATGCCGCGGGAACCCCGGGTGATAGCGCGCTTTCCTGGTGTTTCTCCGAGCTGCTGGCCGGTCGTGTGCCTTCTTCGGCTCTGCTGTCCACGGTGGGTGCCCTGCTGGGCATGATTCCGCAGGGCCTGGTGCTGCTTACCTCGTCGGTGCTCGCGATTGCCACGGTGCGCCTGGCGCGTCGCAAGGTGCTGGCACAGCAGCTCTACTGCATCGAGACACTCGCGCGTGTCGACGTGCTGTGCCTGGACAAGACGGGCACCATTACCTCGGGCCGTATGGAGGTCGAGGGCACCTACCCGCTGCCTGTTGAGGGTGTTGGCTTTGGCGCGGACTCGGACGAGGCTGCTGTTCCCGTCGAGACCACGGTGCTCGACTTTGCGCTTGCCAACGTGGCGCGTGCGACCTCGGCAGATGCCAACGAGACCTGCCAGGCGCTGCTCAACTACTACGCCGATCGTCCGGTCGAGGTGTCCGAGCCGCTGTCGGTCATTCCGTTCTCGTCGTCCAAAAAGTGGAGCGGCGCGTCGTTTGCGCAGGGCTCCTATGTGATGGGCGCCGCGCAGTTTGTGCTTTCGGACCGTGTGTTTTCACAGGTCGAGAACCGTGTCGCCGAGCTTGCCGATACCTGCCGCGTGCTTGTGGTGGCGCGCGTGGACGGCTTTACGCCCGATGGCGACATGGTGGGTGAGGCCGAGCCCGTGGGCTTTGTGACCATCCGCGAAGAGATTCGCACCTCGGCAGCCGAGACTATCGGCTACTTTAACGAGCAGGGCGTGACCCTCAACGTGATCAGCGGCGATGACCCGCGTACGGTGTCGTCGATCGCGCGCGTTGTGGGCGTGCCGGGGGCCGATGCCTACGTCGACGCCACGACGCTCGATACACCGTCCATAATTGATGCGGCAGTGGACCGTTACCACGTCTTTGGGCGTGTGACGCCGCAGCAGAAGCGCGAGCTCGTACAGGCGCTCAAACGCCGCGGACACACCGTGGCCATGACAGGCGACGGCGTCAACGACGTGCTGGCGCTCAAGGAGGCCGACTGCTCCGTGGCGATGGCCGCCGGCTCCGATGCCGCGCGCAATGTGGCCGAGATCGTGCTCGTCGATAACGACTTTGCCTCGATGCCCGCTGTGGTGGCCGAGGGCCGTCGTTCTATCAATAACCTGCAGCGCTCTGCCGCGCTCTTTCTGACCAAGACGCTGTTCTCGATGGGCCTGGCGGCGCTGTGCATCGCACTGCCGCCGTATCCCTTCGAGCCCATTCAGATGACGCTCATCAACTTCTTCTGCATCGGCGCGCCGGGCTTTGTGCTGGGCCTGGAGCCCAACAACGCCCGCGTGAAGGGGTCGTTCTTGACCAACGTGCTTAAGCGTGCGCTGCCGGCGTCGATTGCGGTCATTTTGGCCGCGGCGCTCGATATCTTTGTGGCACGCGTATTTGGCTTTAGCCAGCTTACGCTTTCGACCATGTGCCTGCTCACGTCGTGCGCGGCGAGTGTCAGCCTGATCTGGCGTATCTCGCAGCCTCTCACGCCCTTGCGCGTGGTGCTTTTCGTGTTTGTCGTCGCCGGCATCCTGACGGGCGTTATCGGGTTCCCGGGGCTGCTGTCCATCGCCAACCTGTCGATGGGCCAGATGGTCATTTTGGCGGTTATCATCGTCTTTACCTGCGCGGTGTTCTTTAGGCTTGCCACGATGATGGACTCGCTTAAGCCCCGTCGCCGTCATGCGGCCACCGGCTTTGGCCGTGGCGTGCGCGTTCGCCTGGGTCGCGGCGGCGGCAAGGTGAGCTCGACGGGATCGACCGCCGAGCGTTTTGCCAAGCGCGTTGCCGCCGATATGGCGCAGCGCCGCGAGGACCGCACTGTCCGCGAGGCCGAGGCCCGTGCACTCGAGGGCGTGGGCCAGGCCCAGCCCAAGAAAAAGAAGAGTACCGGAGCTAAGCGCTCTCGTGTGACCAAGTCCGCCCAAGGCATCAAAGTCTCGATGCCAAGCAAAAAGAAGAAGTAGCTACGCGCCCTGGCGATGTTGAATTGGTGCCTTGTTCCTGTGGGGCCGTGGCGATGTTATGCTCTAACCTCGATTGTTTGAATTGCTTCGAAAAGAGGATGCCGTGATCTGCCCGCATTGCCTTAAGACTATCGAGGACGGCGCCTCGTTCTGCCCCTACTGCAACGCCTATGTGGGTCCGGGCGATGGTCCCGAGCACACCGAGTTCGTGTTCTGTGAGGGCTGCGGTGCCCGTCTTTCTCCGCATGATCGTACGTGCCCCAAATGCGGACGCCCCGCTCCGGGTATCCTCTCCGAGGACGCGGCCGCATCCGACCTGGCAGCGGGCCGCACGGCGGGCTTTCCGCGCCTAACGCAAGAGCAGATCGATACCGAGGTGCCGCATGCGCCGGCCTCTGCCGCTGCGGTGCTTTCGGATGCCGCTGATCCTAACGAGACCTGCGTGCTGCCGGCTTTCGATAAGGATTTCGGTATCCCCAAGGTCGATATTCCCACGCCCGTTTCCCTGCATGACGATGCTCAAAAACCCAAGCGCAAGGTGCACCCCGACGAGGACGCCTATCACAAGCACAAGCGTCATATCCCCAAGCCGCTCATCGTCATCGCGGTCCTTGCCGTCGTGTGCGGTGGTGCGTATTGGTTCGTGACGGCCGATCCCATGGGTGTCATGCCTGGCTTCTATGACCAGTTTGGCCAGGCCGCGCAGACGACCTTCCCCACGCGCCAAAAGGGCGAGGCGACTGAGGACGATACCAAGCAGGACGATTCTGCCGAGGTGGTCCAGGAAGAAACTGTGCTCACCGATGATCAGCTCTATACCAGGCTCGACGGTCTGTATCAGACCATCGTGTCCTACGGTGACGAGGACCAGATCGGCGAGGTCATCGATTCTTTTAACAATGGCTATCTTCGAACGCCACTGTCCACCCGTCAGGAGCTGTCGCAGAGTGCCTACGCCCTGCGCGACCAGATCAAAAAGACGCAAGATGAGCTTAACAACCTTAAGTATCAGGACGATACGGTCTATGCGGATGACATCGCCCACTTAAAGCAGCTTGCCGAGTGGATGTACGAGCGTGTCGACGTGATCTGTCAGAGCTGGGACATCTCGCTGGCCATTCCCGATGGTGAGTCGATGAGTTCCCACCAAAGCGATATCCTGGCGCCCATCGCGCAGGGCGGCAACAGCGCACTGAACCAGTACGACGCCAATGTGGGTTCCTGGAAGCCGCAGCAGCGTTCCTAAAATTAGTTCGCCATAGTCGGCATAACCTACGTGCGCAATTGATGTAAGCGCATGCTTATTGCTACAATTCGTACAAATATGCTTTAAACGCACGAGGAAGGAACCACATGTTTGGTTTTAAGAAAGAGCTCTACACGCCCGAGTATCAGCTTGCCGGCGACGAGTGCGCCGTTATCGAGACGTCGAAGGGTACCATCAAGGTCAAGTTTGACGGTGAGGGCGCTCCCATTCATGTCGCGAACTTCTGCGAGCTTTCCACGATGGGTTTCTATGATGGCCTTAAGTTCCATCGCTATGTGCCCGGCTTTGTCATTCAGGGCGGCGACCCCAATACCCGCGATATGTCCGGCGCCGACGTCGCTGCCGGTCTTGAGGGCCCTGACGGCATGCCCGGTACCGGTGGTCCCGGCTACTGCATCAAGGGCGAGTTTGCCACCAATCCGCGCAACAGCCATGTCGATGGTGCCCTTGCCATGGCACGCTCCATGGACCCCGATTCCGCGGGTTCGCAGTTCTACTTCTGCCTGGGTGCCCAGCATAACCTCGATTCCGGTTACACCGTCTTTGGTACCACGGTCGAGGGTCTCGATGTGATTTCGCAGCTGCGTGCCGGCGACGAGATCGTCCATGTCGAGATCGTTCACGAGTAAAGGGGACTTCCTTGAATAGCCAGCTGATCCAACAGGGCCGCGCCGCTTACCGCGCGGGTGATTTTTCCGCTGCAGCCCAGATGCTTGGGGCGGCAAAAACTCCCGATGAGATTATGGGCGAGGCCGATCACCTTCGTGGCAACGCCTTGATGCACCTGGGCATGTATGCCGAGGCCGCCGAGGCCTACGCCGCTGCCCTCAATGACGGCACCTACGGCAAGCGCGGCGCGCTGCTCACCAACCGCGGCAAGGCACTCGCGGCCGTGGGCGACTACACGACGGCCGCTCAGGCGTTCTCTGCCGCTACGCAGGATGCTTCCTATGCCACGCCGTTCAAGGCCTATCTCGGCCTGGGCAATGCGCTGTTCCAGTCGGGCGACTATGCCAACGCGGGAACCGCCTTCCGTCAGGCTGCCATCGACGGCGCCAATCCGGCTCCTGCCGCCGCACTGGGCGAGCTTGGTCGTTGCTTCATTAAGCTCGGCCGTCCGGCGGATGCCGTGGAGACCTACCGCACGGCTATCGACTTTGCCGGCCCCCGCGACGACACGCGTGCGCTCAACGCCGGCATGGGTCAGGCACTTTCTGCCTCCGGCCGCCCCTCCGACGCACTCGACGCCTTTAACGCCGCTACTGCCGATGGCATCTACCAGCTCACCTCCGAGCAGGCCGATGAGCTTGCCCGCGTGCACGATTCGCTTGCCGCGCTGTCTGCCCAGACGGCTATGGCCACGGCTCCGGCGCCCGCGATGGACGCTCCTGCCGTCGATCCGCTCGATCCTACGGGCGCGACCGGTCAGTTTATGCCCGATCCCTCGGACACCGGCTTCTTTACGCTGTCCGAGTCCGAGATGGTCCAGCAGGACCGTCAGGATCGTAAGCAGGCCAAGGTCCGTCGTCGCCATCGCCACACGGGTCTCAAAGTCTTCATCGTGCTGCTTCTGCTCATCTTGATTGCTGCGGGCGGTCTGGGCTTTGCCTACACGCGCGGCTTTGGCTTCCCCTCGCAGGAGTCGGTTATCACCGATCTGTTCCAGGCTGCCGGCGACGGTGACACCGCAAAGGCCGAGTCTTGCCTGGCCTCGAGCCTGTCCGAGGACGCCAAGTCGATGATCATCTCCTCGATTCCGCAGGGTGCCACCGTGTCCGTCGAGGGCATGGATCAGTCCATGACCGAGACGACCGCCAAGGTGAAGGCATCGCTGTCCAAGGGCGGCGAGCAGGAGTACACCGTCAAATTCGTGCGCTCCGATAACCATATCGGCTGGGCCGTTTCCTCGCTCGATATGGATTTCTCGGCTGCTGACAACCAGTAGTGACCTTATGGGATTTAGCTTTGCCCGGCGCTTCACCGCAAGTGAGGTGCCGGGCTTGCGCTAGTATGATGAGCTAGTAGTTTTCCAGCAATCATCCAACACATCAGGAGTTGCGTTGTTTTCTTTGATGGATATGTTCTTCGGTAGCTATGCGGGCGATCTTGCCATCGACCTCGGCACCGCAAATACGCTTGTCTCCGTGCGTGGCAAGGGCATCGTCATTCGCGAGCCCTCTGTTGTCGCCATCGACAAGAACGACGAGCGCATCCTCGCGGTCGGTATCGAGGCAAAGCGCATGCTCGGCCGTACGCCCGGCAACATCGTGGCCGTTCGTCCCCTGAAGGACGGCGTCATCGCCGACTTCGATGTTACCGAGGCCATGCTCCGTTACTTTATCGACAAGGCGTCTGAGAAGCGCTATCCGTGGACCCCGCGTCCGCGCGTTGTCGTCTGCGTTCCCTCCGGTGTCACGTCGGTCGAGAAGCGTGCCGTCTTTGAGGCCACGATCCAGGCCGGCGCCCGCCAGGCCTACCTGATCGAGGAGCCCATGGCTGCCGCTATCGGCGCCGACCTGCCCGTCGAGGAACCCACCGGCTCCATGGTCATCGACATCGGTGGCGGTACCACCGAGGTTGCCGTTATCGCTATGGGTGGCATCGTCGTCTCGCAGTCCATCCGTATTGCCGGCGACGAGTTCGATCAGGCCATCCTCACGCACGTTCGTGATGCCTACAACCTGGCCATCGGCGAGCGTACGGCAGAGGACATCAAGATCAAGGTCGGCTCCGCCGTGCCGCTCAAGGACGAGCTCGACGTCGAGGTCAACGGCCGCGACGTGATCACCGGTCTGCCCAAGACCGTGCGCATCGAGAGCGAGGAGATTCGTCGCGCGCTCAACAAGCCGCTCGACGAGATGGCCAAGGCCGTCAAGGACGCACTCGACGCTACGCCTCCCGATCTTGCCTCGGACCTTATGTACTACGGCATTTTGCTGACTGGTGGCGGCGCGCTGCTGCGCGGTCTCGACGTGCGCCTGCGCGATGAGACCGGTGTTTCGGTCAACGTCAGCCCCACGGCGCTCGATAACGTCGTTAACGGCTGTGCCCGCGTGCTCGAGGCCAATGCGTTTGATGGCGGCTTCGTCCAGACCAATGCTTAATTTCCAAAAGGTGGATTCCATTTGGCACGATCTTCGGGTTTCTCCACAAATCTGAATACCAAGCGACAATCAACGGGTATGCGCCCGTTGATTGTTTTCAGCCTGATTTCGGTGTTGCTGCTCACGTTTTACATCCGCGAGGGCGAGGCAGGACCGATTCATGCCGTGCGTTCGGGCGTGACGACGATTACCTCGCCGGTGCGCTTTGTGGGCTCGGCTGTGGCGGCCCCCTTCAATGCGATCGGCAACGTGTTCTCTAACCTTACGGCGTCGCAGGACACGCTTGACGAGCTTAAGAAGCAAAACGAGGAGCTGACCTCTAAGGTTGCTGAGCTCTCCGAGGCTCAAAAGACCGCCGAGCGTCTGGAGGGGCTGGTCGGCCTGCAGTCGACCTACAACCTCAAATCGACCGCTGCTCGTATCGTTGGTGCCTCGGGCGATGCCTGGACCTCGACCGTAACCATCGACAAGGGCTCTGCCGACGGCCTTACCATCAACATGCCCGTGACGAGTTCTGCCGGTGTTATCGGTCAGATTATCGAGGTATCGGCCAAGACCTCTACCGTGCGCCTTATTGGCGACGAGAACTCGGGTGTGTCCGCCATGGTACAGGACACGCGCGCCCAGGGCATGCTGCAGGGTCAGGCTGACGGCACGCTGCGTCTTGAGTACGTGAGCGTCGACTCCGACGTTAAGGTTGGCGATATCATCGTGACCTCTGGCATCGGTGGCGTGTTCCCCAAGGGCCTTCCGCTCGGCACCGTCTCGTCGGTTGAGAAATCCGCAAACGACGTGTACTACACCATTGTGGTGCGCGCTCAGACCACGGCCGAGAACAACGAGGAAGTGCTGGTCATCACCTCGCTGACCGACGAACAGTCGGCCTCGGATGAGGACGTGAGCACGGCCAACAGCACGCCGCAGGGAACGTCGCGCGATGCTGCGACCAAGACGAAGGACGAGAGCTCGGATGACAGTTCCGACACGTCCGAGACGACCGATTCTGGCTCGAGCGAATAGGGGGCATGTCCATGGATCTACACGAGCAGGGGATGAGCTCCCGCACGTTTGTAATCGCCGCCATTGTGTGTGTGCTGCTGCAGGCAGGCCTGGCACCGCAGATCTCCATTGCGGGAGGTCGCGTCAACTTCATGATTATCCTGGTGTGCCTAAGCGTGTTCTCGGGCGACCCGACCCGTGCCGTCGTGTGCGGTTTTTGCAGCGGCTTGTTTTATGACCTGTCCGCTGCCGTGCCGGTGGGCGTTATGTCGCTCCTGCTGACCGTGGGTTCTTTTGCCCTGGTGCACAGCGCCGTCGGTCAGACGGGCGGTACCCCGAGTGCGCGCGGCGTCACTGTGGGCGCCTTTGCGCTCGTCATTAATGTGATCTACAGCATCATCTTGCTGTTTATGGGTTTGGAGACGAGCTTTGTCGTGGCGATCTTCGGCCATGCGCTGCCGTCCTCGATCCTGACGGGTCTGGTTGCCATTCCGTTTTTGATGTCCGGCGTCGTGCCGCAGTCCGGCTATGGATTCTCCGCACGTGGCGGACGCCAGGCGGGTATGCGCTTTAAGCCCAAGACCCGCAAGCTCAAATAGGGGAGGCCCGTAGATGTCTTCCCAGTTGACGGTTATTATCGCCGGTATCGTGCTGGTTGTGGCCATCGTGGTCGCGCTGGTCATCATGCGTCGCGGCGATTCCCGTTTTACCTACGATACGCAGCATGGAACGGCCCCGCGCGCCACCGAGGGCGAGGGCAATACCGCGGCGACCGCCTTCAAGGGCCGCTTTTCCATCCTCACCACGGGTGTGGGCGCGATGTTTGCGGCGCTTGCCGTCAAGCTGTGGGGCATGCAGATGGTCTCGTCGGACTATTACGAGAAGCAGGCCAATAGTAATCAGACTCGCACCGTTACAACACCCGCTGTGCGCGGTCGCATCCTCGACCGCAATGGCGTGGCGCTTGTCCAGAACCGTCCCTCACTGGCTGTCGTGGCCTACCGCGACCTTGCCGAGGATGAGGTTCTGGTTCGCCATCTTGCCAACGTGCTTGGAATGCCTTACGTGGCGGTCCTTCGCAATATTCAGGACAATACAGAGGGCGCCCAGAGCCTACATACCATCGCGACGGACGTCCGTCGCTCCACGGTTGCCTATATTCAGGAGCATGCCGGCGAGTTCCCGGGCGTCAAGATTGCCGAGCGTACCGAGCGCCAGTATCCATATGGCGAGACGGCATGCCATATCTTGGGCTATACCGGCACCATTACCTCCGAGCAGCTCGAGGCCCAGAATAAGAAAACCTCTGGCGATGAAGATGCTTCTGCTGGCAAGATTACGTACCAGTCGGGCGATATCGTAGGCCAGGCGGGCGTTGAGAGCTACTACGAAAACCTGCTGCAGGGTATTCGTGGCGAGCAGACCGTCAAGGTCGATGCCTCGGGCAATGTGACCGGTCAGGCCGGCGCCGTGCCCGCGAAGGCCGGCTCCGACATTAAGCTCACGCTCGACCTTAAGATCCAGCAGGCCTGCGAGACGGCGCTGGCGAGCGCTATCGAGCTTGCCAAGACCACTGGCTACAGCAATGCCGGCAACGGCGCTGTAGTGTGTCTCGATCCCAACAATGGCGAGATCCTGGGCATGGCGAGCCAGCCCAAGTTCGATCCGTCCGTCTTTATTGGCGGCGTCTCAAATGACGTGTGGACCGAGCTCAATGATGACAAGGGTTCGCACCCGCTGCTCAACCGCGCCATTAGCGGACAGTACATGTCGGCCTCGACCATCAAGCCGCTCTCGGCGCTGGCCGGTCTTGAGTTTGGAACCTACACGTCGGGGCAGACGACCAACTGCACGGGTTATTGGACGGGTCTGGGCAAGTCGTGGGGCAAGTACTGCTGGCTGCATTCCGGCCACGGCACCATGACGCTGCAGTCGGGAATCGCCAACTCGTGCGACCCTGTCTTCTACGACATGGGCAAGGCGTTCTTTTATGACGAGAAACATTCCGAGGGCCTGCAGGAGGTCTTTCGTCGCTGGGGTCTAGGCAAGACCTGCGGTATCGATCTGCCGAGTGAGGGCGCGGGCCGTATTCCCGATGCCGAGTGGAAAGAGTCGTACTTCACCGACGCCTCTGCCGAGGACCGCAAGTGGAATGCCGGCGATATGACCAACATTGCCATCGGTCAGGGTGACATTCTGGTGACGCCCCTGCAGATGGCGTGTGCCTATATGGGTCTTGCCAACGGCGGCAAACAGTACGTGCCTCACGTGTTTTTGTCTGCCGTGTCGCGCGATGGCGACGGCGATGCCTATAAATACAACGGCAAGGGCAAGAAGAAGCGCCTGGAGGCCAAGATCAACAGCGATTCGGATTTGGCTCTTGTGCGCAACGGCATGCACGACGTGATTTACACGGCATCGACGTCCCTGGCGGCTCACTTTGGCACCCTGACGCCGCAGGTATACGGCAAGTCGGGCACGGGCGAGAAAAGCGGTGAGGACGAATACGCGTGGTTCTGCGCCTATGCACCGGCCGATGACCCCAAGTATGTCATCGCTACCGTCCTGGAGCAGGGCGGCGGCGGCTCAGATACCGCGATGCATGTCGTGCGCGACGTGCTCGGTGTGATTTATGACGAGCCCGATACCTCTTCGGCCTCGGGCGATTCTTCGGTTCGATAGGAGGTTGCGATGGATTTTTCTCCGGCGGATCTGTTCCGTTCAACCAAGACCGGCTCTCGCAGCAGCCTGGACCGCGTCAACAAGCAACTTTCGGCCTCGCGCGGCACGTTTCGCCAAAAGGTGCATATCGGTGTGCTCGTGGCTACAGTGGCGCTCGTCGCCTACGGTGCCATCATTATCTGGTCGGCTTCGCAGTTTAAGGCCGATGCCTCGTTCTCACGCCATCTGCTGGGAATTGGCATCGGAGCGGTGCTGGCGGTGCTGGTCTGGCGTACCGATCTGCGCGGTATTTCCAATTTCTCGACGGCGTTGCTCGTCATCGACTTGATCGTGATCCTCTCGCCCAAGATTCCGGGTCTGTCCTATACGGGCGGTCTGGGCATGACGGGCTGGATCAAGATTCCCGGTATCGGCTTGACATTCCAGCCGGTTGAGCTTGCCAAGCTCATCACCATCTTCTTTATTGCTACGCTTGGCTCGCAGTATAACGGTCGCATCGATACCGTTCGCGACTACGTCAAGCTCTGCGGCATGCTGTCCATTCCGTTTTTGGCCGTCGTTGCCATGGGCGACCTGGGCTCGGGCCTGGTCGTGCTGGTTTCGGGCGCCATCGTCATTTGTATGAGCGGTGCACGCCGCGAATGGGTGCTGTCGACCCTGGCCCTTCTCGTGGGCTTGGTGGCCCTCGTTCTGGCGCTCGATTCGGTCTTTGATTCGTTGCTCGGCCACGATGTGCTCATCAAGCAGTATCAGATGAACCGTCTGACGGTCTTTATCGACCCCGATAATGCCGATTCGGACGATGCCTACAACCTGCAGCAGTCGCTTATCGCCGTTGGCTCGGGCGGCTTCTTTGGTAAGGGTTTGGGCCATGCGACGCAGTCGGCCGGCGGCTTTCTGCCTGAGTTCCACACCGACTTCGTCTTCGCCTTCCTGTCCGAGACCTTTGGTTTTTGCGGTTCCTTTTTTCTCTTGTGCCTCTACGTGCTGCTGATCTTTTCGACGATTCGCGTCGCCTTTAAGTGTGAGTCGCTGTTCCTGCGTCTGTCGTGCGTAGGTATCGTCGGCATGTGGGCATTCCAGACCTTCGAGAACATCGGCATGTGCATCGGCATGATGCCGATTACCGGTATTCCGCTACCGTTTATTAGCTTTGGTTCGTCTTCGATGATGATCCAGCTGCTGACGGTGGGTATCGTACAATCCATATGGCGGCATCGTTCGGGCGCCGCGTAACCGCTGGAGGGGTTTGCTATGAAAATTCCCGTAGATAAGCTGACCCGCGCTTTTAAGATGGGCGCGTCCGTTAAGAAGGATTCCGATACGCCGGTGCGCGTCTCGGTCTATCTGGATTCGTCCGCCTCGCGCTTTCTGGCCGAGACGGTGCGTGACGCCTTTGTGCCGCAGACGACCTCGGGCATTGTGCGCGTCGAGCGTCTGGGGGAGGAGCGAATTGCTCCAAAGACCGATACCGATGTGGTGCTGGTGCTCTCGCGTGGTTCCGACCGCTTGGAGAGTGCCGTGCAGGAGCTCGTGATCGCCGGTGCGCCCGTGTGCGTGCTTGCCGAGTCTGCTGTGGAGGTGCCGTTTATCGAGGAGTCCACGCCCATGCTCGGCGTGGTAGCGGCAACCGATAAGACGTATCTGCTCGAGACGCTTGCCCGCTGGATTCTCGATCGCACCGATAAGGAAACGGCTTTTGCGGCGAACTTTGCCTTCATGCGCATCGCGGCGGCCAATCGTATCATCACCTCGTGCGCGCTCACCAATATGGCGACCGGTGCGCTGGTGTTTTTGCCGGGTGCCGATTATCCCGTTATGGCGCTGGCGCAGGTGGGCATGCTCTTTGAGCTCGCTGCCGTCTTTGGACGCGGCATTAAGCCTGAGCGCGGCTACGAGGTCGCGGGCGTGCTTGCCGGCGGTCTTGTGATCCGAGCGGTCACCCGCGCACTTGTCAAGCAGACGCCGCATATTGGGTTTGCCGTCAAGGCGCTCACTGCCGCCGCGGGCACCTATGGCATGGGCCGTGCGCTCGTTTCGCTCTACGAGCGCGATGTCGACTACAGCCGTGCCAACGAGGTGGTCACTGCCACGTTCTCCCGCGTTCGCGATCTGGTGACCACGGTCGCGGGCGCTACCCGTCCTATGGCGTCCTATCAGGACGCATCAGATCTCGCTGCTTAGGGGTTTTCCGTTGCGCGTTGCATACCAAGACTGTTTTCATTTAATTGAGCCGTTGCTCGCCAAGGTCGAGAAGCCGAGTCGCTATATCGATCACGAGTGGGGCACGCTTTCCAAGGCCGATGCCGACTACCGTTGCTGCCTGATCTACCCGGATGTGTACGAGGTCGGTCTGCCCAACCAGGGCATCGCCATCCTCTACAACATCCTTAACCAGGCCGAGGGCATCTCCTGCGAGCGTGGCTATGTGCCGTGGCCCGATATGGGTGATGCCATGCGCGAGGCGGGTATTCCGCTGCTGTCGCTCGAGGGTGCAGCGCCGGTCGCTTCGTTTGATATCGTCGGTCTGCATGTGCCGCACGAGATGGCGGTGACGAACTTCCTCGAGGCACTCGACCTCGCTGGTATTCCGCTGTTAGCGGCTGACCGCACCGAGGACGACCCCATTATCATCGCCGGCGGCCCCTCGGTGTACAACCCCGAGCCGTACGCGGCCTTCTTCGATGCCATCCTCATCGGTGAGGGCGAGGAATCGCTGCTCGAGACCTGCCAGCTGCATCGCCGCCTGCGTGACGAAGGGGTCCCGCGCGCGCAGATTGTTGAGCAGCTTGCATCCATTGCCGGCAACTACGTGCCGTCGCTCTATGAGGTTCGTCACGACGAGCCCTGCTCGCCGCATGGCTACACCGTGCCGCGTGAAGGCAAGGATGCGCCTACTGTGGTCTACAAACGCGTCGTCGAGGATTTCGGCGCCACGAATCCGCTGTCGCAGTCGTGCGTACCCTATGCGCAGCTAGTTCACGACCGCCTGTCTATCGAGATCCTGCGCGGCTGCGCCCGCGGCTGTCGTTTTTGCCAGGCCGGCATGACGTATCGCCCGGTGCGCGAGCGCTCGGCCGACCAGATCGTCTCGTCGGTGATTCAGGGTCTGGAAAAGACCGGCTATGACGAGGTGTCGCTGACCTCGCTCTCCACGACCGACCACTCCTGCATTCGCGACGTGCTCGGCAGGCTCAACCGTCGCCTGGAGGATACGGGTATTCGCGTGTCTATTCCGTCGCAGCGCCTGGATTCGTTTGGCGTGGATATGGCCGAGTCGGTTGCCGGCGAAAAGAAGGGCGGCCTGACGTTCGCGCCCGAGGCCGGCAGCCAGCGCATGCGCGACATCATTAACAAAAACGTGACCGAGGAGGACCTGGACCGTGCGTCCAAGGCGGCCTTCGAGGCCGGCTGGAACCGCATGAAGCTCTACTTTATGATGGGCCTTCCCGGCGAGCGCGACGAGGACATCGTGGCCATCGCCAATCTGGCCGATCACGTGCTGGAGCTCGGTCGTTCCGTGGTGCCCAAGGCTCGTCGCGGCTCGATCTCGGTGTCCATCTCGGTTTCGGTCTTTATCCCCAAGGCTGCCACGCCGTTCCAGTGGTGCCCGCAGCTCGACTACGACGACGTCAAGCGTCGCCAGAAGCTGCTTATCACGAGCGTTCGCAACCGTGCCGTCCGCGTTCATTACCACGATGCCGAGACCTCGCTCATCGAGGCCGCACTGTCCCGCGCCGGTCGTGACATGACGCCCGTCATCATCGATGCTTGGCGCTCGGGCTCTCGCTTTGACGCCTGGGTAGAGCATTTCTCGCTCGATAACTGGAAGGAAGCCGCTGCCAAAAACGGCATCGACCTCAATGAGCTCGTGCACCTGCCCTACGAGTTGGACTGGCGCCTGCCGTGGGAGCACGTGAGCCCCGGCTGCACGCGCGGCTTCCTCGAGCGCGAGTACCGTCGCTCGCTCGAGGGTGTCACGACTCCCGACTGCACCCGCACGTCGTGCACCGGCTGCGGGATCTGCCCCACGGTCCACGCCAAGAATGTATTGATGGGTGATCGCGCATGAGTGAGCGCCTGACCGACAATCCAACGCTCTTTAGGCTTCGTGTTCGCTATGGCAAGCGCGATCGCCTTAAGTACCTGGGCCATCTCGAAGTAATCCATACCATTGAGCGCATCGTGCGCCGTGCGGGACTTCCCTATGCCGTCACGCAGGGCTTCTCTCCGCACATGCGCGTGGGCTTCTCTTCGGCGTTACCGGTGGGTACGTCGTCGACCTGCGAATGGTATGACCTGTTTATGACCGAGTTCGTGGCGCTCGACGAGGCGTTTGGGCGCTTGGCTGCGGCGTCTCCGGCCGATCTGGCGCCCATCGAGGCGGCGTACATCGACGTGCGCACGCCGGCGTTGACGGCGCAGCTCACGCGCCTGTCGTATCGCATCGACCTGCACTTGGATCCCGAGGCGCCCGTAAGCGCCGACGAGGTGCGTCGTGCGATCGACACACTGCGCGCGGACCATGGCATCGACTACGCGCGCGGCAAAAAGAGCAAGCGCTTGGATTTGGATCACACGCTCGTGGGCTATGAGCTCACGGCGGGGGAGCGCCCGGACCATTTGGTGCTCATGCTCGACACCCATGCCGACAACGAGGGCTCCATGCGTCCGGAAATTTTGCTTTCCGCTGCTGATGTTTTGTTGCAGGGCTTGACCCCGGGCGTGGATGCACCTATTGTTTCCACCGGTATGCAAGACCTCGTGACCATCTGCTCCTACGATGTCGAGCGTCAGAATCAAGCATGCGAGGACGACGAGGGCCGACTCGTCAGCCCCATACCTGTGCGAACTTGTGGATTTGCTTCACATACTCGTTGACGGGGGTATTTTCGCCTGCTACTATATTCGGCTGTTGCACTAACTGATGCATGAAGGGCAAGTAAACATGTACGCAATCGTTAACACGGGCGGCAAGCAGTACAAGGTCGCCACCGACGATGTCATCACCGTCGAGAAGATCGAGGGCAATGAGGGGGACAAGATCACCCTGCCGGTTATCTTCCTCAACGATGGTAAGAAGATCGTCACCGATCCCGACAAGCTGGCCAAGGCCAAGGTTACCGCTCAGATCGTTGAGCAGTTCAAGGGCGAGAAGCAGCTGGTCTTCAAGTTTCACAAGCGTAAGCGCTATCATCGTCTGAAGGGTCACCGTCAGCAGCTGACCAAGCTGAAGATCGTGAAGGTTCAGGCTACCTCCCGCGCCAAGAAGGCTGTCAAGGCAGAGGCTGAGGCTGTTGCCGAGGCTCCCGTCGCCGAGTAGATTACACTCGTAACGAAAGAGTAGGTATACACAATGGCACACAAAAAAGGACTCGGTTCCTCCCGTAATGGCCGTGACTCCCGCGGTCAGCGCCTTGGCACGAAGCGCTATGCCGGCCAGACGGTAACCACGGGCACGATTCTCGTCCGTCAGCACGGCACGCACATCCACCCGGGTGAGAACGTTGGCCGTGGCAAGGACGACACGCTGTTCGCGCTGGTCGACGGTACCGTTGAGTTCCACAAGGGTATCAAGCACAGGGTCAGCGTACGCCCGCTCGCGAACGCGTAATTCACCCTTCATAGAGCACATATGTGGGAGGCACTTGAGTTTTAGGATTCAAGGGTCTCCCTCTTTTTTGTAGGAGGCGATTCTGTTGTCACAGTTCACCGATATCAGCCGCATTAACGTGTGCGGCGGCGACGGCGGAGCCGGATGCATGTCGTTTAGGCGCGAGGCATTTGTCCCCAAGGGCGGCCCCGATGGCGGCGACGGCGGTCGTGGCGGCAATGTCGTCATCCAGGCCGATGCTCAGCTGTCTTCGCTGATCGATTACCGCTTTAAGCATCACTTCCGCGCCGAGCGCGGCACGCACGGACAGGGTGCCCGTCGTAACGGTAAGAGCGGCGAGGACCTGATTCTCAAGGTCCCTATGGGTACCGTGGTGCGCGAGCTCGACCCCGAGACGCAGACCCCGATGTTCGAGATTGCCGATCTGGTGCACGATGGCGAGCGCGTCGTCGTGGCGCCCGGCGGTGCCGGCGGCCTGGGCAACACGCACTTTGTGACGTCGGTGCGCCGCGCGCCCGCGTTCGCTCAGCTGGGCGAACCGGCCGAGGAGCACTGGATTGAGCTCGAGATGAAGCTTATGGCCGATGCCGCGCTCGTGGGCTTTCCCTCGGTGGGCAAGTCATCGCTCATCGCGCGCATGAGTGCCGCCCGTCCCAAGATCGCCGACTACCCGTTTACCACGCTCGTGCCGAACCTCGGCATGGTGCGTGCCGGCGAATATTCTTACGTCGTTGCCGACGTCCCCGGTCTTATCGAGGGCGCGAGCGAGGGCAAGGGCTTGGGTCACCAGTTCCTGCGCCACATTGAGCGTACGGCCCTGATCATGCACGTCGTCGACATGACGGGTGGTTTTGAGGATCGCGATCCGGTTGAGGACTACCGCATCATCAACCGCGAGCTCGAGCAGTATGGCGCCGAGCTTTCGGAGCGTCCGCAGATCGTCGTTGCCAACAAGTGCGATGCGCCGGGCACGGCCGACAAGATTGCCGACCTCAAGCGCGCAGCGCTCGACGATGGACATATGTTCTTTGCCGTGTCTGCCGTGACGGGCGCCGGACTCAATACGCTGATGCTTGCCGTGGGCGAGCAGGTGGCTAAGCTGCGCGCCGAGTTGGCTGTCTCGGATGAGCCGGTCGTTCTGCGCGACGATGAGTGGGAGCGCCGTCGCCTGCAGCGTGAGAAGCGTTTCCGCATTGTTCAGGAAGAGTCCGGTGCCTTCCGCGTGGTCGGTCGTGCCATTGAGCGTATGGTCATCCAGACCGACTGGGAAAACGAGGAAGCCGTCATTTACCTGCAGCATAAGTTTGCGCGTATGGGTGTTGACGACGCGCTCGAGAAGGCCGGTTGCCGTGCGGGCGACGAGGTCCGCATTTGCCAGCGCGCCTTTGACTTTGAGGGCGCCGAGGACTTCTCGGAGTACGAGGAGCTCGAGGATGCTGGCGAGGACGTTGCCGTTGAAGCCATTGACGTGGCCGATGCTGCGGATGAGGGCGTCGAGGTTGTCGATGCGGCGGATGCCGCGGGCGATGCCGAGACCTCGGAGGGCGAGTAAGCCATGTCGCTGCGCGGTGGAATCGGTCTGCCCGAGCTTCCTCTAGAGGACGGGCAGGAGTTTAGGCTCGGCATTATGGGTGGCACCTTTGATCCCATCCATTACGGGCACCTGGTGACCGCCGAGCAGGCGCGCGAGTCGCTCGACTTGGACGCTGTGCTCTTTATGCCGGCGGGCTCTCCTGCCTTTAAGCTTGACAAGCCGGTGACGCCTGCCGAGGACCGTTATGCCATGACGGTCCTCGCCACTGCCGCGAACCCGGCCTTTTTGGCGAGCCGGTTCGAGATCGACCGTCCGGGTGTAACCTATACGGCCGATACGCTTCATGCCCTTCGCGACTTTTACCCGCCGCAGGTAAAGCTCTACTTTATTACGGGCGCCGACGCGATTATCGATATTGTGACCTGGCATGATGCCGAACGAATCGCTGAGCTTGCTACCTTTATTGCGGCGACGCGACCGGGCTTTGATATCGATACGGCGCGTGCCCGAATCAAAGAGTCGGGGCTGCCGTTCGACGTGCGCTATATTCAGATTCCGGCGCTGGCGATCAGCTCGACGAACATTCGTAAGCGAGTTGCCCGCGGCATGAGCGTGCGCTATCTTACGAGCGAGTCCGTGCTCGGCTACATTCGCAAGCGCAGGCTATATGCCGATTTGGGCCAAGAGGATTTTGAGTGATGGGGGTCTATGTTGTCGGTAGAGGATCAGTTTGAGGGCGATGAGCGCGCGCTGCTCAAGCGCATTCAAGAGCTGCTCGATGTTCGCATGAAGGATAAGCGCAAGCGCTATGTGCATTCGCTGGGTGTTGCCGAGACCGCACTTCATCTGGCCGAGGTCTACGGCGTCGACCGCTTTGATGCCGCTGCTGCCGGCTTGATCCACGACTGGGACAAGGTGCTTTCCGATGACGAGCTGGTCACGCGCGCTCTGCATTACGGCATTAAGATTGCCGGCTCTCCTTCTGCCGCGACGCCGCTTTTGCATGGCCCTGTTGCCGCCTATGAGCTTCCGCAGCTTTTTCCCGAGCTGTCGCCGGCGGTCTTTCAGGCTGTCGACCGTCACACCGTGGGTGCCTGCGATATGACGCCGCTCGATATGGTGGTCTTTGTGGCCGATGCCATCGAGCCCAACCGCCACGGCGACTATGCACATGCGCTGCGCAAGATGGTGGGGGAGTCGACGCTCGACGAGTTGTTCTTCTCCTGTTTTGCGCAGGGTTTGGTCTATGTGATTCAGTCCGGGCGCTATCTTTATCCCACGGCTATTTCGATTTACAACCATTACGCCCAGCTGCACTAGCTCGGGCTGTCTAGAAAGAGGTATTCCATGGCCGACGAGACCATGACCGACGAGCAGATTCTTGAAGGTGTGGAGCACAAGAGCTTCGTCGCCACGTCCGAACGCACTGCCGCCTCGCTGTCTGCGAGCGGTGTCGCCGCCGAGGATGTCGCCCGCGCCGCCGCGCAGGCCGCCTACGACAAGAAGGGCGAGGACGTTCAGGTGCTCGACCTGACCGAGCTTTCCGATGTGTGCGACTATTTTGTGCTTGCCACCGGTACCAACAACCGCCAGGTCGATTCTATCGTCGACGAGATCGAGGAGAAGGTCGCCGAGGCTTGCGGCGAGCATCCGTTCTCCATCGAGGGCCGCGAGCAGAAGACCTGGATGCTCATGGACTACGGTTCGGTTGTCGTCCACGTCTTCACTCCCGAAGCCCGTGACTTCTACCGCCTCGAGAAACTCTGGGGAGACGCCCCCCAGCTCCCCCTCAACCTCCTCTAGTAGCTCATTTGAGACGGGGTTTAGCTACCCTCACGCATATCGCCGGGCAGTTGCGGTTTTCCGCACCTGCCCGGCTTTCTTTTTGCCCAAAGGCGGTTAATCGTTGAAGCGGGATTGGCGGCCGAAGGATAGGGCGGTGTCGCCGAATTTGTCTCGGACAGCGTCGATGGCGACCGAGAGGTCGCGACGGTAGCTGGATTGGGCTCCGCGGTCGTCGACTTCGCAGAACAGGTCGGTCTGGATGCCGCCCTGATGGTCGAAGTCGCTCATGCCGATGCCCGCCAGGCGCACATGCATGCCTTCCTGCCAGATGTTGTCGAGCAGCTCGAGCGCCACCGCTACAAAGATGTTCTCATCGTCGGTCGGATGCGGCAGCCGGCGCTGTGCCGAGCGACCGTTTCCGTACGAATATTTGAGCTTGAGTGTCACCGTGGCGCCCGTTAGTCCCTGACGGCGTAGGCGACGTCCCACTGACTCGCCCAACAGCGCAATCGCCGCCTCAATATCCCCACGCTCAGTCAAATCTTTCGCAAAGGTGCGTTCATTGCTGACCGACTTGACCTCACGCTCCTCATCGAGACTCGTGACTTCGGAGATTTCGAGTCCCAGCGCACGCTGGCGCATGCGTTCGCCGTTGACGCCAAAAATAGAGGCCAAGGTGGATTCCGGTGCACGTGATAGCTCGCCGAGGGTGTAGATGCGCATGCGGCGCAGTCGCTCCTCGGCCGAGCGTCCGATGCCGCTCATGGCAGATACCGGCAGCGCGGCCAAAAAGCGCTGCTCGGTTCCGGGGCGCACGATGGTCAGCCCAAACGGCTTATCCTGCTCGCTTGCGATCTTTGCGACCGTCTTGTTGCAGCCCACGCCAATGGAGCAGGTCACTCCCAGCCCTGCCACACGGTCGCTTATACGCCGCGCAACCAGCAGCGGGTCTTCGGGCGCAAAGCGACCCGGTGTGATATCGATAAAGGCTTCGTCGATGGATACGCGCTCAACGCGCGGGGTCTCGTCGGCGAGAATCGCCATGACCTGCGCGCTCACCTCGCGGTATCGGTCAAAGTGCCCGTGTGTCCAAATGGCTTGCGGGCACAAGCGCCGTGCCTCGGCCGAGGCCATGGCAGAGTGCACGCCAAAGCGACGCGCCTCATACGAACACGTGGACACGACGCCACGCGAATCGGCGTCTCCGCCCACGATGAGCGGCTTTCCTCGCCATTCGGGATGATCGAGCATTTCCACGCTCGCAAAAAACGCATCAAGGTCCATGAGGCCAACCGCCGGACCCGTCCAGGGAGGCGGCGTGACGCCCATGGCATCCTCATAACCGTATGTATGTTCGCGTCTTTCCATGTCATGAGTATACCGCGCAGCTCATGTGGGGTGCGTGGATGTGCTTGCAAATCGCGAATTCTTGTCTAAGATATGGATTTGCCCTCGACTACACCGAAGAAGTTGGTCTCACGGACTTCACCTGCCCGCGTCGATGGCGTATTATGTTCAACTGTTTGTTTGTAGTTGCAGCCTAAAGCTGCTTGGTTGGAGGAGTTTCCTTTGGCAGTCAAGATTCGCCTTGCTCGTCACGGCGCTAAGAAGCGTCCGTACTACCGTGTCGTCGTCGCCGATTCCCGCGCCCCGCGTGACGGTCGTATCATCGAGGAGGTTGGCCGCTACAACCCGATGACCGCCCCCAAGACCATCAACCTCGATCTCGAGAAGATCGCCGACTGGCAGTCCAAGGGCGCTCAGCTCACCGACGCCGTTGCTGCTCTGGTCAAGGCCGCCAACGAGGGCGAGAAGACCGAGACCGTCGTCAAGAAGTCCAAGAAGCAGCTCGCCAAAGAGGCCGAGGCCGCTAAGGCTGCCGCTGAGGCCGCTGAGGGCGCCGAGGAGTAAATCGTGCCTGAGGTTGACGCTGCACAGCTCGAGGGTGAGGCAATGCTCTCAGATCGCATCGCCGATCTCGTCGAATATCTCGTTGTTCAGATCGTCGACGACCCGGATTCCGTGAGCCTTGAGGTCATCGATGGTGACGACGCCTCTACGATTGAGGTTTCGGTCGCCGAGGATGACGTCGCTAAGGTCATCGGCCGTCGTGGCCGTACCATCAAGGCCATTCGCACGCTCGCCCGTGCACTGGCCGCTCGCCTCGACACTGCTGTCGAGGTAGAGGTTCTGGGCTAGGACCTTGAGGTCCCAGTACAAAAACATCGCCCGTGTTGTCAAGCCGCACGGAAGGAAGGGGGAGGTCCTCGCGCAGCCGCTGCGGGGGCTTCCTTCTGTATTAGAGCCGGGTATGCGCGTCGCCCTGACGCCGCCGGCGCTCAAGCGCGACCGCTTTTGCACGGTCGTGTCCGTCACCGATACGGGCGATGGCGATCTGGTCTCGTTTGAGGGCATTGACGACTTGACGGCCGCCGAGGGCATCACGGGATGCTACGTGCTGGCAAATCGTGACGATTTTGAGCTCGATTCGCTCGACGCTGCCTATACCGACCTGATGGGTCGCGAGGTGGTCGACGAGCGCTTCGGTTTACTCGGCACGATTGTCGAGATCATGTCGACGCCCGCCAACGATGTTTGGGTTGTCGAGGGCGATCGGTACGGCGAGGTGCTGATTCCCGTGATCGAGCAGGTTGTGCCCGATCTTCCCGACACAGGAACAATTTCCGTTCACGTTATGGACGGCTTGATCGATATGGACAAGTAGGGAGGACAGCATGCTGATTGAGACCCTTTCGGTCTTTCCCGAGATGTTTGAGCCCGTCATGTCCACGTCGATTTTGGGCCGCGCCCGCAAGGCCGGCCTTTTTGATTTTAAGGCGTATAACCTGCGCGACTGGACGCACGACCGTCATCGCACCGTCGATGACGAGCCGTATGGCGGCGGGCAGGGCATGCTTATGAAGGTCGAGCCTATCGCTGAGGCCATCGAGGCCATTAGTGCGGAGGGTCCCAAGCCGACGGTGGTGTTCTTCACCCCGTGCGGCGAGCCCTTTACGCAGCATGTGGCCGAGCGCCTGCTCAAAAGCGAGCGCCTGCTGTTTGTGTGCAGCCGTTACGAGGGCGTCGACGAGCGCGCGTATGCGTATGCCGACGAGCGCCTGTCGATCGGCGATTACGTGCTCACGGGCGGCGAGCTTCCCGCTATGGTCGTTGCCGACGCTGTCGTGCGCCTGATTCCCGGCGCCCTTGGTGACGAGATGAGCAACGTCGACGAGTCGTTCTCGACCGCCGAAGACGGAGGACTGCTCGAGTACGCGCAGTACACCCGCCCCGCCGAGTTCAACGGCGAGGGCGTGCCGCCGGTGCTTGTGAGCGGCGATCACGCCAAGGTCGATGTCTGGCGTCGCAAGAACGCCATCGAGCGCACCTGCCGCTGGCGTCCCGACTTGATCGAGACGGCGCGGCTCACGCCCGAGGAGCGCGCTTACGCGCAGGAGATTTTGGACGCTTCGTATTCGCAGAGCGAGGAGTGAGAATGGTTCCATCGCAGCATTCCGCGTTGAGGGGCGCTTTTGAGTGGATCGCGGTCATCGCGATCGCACTGGTCGCCACCTTCTTGATTCGCTCGTTTGTGGTCGAGCCCTTTGTGGTGCCCACCGGCTCCATGGAGTCCACGATCGAGATTGGCGACCAGATCCTGGCACAAAAGGTGAGCCTCGAGCTCGGTCAGCCCGTCAAGCAGGGCGATATCGTGGTGTTTCACAACCCCGATGGCACCTCCGAGCATGATGTTCTTGTCAAGCGTGTTATTGCCACGGCCGGCCAGACGGTCGACCTGCAGGATGGCAAGGTGGTCGTTGACGGCCAAGCGCTCGACGAGGGCTACACGACTGGCATGAGCTGGCCACTTTCGGTCCAAGCACCCGGCACTCAGGTAAGCTATCCCTACACCGTTCCCGACGGGTGCGTGTGGGTGATGGGCGACAACCGCGAAAACTCTGCCGACTCACGCTACTTTGGTCCCGTCGATCGCTCTGATTTGATCGCTGTGGCACTCGTTCGCTACTGGCCGCTCAACCGCATCGGCGCTATCGACTAAAAACCGCTATAGTACAGTACCTAACCGTGTAATCGTTTCGACGAGGGGATATTAGAGGCATGAACGCTTCATCGCTTTCCTTCCAAGACATCATCCTACGCCTCCAGCAGTACTGGGGCGAGCAGGGCTGCGTCATTATGCAGCCCTATGACTCCGAGGTCGGTGCCGGTACCTTCCATACCGCGACCACGCTGCGCTCGCTCGGTCCCGCCGAGTGGCGCACCTGCTATGCGCAGCCTTGCCGCCGTCCCGCCGACGGCCGCTACGGCGAGAACCCCAACCGCATGCAGCACTACTATCAGTTCCAGGTGCTCATCAAGCCCTCACCGGTCAACGCCCAGGAGCTTTACCTGGGGTCTCTTGCCGCTATCGGTCTGGACCCCAACGACCATGACGTCCGCTTTGTCGAGGATGACTGGGAGAGCCCGACGCTCGGCGCCTGGGGCCTTGGCTGGGAGGTCTGGCTCAACGGCATGGAGGTCACGCAGTTTACGTACTTCCAGCAGGTAGGCGGCATCGAGGTCGACCCCGTACCCGTCGAGATCACCTATGGCCTAGAGCGCATTGCCATGTATGCGCAGGGCGTTAACTCGGTCTACGACTTGGTGTGGAGCTACCTGCCCGACGGCACGCCCATGACCTATGGCGACGTGTTCCTCGAGAACGAGCGCGAGTTCAGTGCCTATAACTTTGAGGTCGCAAACGTCGAGATGATGCGTCAGAAGTTTGATGACTACGAGGCCGAGTGCCATTCCTGCCTGGAGCGCAAGCTGCCGCTGCCGGCATATGACTGCGTCATGAAGTGCAGCCACGCTTTCAACCTGCTCGATGCCCGCGGCGCTCTGTCCGCGGTCGAGCGTGCCAACTACATCCTGCGCGTCCGCGCCGTCGCCAAGGCGTGCTGCGAGGCCTACATGGCCGAGGTCGCCGGAGTCAACGAGAATGCCGACCAGGAAGGCGAGGTGGCGTAAGCCATGGCAGACGCTAAGGATTTCCTGTTTGAGATCGGTACGGAGGAAATGCCCTCCGCACCGCTGAACAATGCCGTCAAGCAGCTTGGCACCATGATCGCCAAGGGCCTCGACGAGGCCGGTCTGGCCCACGGCGAGGTCCGCGTGATCTCGAGCCCACGTCGTCTGGCTGCGCTCGTGGCCGACGTCGCCACCGCGACCGATGAGGTTCACGAGGTCAAGCGTGGCCCCGCGGCCAACATTGCCTTCGACGCTGACGGTAACGCCACCAAGGCCGCCCAGGGCTTTGCCCGCAAGTGCGGTGTGGCTGCCGAGGACCTGGTCCGTCGCGAGGACACTGACGGTCGCGAGTATGTGTTCGCCGAGAAGAATATTCCCTCCGCACCGGCAACCCCGATTCTGACCGCTCTGTGCGAGAAGACTATTGCCGGCCTGCAGTGGCCCAACTACCGCAGCCAGCGCTGGGGCCACGAGCACGCGACCTTTGTTCGTCCGGTCCGTTGGATCTGCTGCCTTTTGGGCGAGGATGTTGTGCCTGTGTCGTTTGCCGACGTGACGAGCGGCAACACCACGCGTGGTCATCGCGTACTTGGCCCTGGTGACCATGTGGTTGCCAGCCCCGCCGTCTACGAGCAGGTGCTCGAGGACGCCGGCGTGCTTTCTGCCGAGCGTCGTCGTGAGGCCATCCTCGCCGGTATCGCCGAGGTCGAGGCTGCCCGCCCCGGCTGCCATGTCGATACGCCCAAGAAGGTCTTCGAGGAGGTTATCAACCTCTGCGAGTGGCCGACGGTGCTCGTCGGTACCTTCGATGAGGAGTTCCTCAAGGTCCCGCACGAGATCATCTGCGAGTCCATGCTCACCAACCAGCGCTACTTCCCGATCTATGACGGCGAGGGCAAGCTCACGCGTGAGTTCGTGGTCGTCTCCAACAGCAAGCCCGAGAACGCCGAGCGCGTGATCGACGGCAACGAGCGCGTCGTGCGCGCCCGTCTGGACGACGCCAAGTTCTTCTACGAGGAGGACCTGAAGATTTCCCTCGACGAGTTCCGTGAGCGTCTGGCCAAGGTCGCCTTCCAGGAGAAGCTCGGTAGCGTGCTCGCCAAGTCCGAGCGCATCGAGCAGCTCGCGCTCGCTATCGCCCGCGAGGCTCATCTGGGCGCCCACCTTGCCGCCGATGCCGCTCGCGCCGCGCACCTGTGCAAGGCCGACCTGGTGTCTAACGCCGTCGTCGAGTTCACGAGCCAGCAGGGCGTGATGGGCGGTTATTACGCGACTGCGATGGGGGAGAACGACGAGGTCGCCCACGCCATTCGCGATCACTATCGTCCCCGCTTTGCCGGTGACGAGCTGCCCGAGGGCACCGCTGGCTGCATCGTGGCCTGCGCCGACAAGCTCGATACCATCGCCGGTATCTTTGCCATCGGCGAGCCCCCGACTGGCTCTTCGGACCCCTACGCGTTGCGTCGTGCCGCTATCGGCATCATCAACATCCTGCGCGACCGCCTGCCGATCGACCCCACGTCGCTCATCGACTTCGCCCTCGAGCTCTATAGCGAGCAGGGCATTGAGTTCGACGCCGCCGAGGTCGCCCAGCAGGTTCGTGACTTCTTCCATGGCCGCCTGGTGAGCATGGCCCGCGACGAAAAGATCCCGGCCGATACCGTTGCCGCCGTCTCTGCGGTGCACATCATCGCCCCGTCCGTCTTCTTCGCCCGCTGCGCCGCCCTCGACGAGGCCCGCAAGAACGACGCCGAGACGTTCGACAACCTTGCGACCGCCTATGCTCGCGCTGCGCATATCTCCAAGCCCGAGCTGGGCGTGGAGTACGACCGCAGCTTGATGGGCGAGGTCGAGCTCGCGCTTGCCGATGCCTCCGAGGCTGCTCAGACCGCTGTAGATGCCGCCCTCGCTGCCGAGGATTACCCGGCCGCATTTGCTGCCCTCGCCGCCCTGCGCGCGCCCATCGACCGTTTCTTCGACGAGGTTATGGTCATGGACAAGGACGAGCAGCTCCGCGATAATCGCCTTAAGCTGCTCAACCGCTTCGAGGCCGTTTTCTCCGGCATCGCCAACATCGGTGAGCTTGCCCGCAAAAAGTAAGCCAGCCTGCGCATAAGCGCAAAAGGAGCCCCGCATGGATTGCCCGGTCACCGCTCGTCCCACCGTTATCGTTATCTCCGACTCGCTCGGCGATACCGCTTGTGAGGTGGTGCTTGCGGCGTCCGGGCAATTTGATGAAGGGGCTTTTCATCTCTTGCGCCTGCCCAAGGTGAACTCTGTGGAGCAGGTTAAATCGTTTGTGGGCCCGCGTGTCGATGCAGACCATCGCGATATTGCCGTGTTCCATACCATTGTCGATCCGGCGCTTCGCGCCCGCGTGCTCGATTACCTGGGTATGCTGCATATCCGCTCGGTCGACCTGATCGGCCCGACGCTCGCCGTGCTGTCGTCGCTCATCGGTGTGCCGCCCAAGGGCGTTGCGGGCGTGATTCACAAGACCGATGACCGCTATTTCCATCGTATCGAGGCCATGGAGTATTTCGTTGAGCACGATGACGGGCGCGGTTGCGACGATTTGTCGGGTGCCGATATCGTGCTGCTGGGCGTATCGCGCACGTCCAAGACGCCGCTGTCGATGTATCTGGCTTATCATGGCTACAAGGTTGCCAATGTTCCGTTGGCCCATGGCATGGAGCCGCCGAAGTCGATTTACGAGGTCGACCCGATGCGCCTGTTCGGCCTGATTTCGACCGTCGATGTGATTTCCGAAATTCGCGATAGCCGCTTGGGCGATGACTACGCTCGTGCCGTTGCCGGCTCCTATGCCGAGCCCGAGAGCGTGCGCAGCGAGCTCGAGGAAGCCCGTTCCCTCATGAAGCGGCTAGGCTGCTTTGTGGTGCGTACCGACGGCAAGGCCATCGAGGAGAGCGCTGCCGAGATCATTAGCCACTTGGAGGAAATCCAAGAAGCCCGTGCCCGCCGCGCCGCCCGTCGAGCCTAACAGTAACAGCATTTTGATAAAGCGATTTAGCAAAAATATCGTATCTGACCTGCACCTTCTTACAGTGGTATCTTCATAAGGTAACCACCTTTACCTACCATTTACCGCCAGTTTTAGCACGTTTACCAAACCGCGCATCCTCTGCTTAAGCCCGCTCAAAACCCGCCGTATAGTTCCCTCATGGCCCGCATCTGGCGGGTCGATTCGTTACCACGGTCGTGTGCGTAAGCGCATGGAAGGGGAAGTATCGTGAGCGATTGCAAGAGGGTTTACCGTTTTGGAACCGACGCCCAGGGCACCTGTGTCACCGAGGGCGACAAGTCCATGAACTTCGTGCTTGGCGGCAAGGGCGCAAACCTTGCCGAGATGAGCCGCATCGGCCTGCCGGTTCCCGGTGGTTTTACCATTACCTGCCAGACCTGTGTCGAGTACTCCGGTGCCGGCAACGTCTGGCCTGAAGGCGCGCTCGATGAGATCGTTGCCGCCGAGGAAGACCTCGAGTCCCGCTGCGGCAAAAAGCTCGGTGACGCCTCCGATCCGCTGCTCGTGTCGGTTCGCTCGGGCGCTCCGTTTTCCATGCCCGGCATGATGGACACGGTCCTCAACTTGGGTCTCAACGACGACTCCGTTCAGGGTCTCATTGCCCAGACGCAAAACCCGCGCTTTGCTTGGGATAGCTACCGCCGCTTTATCCAGATGTTTTCCAACGTCGTCATGGGCGTTGACGCCGACCTGTTCGAGAACGCCCTGACCCAGGCCCGTCTGGTCGCCGGTGTTCGCGTCGATTCCGAGCTTTCGGCCGAGGACCTGCAGGAACTCGTCGAGACCTTTAAGGGCATCTTCTCCGAGAACGTCGATGCCGCCCTGTATCCCGAGCTCGAGGTCGCTGACGGCAAGCCCGTCTTCCCGCACGACCCGGAGCTTCAGCTACGCCTTGCCATCCAGGCCGTCTTTGGCAGCTGGATGAACGAGCGCGCCTGCATCTACCGCAAGCAGCATGGCATTTCCGACGAACTCGGCACCGCCGTCAACGTGCAGGCCATGGCCTTTGGCAACAGGGGCGAGACATCTGCGACCGGCGTTGCCTTCACGCGCAATCCGGCCGACGGCACCAAGGAGTTCTACGGTGACTTTTTGGTTAATGCCCAAGGCGAGGACGTCGTCGCCGGTATCCGCAACACCGAGCCCATCGCCGACCTCAAGACTACTTCGGGCCTTGAGTCCGCGGGCGAGGAGCTCGAGCGCGTCTTCCTGACGCTCGAGGATCACTATCGCGACATGTGCGACATTGAGTTCACCATCGAGCAGGGCAAGCTCTGGATGCTCCAGACCCGCGTGGGCAAGCGAACTGCCACCGCCGCCCTGCGCATCGCCATCGAGATGGTCGAGGAGGGTCTGATCACCCGCGATGAGGCTGTGAGCCGCATCGATCCCGCGCAGCTCGACCAGCTCCTGCACCCACAGTTCGACGCTTCCAAAAAGTACGAGGCTCTCGCCAGCGGTCTTAATGCCAGCCCCGGTGCCGCCGTGGGCGAGGTCGTGTTCTCGAGCGACGACGCCGTCGCGCGCGCCAACGAGGGCCACAAGGTCATTCTGGTTCGTTGGGAGACCAACCCCGACGACCTGAAGGGCATGGTCGCCGCCGAGGGCATTCTGACCAGCCACGGTGGCAAGACGAGCCATGCCGCCGTTATCGCCCGCGGCATGGGTACGCCCTGCGTCTGCGGCGTTGAGTGCTTCCATATCGACGCCGCCGAGAAGGTCGTGCGCATCGAGGGCAGTGACCGCGTGCTGTACGAGGGCGACGTTATCTCCATCGACGGTACCCAGGGTATCGTCGTCGACGGCGCCGTTGATCTGGTCTCGGCCGAGCTCACCGGCGACCTGGACACCATCCTGTCCTGGGCCGACGAAATCCGTTTGGACGAGACCAGCGGCCATGCCAACCATGTGCGCGTCAACGCCGACAACCCCGAGGATGCTGCACTCGCACTCGAGTTTGGCGCCGAGGCTATTGGCCTGTGCCGCACCGAGCACATGTTCCTGGGCGATCGCAAGAACATCATCCAGAGCTTTATCCTTTCTGACGATGAGGCCGTGAAGCAGCAGGCCCTGGCCGACCTGCTCAAGGTTCAGACCGAGGACTTCCTGGCGATGTTTAAGACCATGTCCGGTCGCGATGTGGTCGTTCGCCTGCTCGATCCGCCGCTGCACGAGTTCTTGGATAATCCCCGCGAGCTCGAGGTCGCCATCACCAAGGAGGAGGCCGCCGGCGCTCCCGAGGAGGAGCTCACTGCCCTGCGTGCCCGCCTGCGTCGTATTGACAGCATGGTCGAGTCCAACCCGATGCTTGGCCTGCGCGGCGTGCGCCTGTCCGTCGTCTTTGGCGATCTGCCGCTCATGCAGGTCCGTGCCGTCGCAACGGCTGCCGCCCGCCTCATTAAGGAAGGCGTCGACCCGCGCCCCGAGATCATGGTTCCGCTCGTCTCCATTACGGCCGAGCATGTCCAGACGCGCGAGGTCATCGAGCGTGTCATCGCCGAGGTATCCGCCGAGGAGGGCGTCGAGCTCAACATTCCCGTGGGCACGATGCTCGAGCTGCCGCGTGCCTGCATGGTTGCCGACGAGATCGCCCATCATGCCGACTTCTTCTGCTTTGGCACCAACGACCTCACGCAGACGACCTTCGGCTTCTCCCGCGACGACGCCGAGGCCAAGTTCATCCCGCTGTACATGCACAAGAAGATTTTGAAGGACAACCCCTTCGAGACCATCGACTCGGCGGTACTCGAGCTGGTGCGCATGGCCGTCGAGAAGGGTCGCGCCACCAATCCCGACATGCACTTTGGCGTGTGCGGCGAGCACGGCGGCGACCCCAAGTCCATCAAGGGCCTGTTTAACGTGGCCGACGTGGATTACGTGTCCTGCTCGCCCTATCGCGTACCCCTCGCACGTCTTGCGGCCGCCCAGGCCAAGCTCGAGGCCAAGCGTTCCGCCTAACGTTTTGGGCGTAGACGCCTAGTGTGGCCCCCCTTCATGCCGCCCGTCTCATTTGTGAGACGGGCGGTTATCATGTGCGGGTTTTGTCTTTTTGTCTGCGTAAAAAATTGTTCTTGCAGCAGAAACCCGCGCGTGTATACTCGAATACGTTTGTTCAACTACGTGCCGGCCATGGTGGTACGGCACCTCTAGAAGAGTAAGGAATTGCACATGGATTACATCCGCGCAATCGAGCGTCAGCAGATCCGCGAGGACATTCCTCAGGTTCGCGTCGCCGACAACGTCAAGGTTCACTACCGCATTAAGGAAGGCGACCGCGAGCGCATCCAGGTCTTCCAGGGCGACGTCATCCGCATGGCCGGCGCCGGTGCCCGCGAGACCTTCACCGTCCGCAAGATGTCCTTCGGTGTCGGTGTTGAGCGTACCTTCCCGCTTCACAGCCCCAAGATCGCCAAGCTCGAGGTCGTTCGTCATGGTCGCGTCCGTCGCGCCAAGCTGTACTACCTCCGCGACAAGGTGGGCAAGGCTGCTCGCATCCCCGAGAAGCGCTAAGAAGATCGCAGCGTCTGTCCACTCGTTTGGACGTAAGGGTCACCTTCGGGTGGCCCTTCTTTTTATCTGATTTGCATGCAAGGAGGGCCTGGTATGGCCAATATGACGAGCTCGGTTTCGGCATCGCAAGTTGCTGGCGAGCTGGCGAGCGCTACGTTTGAGGAGATTCCCGCCCTCGTGGAGCATTATCGCGAGGATCCGCGCCAGCAGGTGATCAAGGCTTGCGAACGCGCCCTCAAACGCCATGCCAAAGAGCTTGCCGAGCGCGAGCGCGTCAATGACATGTATGAGCTTATGCATGAGCTAGGCGGCGATGGGGTAGTCGTTGGTGTCGACGAGGTGGGTCGCGGATCGGTGGCCGGTCCTTTGACAGTGTGCGCCGTCTGTCTTCCTATGGAGCCGCGCGTCTGGGGTATCAACGATTCCAAAAAGCTCACGCCGGCGCGCCGCGAGTTGCTCTCAGTGAAGATTGCCGAGGTGGCGACGGCGATCGGTTTTTGCCATATCGCGCCTAAGGATATTGATGAGATGGGTATGGCCCGCGCTATCCGTACCGCCGTTGCGGGTGCCGTGGCCGATACGGGGCTTGAACCCGACTGCGTCCTCATGGATGGCAACCCCCTGGGTGCCGTTCCCAACGAGCGCGATGTGGTGAAGGGCGATGCCAAGATCGCCTGCATCGCCGCGGCGTCCATCATGGCCAAGGTCACGCGTGACGAGATGATGGTCGAGTACGACGCCGAGTACCCCGAGTACCATCTGGCCGAGTCGAAGGGCTATGCGAGCCCCGAGCATATCGAGGCCATTCGCAAACATGGTCTTTGTCCTCTGCACCGCGTGAGCTTTTGCGGAAACTTTCTGCAGACTGAGCGCCTTTTCTAGGTCAATTGTGGAGACAGGGACCTCCGGGGTTTTATAAACCTGCTGGTAGCGGGCCGTGTGCAACGTGATTGTTGCGTACGGCCCGTTTTTTGACGGCATTTGGTCAGCTTTTGGTTTGCTTCCGGTACTTACCCGCATGAAAGGTGCCCTCATCATCGGGGCAATGCAGTGTGCGGGAAAGGAGATCCCATGAGTGCCGCAAGCAAAAAGAGCAAGACGCAGCAGCTCAAGGAGCGTTGGGAAAACGGCGAGCTCGACTGCGGGGCGATGACGCCCGAGTTTATCAAGGGGCTCAGTCCCCGCGAGCTGGGTATGCTGGGCGAGCTGATCACCATCGACTACTTTAACGAGCGCGGCTATGCATTGCTGGAACAAGGCTATCGATGCTCGGAGGGCGAGGCCGACCTGGTGCTGCTCGACGAGCTTGATGATGTGGTGGTGATGGCCGAGGTCAAGACCAGGCGTGTTGCGCTGGATTGTGACACGCGGGTGTTTCCCGAGGAGGCGGTGAATGCCCAAAAGCAGCGGCGCTACCGTCGCATCGCGAGCTGCTACCTCATGGAGCATTATCCGCTCAAGGCGATCCGCTTCGATGCCGTGGGCGTCACCATTCGCGGCGGGCATATCGCCGAGATCGAGCACCAGTACAACGCGTTCGATTGGCAGGTGTCGTGATGGCGTTCGAGACCTTTGCCGTCCACGCTGCCTGCATCCGCGGCGTCGAGGCGATTCCCGTCACGGTCGAGGTTTCGCTTGCGGGCGGCATCCCGGGCATCCAGATGCTCGGCATCCCGAGTATGGAGGTCATGGAGTCGCGTGGGCGCATTCGCTGCGCGATGCGCTCTGCCGGATTCGAGATCCCGCGCTCGGGCATTACGGTCAATCTGGCGCCGGGTGATATCCGAAAGACCGGTAGCGGCTTTGACCTACCGATAGCCATTGCGGTGCTTGCAGCCGACGGGCAGATTCCCCGCGACAATCTCGACCGCTGCCTCATTGCCGGCGAGCTCGGCTTGGATGGCACGGTGCTTCCCGTCAAGGGCGAGGTGGCGTTTCAGTTGCTGGCTCGCGACATGGGGCTGTCTTTTATCGCCGGCAGGTCCGACCAGCATGTTCCGCTGGCGGGGGTCGACTGCGGTTTTATCGACCATCTGTCGCAGCTTGCTCACGGTATGGGCGAGGCGGCTCGGCATTACTTGGATTCCGAGGGCGTCGAGGCCACCTTTGAGCCCGAGCTCGATTATGCCGATGTGTTGGGGCAGGAGGTCGCCAAGCGTGGCATGGCGCTTGCGGCGGCAGGGGAGTTGGGCCTGCTCATGATCGGGTCTCCGGGATCGGGCAAGACTATGCTTGCGCGCCGCATGACGGGTATCTTGCCCGAGCTTTCCGTCGAGGATCAGCAGGAGGCGCTGTGCATTCATTCGGTCTTGGGTGAGAACATCGATGGCCTGCTTGCGGGACATCGGCCGTTTCGAAGCCCCCATCACAGCATTTCGACAGCGGGTCTTATTGGTGGAGGGCGCCCGGTGCATCCGGGCGAGATCAGCCTTGCCCATGGCGGCGTGCTCTTTTTGGACGAGCTTGCCGAGTTTCCCTCCGGTGTGCTGCAGACGCTTCGACAGCCCATCGAGCGAGGCTACGTGAGGATCGTGCGCGTCGACGGGGCCTTTACGTTTCCCTCGCGCTTTCAGCTGCTCGCGGCAAGTAATCCCTGCCCCTGCGGCTTTTTGGGCGATCGCGAGGTTCCGTGTCGCTGTTCGGCATCGATGGTCGAGCGCTACCGGTCCAAGTTGCGCGGTCCTTTGGCCGACCGCATCGACCTGATGATCGACGTGACTCGACCCGATCCGCAGGTGATTATCGAGGGCGCCGAGGGCATGTCGTCGGCCGAGCTTCGCGACTACGTTGTCCGCGGTCGGGCTTTTCGTGCCTGGCGCGAGACCCATATGGACGATGCGGACTCCGAGGCCGAGGATGCCGAGCCCCGCTCTATCGATGGTGTTGTATCGACCTTTGCGCTTGATCAGGCGGCGGAAACGTGCGTGCTCGGCCTGTCGAAGCGCACGCATCTCACGGGGCGCGGCATCGTGCGCCTGGTTCGCATCGCACGCACGATTGCCGATGTAGCAGAAAGCGAGCGGGTGACGCAAGACCACGTGCTCGAGGCCGCGATGTATCAGGGAAGGAGGGATCAGTGATGGGTGAGGTCCGCTACGAACTGCATCCCGGTGATGGGCTGTTTCCCGCTACTGTTCTGGAACTTTCCGATGTGCCGCAGACGTTGTTCGTCCGTGGCGACCCGGAGGTGCTCTCGACGCCGGCGCTCTCGATTATCGGTGCGCGCAAGGCCTCGCCGTACGGCCTTGCCGTGGCAGAGCTGGCCGCGAAAGTCGCGGTCGAGGCGGGGGTGACGGTGGTCTCGGGCGGTGCGGTCGGCTGCGACCAGGCCTCGGGTTGGGCCGCGGTCAACGCCGGGGGCAGGCACGTCTTGGTTTTGGGTACGGGCGCCGACGTGGTCTACCCGCGTTCGAGTGCAGGGCTTATCGCGCGCACGATCGATACGGGCGGTGCGGTCGTGTCCATCTCGCCTTGGGGTATGGGGCCGCGTAAGTTTGCCTTTCCGCGGCGTAACCGGGTGATTGCCGCGCTTTCGCAGGCGCTCTTCGTGTCGGAGGCCGGCATGCCTTCGGGCACGTTCTCGACGGCGGAGGCCGCTATGGACTTGGGACGAGAACTGCTTGCGGTACCGGGCTCCATTTTGTCGCCCGAGTCGCGCGGGACCAACTACCTCATTGCCAACGGGGCCTGCTGCATTATTGACGAGGAGTCCATCGAGATGGCCATCTCTCGAATCTACGGTACCCTGCGCTATTCGCGTCCCGATGCGCCCGGCATCGCCGACCTGGATGCCACACAGCAGACTGTGATGCATGCCCTCATCGCCTCGCCGCTCAAGGTTGAAGACATCGCCACACTCGTCTCCCTCGATGCCGTCGGTGTGCTCAAGCTCCTGGGCTCGCTCGAGCTCGAGGGCCTCATCGAGCGCATGATGGATGGAAGGTATGCGCCCTCCAAGTTTGCCCTTCACGCCCAGACGCCCTTCGGTCACAATGGAAAACGTGTCAATTAGAAAGGTGTTTGCAGATGCTGTTTGATCAGGTGACGGTTATCGGTGGCGGTCTAGCGGGATCGGAATGCGCGATTCAGCTGGCAGATCGCGGGTTCGCCGTAAAGCTGTGCGAGATGCGCCCGCAGGTAAGCTCTCCTGCCCACCATACCGATCACTTGGCGGAGCTCGTCTGCTCCAATTCGTTTAAGTCGACCCGTCCCGATTCTGCCGCCGGCCTGCTGAAGGCCGAGCTCGAGCGCATGGGCTCGGTGCTGCTCGACTGCGCTCATCGTGCGGCCGTTCCCGCTGGCGGCGCCCTGGCGGTCGACCGCGTCAAGTTTTCCGAGCTCGTCGAGGCTGAGGTTGCCGCCCGCCCCAATATCGAGGTCGTCCACGGTGAGGTAACCCAGATCCCCGAGGGTCATGTGGTTATCGCCGCGGGCCCCTTGTGCTCGCCGGCATTGAGCGGGGAGGTCATGAAGCTTGTCGGTGGTGACGCCCTGGCGTTCTTTGATGCGGCCGCCCCGATTGTCGATGCCTCGACGCTCGATATGGACGTGCTGTTCTCGCAGTCGCGCTACGAGGAGCAGGGGAGCGGCGACTATCTCAACGCCCCGCTCAACAAGGAAGAGTACGAGGCCTTTATCGAGGCGCTCACAACGGCCGAGCGCGTGGTGCTCAAGGATTTTGAGGGCGGGGACCTGTTCCAGGCCTGTCAGCCTGCCGAGGAGGTTGCGCGCACGGGCAAGGATGCCATCCGCTTTGGCGCCATGAAGCCCGTCGGGCTCACCGACCCGCGCACCGGTCGCCGTCCCTGGGCGGCGATTCAGCTGCGCGCTGAAAACAAGGCGAAGACCGCCTATAACCTGGTTGGCTTCCAGACCAACCTGACCTTCGGCGAACAGAAGCGCGTCTTCCATATGGTTCCCGGCCTGGAGAACGCCGAGTTCTTCCGCTACGGCGTCATGCACCGCAACACCTTTGTCGATGCTCCGCACGTGCTCGACGGCACCTTTGCCGTTCCCGGCACGAGCGTGCGTCTTGCCGGCCAGATTACCGGTACCGAGGGGTACATGGAGGCCGTGGCGACGGGTCTGCTCGCCGCGCTCAACACCTATGCCGAGGCTATCGGTGCCGCGGGCGTCAAGCTGCCGCGCGTGGGCGCCCTGGGCGCACTCGTGGGCTATGCGACCGATCCGGCTACGGTGGGCTATCAGCCCATGCACGTCAACTTTGGGCTCGTGCCGCCGCTCGAGGACGGTAAGCGTCGCAGCAAGCGCGATCGTTACCAGGCCTATGCGGATCGCGCCCTCAAGGCCTTGGACGCCTATCTGGAAACGCGCTCCGATCTGTTTGGAGGCGACCGGTCATAGCCTTTGACCTGTACGATGCCGTCGACTCGTTCATTGCCTACATTGCACGTGTCGAAGGGTTCGCCCCTAATACGGTAACCGCCTACGCCTCGCGGCTCGAGCGCTTCGCCGCGTGGTGCGACCGTGAGGGCATCGACGCTCGCGTCGCCGACGTACGGACCGTTCGCTCCTATCTGGCCGAGCTGTCGCGTGGCCAGGTGGCGGCTCGGACCCTTGCGGCACACCTGTCTGCCATTCGCTCGCTCTATCGGTGGATGGCTGCCGAGGGAATCGTTGAGGGCGATGCGGTCTCGGCGATATCCTCGCCCAAACTGCCGCGCGATCTTCCCGGTGTGCTGACGGCCCGGCAAGTCGAGTCGTTGCTCAAGGCCCCCGACACCTCGACGCCTGCGGGGCTGCGCGATGCAGCGATGCTTGAGCTGCTCTATGCCTCCGGCGCGCGAATCTCTGAGCTCGCGGCGCTCAACGTGGAGTCTATTGGTTGGTCCGAGCGAACGCTGCGACTTTGGGGCAAGGGGAGCAAGGAGCGTATCGTGCCCCTCTATCGGCGCGCTCTCGAGGCGACTCGCCGCTATATTAAGGAAGGGAGACCGCAGCTTCTTGCACAGGCAAAGCGTGGCGACGGTGCGAACGGCGTTCATCCGCTGTTTATCTCGGCGCGCGGAAACCGCATGAGTGCCGCCATGCTCAGGAGGCGGTTCCACATGCTTGCGACACTTGCCGGCATTCCTGCCGACATCGCTCCGCATGCGATGCGCCACACCTTTGCGACCGACCTGCTCGAGGGCGGCGCGGATCTGCGCTCGGTTCAGGAGCTGCTGGGGCATGCGAGCTTGTCCACGACGCAGATCTATACGCATCTCACGCCCGACCGACTCAAACGCGCTGTGAGTCAGGCCCACCCCCGCGGCGAGTAGGAGAAGGGCCTCCCGCGCCGCACCGAGGTGTGTGGTTTTGATTGCGGGTTGGCAGGAAGAGGCAATCCTGCTATCATTCATCGGGTTGCTTCACGGCAACAGGTTTTTATCACGCACGCGCGGCTACTTCATACCGTGGTGCCCGGGCTTTGGTAGCACATGTCCGGGTTGGTTTTGGAGGATGACCCCGCGCGGAGGCAAACCACAGGAGGTTTAATATGGCTACCAAGATTAATATCCGCACCCTGCTCGAGGCCGGCTGCCACTTCGGTCACCAGACCCGTCGCTGGAACCCCAAGATGAAGCCGTTCATCTTCGGTGAGCGCAACGGCATCTACATCCTCGACCTCAAGCAGACCATCCTTGACGCCGACCAGGCCTACACCTTCGTCAAGAACGTCGCCAAGGGCGGCAACGTGCTGTTCGTCGGCACCAAGAAGCAGGCTCAGGAGGCCGTTAAGAACGCCGCTGAGCGCGCCAACATGCCTTACATCAACCAGCGTTGGCTCGGCGGCATGCTGACCAACTTCGTCACCATCCGCTCCCGCATCAACCGCATGGAGGAGCTCGAGGCCATGGTCGAGGACGGTCGCATGGCAGTGCTGCCCAAGAAGGAGCAGGCAGTGCTCGGCAAGGAGCTCGCTAAGCTCCAGACCAACCTCGGTGGCGCCCGCGACATGAAGGGTCTGCCCCAGGCTCTCTTCGTCATCGACACCAAGCGCGAGGAGAACGCCATCAAGGAGGCCCAGCGCCTGAACATCCCCGTCGTCGCTCTGATCGACACCAACTCCGATCCCGACGAGGTCGAGTACGGCATCCCCTGCAACGATGACGCCATCTCCGCTGTCACCCTTATGTGCGAGCTCATGGCCGACGCCTGCCTCGCTGGCTCCGGTAAGGAGCAGGTCTCCGAGGCCGAGATGGCCGCCGAGCCCAAGGCCGAGTAAATCAGTCCTATTTAAGTCTTTTTCATCTCTTTGAAAGGAACCACAATGGCCCAGATTACTGCCGCTATGGTCAAGCAGCTCCGCGAGATGACCGACTCCCCGATGATGGAGTGCAAGAAGGCTCTCGTCGAGGCTGACGGCGACATGGACGCCGCTGTCGACGTTCTGCGTAAGAACGGCCTTGCCAAGGCTGCCAAGAAGGCTGGCCGTGAGACCAACGAGGGCGCTGTCGCCGCGTTCGTCTCCGAGGATGGCAAGACCGGCGCTCTGCTCGAGCTCTCCTGCGAGACCGACTTCGTTGGCTCCAACGCCAAGTTCACCGGCTTTGCTTCCAAGGTCGCTGAGGTTGTCGCTACCACCGAGCCTGCTGACGTCGACGCTCTGCTTGAGAAGCCGATGGGCGAGGAGACCGTTTCCTCCGAGCTCACCGAGATGATTCACATCATGGGCGAGAACATGAAGATCTCCCGCTTCGCCGCCCGTAAGGCCGAGAACGGCGCGCTCGCTTCTTACATCCACATGGGTGGTAAGATCGGCGTCCTCGTCGAGTTTGCTTTCGAGAAGGCCGAGACCGCTCAGGCTGAGTCCTTCAAGACCTTCGCTCACGAAGTTGCCCTTCAGGTTGCCGCCGTCGCCCCGATCTGCGCTACCCGCGATCAGGTTCCGGCCGAGACCGTCGAGCACGAGAAGCAGATCTACATGGCTCAGGCTGCCGAGTCCGGCAAGCCCGAGGCCATTCAGGAGAAGATGGCTGTTGGCCGTCTGGAGAAGTTCTACAAGCAGTCCGTGCTCACTGAGCAGGAGTTTATCAAGGACAGCTCCCTCACCATCAAGAAGTATGCTGAGCAGGTCTCCAAGGAGCTCGGCGACACCATTACCGTCGTTGCCTTTGACCGTCTGGTCCGTGGCGAGTAAATAAGCTCTTGTAGCTGGTAATGAGCAGGCTGTGGGTTTTACTCACAGCCTGCTTTTTCATGGCTCTTCTAAGAGCCTTTGATAGAATGTTGAGAGTTCAATCTAAAGGAGGATCGCTTTGTCCGACATCCGATATAAACGCGTGCTTCTTAAGCTTTCCGGCGAAGCACTGATGGGCGACGGCCAATATGGCATCGACCCCAAGGTTACCGACCATCTTGCCAAGCAGGTCAAGGAGCTGCTCGCCGTTGGCCATGAGGTCGGCGTCGTTGTCGGCGGCGGCAATATTTTCCGCGGCATGGCCGGCGCTGCCGGTGGCATGGAGCGTGCTCAGGCCGACTACATGGGCATGCTGGCAACCGTTATGAACGCGCTCGCCCTGCAGGATGCCTTCGAGCATAACGATGTTCCCTGCCGCGTGATGAGCGCTATCCAGATGAACGAGATCTGCGAGCCCTATATTCGCCGTCGCGCCATCAACCACCTTTCCAAGGGCAACGTCGTTATTTTTGCCGCCGGTTCGGGCAATCCGTACTTTACGACCGACACCGCCGCAGCTCTTCGTGCCTGCGAGATCGGTGCCGAGATTCTGATTAAGGCCACCAAGGTTGACGGCATCTACGACAAGGATCCCGTCAAGTGCGCCGATGCCGTCCGTTTTGACAAGATTACCTATCACGAGGTTCTCGTCCGCGGTCTGCAGGTTATGGATTCCACGGCTACGGCACTGTGCCAGGATAACCGTATGCCGATTTTGGTCCTCAACATCGATGGCGAGGACACCGTCAAGCGCGCGCTTTCGGGTGAGCCCGTCGGCACGCTCGTCTATCAGGAGGATTAAGCATGGCAGAGAACATCACCGCCCACATGGACAAGTCGCTCGAGTCCCTCAAGCACAACTTCTCCAAGGTTCGCACGGGTCGCGCCAACGCTAACATTCTGTCCGACATTTCGGTCGATTACTACGGTGTTCCCACGCCGGTCACGCAGGTTGCCGCCGTCAAGACCCCCGAGGCCCACATGCTGCTCATCGAGCCGTGGGACAAGGCACTCATCAATGCTATCGTCAAGGCCATCGGCGCTTCCGATCTGGGTATTACCCCCAACTCCGATGGCACCGTCGTTCGTCTTCCGTTCCCGGCTCCCACTGAGGAGCGCCGTCGCGAGCTCGTCAAGGAGTGCCGCGAGTACGCCGAGCAGGCCAAGGTGTCTATCCGTAACATCCGTCGCGACTTCAACAACAAGCTCGAGCGCGATGAGGAGCTCACCGAGGACGATGTCCGTCGCGAGCAGGCCAAGGTCCAGAAGCACACCGATGAGTATGTCGCCAAGGTCGAGGAGCTTCTGAAGGAAAAAGAAGCCGAGGTCATGGAGATCTAAGGTGCAATACGACGAACATAAACTGGTCGAGTACTTTGCCGACGCCCCTACGGGCGTCGGTTTTTCCGACCTTGACCTCAATAACATTCCGCACCATATCTCGTGCATCATGGACGGCAACGGTCGTTGGGCCACGTCGCGCGGTCTTGCGCGCACCGAGGGCCACAAGGCGGGTATCGTCTCCCTTCGCGAGATTATTACCGCCTGCGTGCGTCTGGGTGTCGACGTGCTTTCGGCCTATGCGTTTTCTACCGAAAACTGGAACCGTCCGCAGCATGAGGTCAACGTCTTGATGCATCTGTTTGCCAAGACGTTCATCGACGAGCTGCCGCTTCTGAAGCGCGAAAACGTGCGTGTTGTCTTTTTGGGTGATATTTCCGCGCTGCCCAAGAAGACCCGCGACGTTTTTGAACGCGGTCTTGCCGAGTGCGCCGATCACACCGGTATGACGCTGGCGCTTGCCGTCAACTACGGCGCGCGTGCCGAGATTACCCGCGCTGTCCGTCAGATCGCACTCGACGTTGCCGCCGGTAAGATCGATCCTGCCGCAATTGATGACGACATGGTGGCTTCCCACCTCTATACCGCCGGTCTTCCCGATCCTGAGCTTGTGATTCGCACCTCTGGCGAGCTTCGCCTTTCGAATTATCTGCTGTGGCAGGTTGCCTATTCCGAGTTTTATGTCACCGATACCTATTGGCCCGACTTTGATCGTTGGGGCCTTGTCGACGCCATTTTGGCCTACCAGGGCCGCGACCGCAGGTTTGGTGGACTGAGCAAGACCGAGGAGGCTTAATCGTGTCCGATCGTCCCAAGGCATCTGCTTCCAAGACGCCTGCGCGCAAAGCTACCGCTGCGGGAGCGCCTGCAGCGAAGAGCGGCACCGGTTCGTGGCTGGCGGGCTTTATTACCCGTGCCGCCGCTGGTATCGTCTACGCCGTTGTCTTTATCCTGTGCCTGGTTTTGGGTATCGTGTCCACGGCCATCTTTGTTTCTGTCATGAGCGGTCTGTGCTGCTATGAGTTTTTCCGTATGACAAGGCTCGATGGCAAGATGGCTAACGAGCGCATGGGTATCGCTGCCGCCGTACTCTTTCCGCTGTCGGCGTTGGGCGATTCGATGTTGCTGAATGCCCTGCTTTTTGCCCTGATGCTCGCTGTGGGCATTTGGTATGTCTGGTCGCCGCGTACCCGCATCTCTGATGTGGCCGTGACGCTCATGGGTCCCATCTACACCGGTTTTATGCTGTCGGCTATCGTGCTGCTGCGCGATGCCGTGCCCGGTTTTGCCGGCGCCCTGCTTTCGGTGGGCGTTTGCGCGTCCCTTTGGGTCTCCGACTCGTTTGCCTACATCGTGGGCAGCCGTATCGGCAAACACAAGATGGTTCCCAAGATCTCTCCCAAAAAGAGCTGGGAGGGGTTTGTTGGCGGCATCCTGGGCTCGGTTTTGATTTGGCTCATCCTGTGGGCGACGCACTTCTACAAGCTCAGCCTGCCCTATGCGCTGCTGTGTGGCGTGGTAGTGTCCATTCTGGGCGTTATCGGCGACCTTATCGAGTCGCGCATCAAGCGCGGTGTGGGCGTCAAGGATTCCGGCAACCTTATCCCGGGCCATGGCGGCATGCTCGACCGTAGCGACTCGCTTATCTTTGGCTGCATTACCGCGCAGCTGCTTTTGATGATCGGAGGCGTGCTGTAATGTCATTCCAGACGACGTATGGCCCCGATGGACGCCTCCGTGTTGCCATCCTGGGTTGTACGGGCTCTATCGGCACCCAGGCACTCGATGTGTGCCGCCAGCATGCCGATCGCCTGCAGGTGACGGCGCTGTCCGTTAATTCCAGTACCTCCGAGCTCGTTGCCGCTGCCCGCGAGTTCTCGGTTCCGGCGGTTGCCGTGGCCGATGTCGCTCATGGCGATGACGCCGTGCTACAGGAGTTGCCCGAGGGAACGAAGCTCGGCGTTGGCGCGCAGGCGGTTTGCGAGCTCGCGCGTCGTGACGATGTCGACTGCGTGCTCGTCGCTATTGTGGGCGCCGCCGGTCTCGAGGCGAGCCATGCGGCCTTGACCTCGAATAAGCGCCTTGCCCTTGCCAACAAGGAGTCCCTCGTCATCGGTGGCGACTTGCTTATGCCGTTGGCGCAACCGGGCCAGCTTATTCCAGTCGACTCTGAGCACTCCGCCATCTACCAGTGCTATCTGGGGGAGAACCCACGCGAGGCTCATTGTATTTGGCTCACCTGCTCGGGCGGTCCATTCTTTGGCCGCACGCGCGACGAGCTCAATCGCGTGACGCGTGCCGACGCCCTCGCGCATCCCACGTGGGCCATGGGTGCCAAGATCACCATCGACTCCGCCACCCTCATGAACAAGGGCCTGGAGCGCATTGAGGCCATGCATCTGTTTAACTGCGACCTCGATTTCATTAACGTGGTCGTGCAGCGTCAGTCCAAGATTCACTCTATGGTCGAGTTCGCCGACGGCTCCGTGATAGCGCATCTCGGTGCGTCCGACATGCGCATTCCCATCCAGTTTGCCTTTTCGTATCCCGAGCGCTGGGATACTCCGGCGCCGCGAATCGATTTTCGTGAGTTGGGGCAGCTTACCTTCGACGCGGCCGATATGGACACGTTCCGTTGCCTGGCGCTTGCCGAGCGTGCCGGCAAGACGGGCGGCACCATGCCTTGCGTGCTGAATGCCGCCAACGAAGTTGCTGTCGATGCCTTCCTACACGATGCCTGCACCTTTACCGATATCGACCGTATCGTGGAGTCGTGCATGGATGCACACGATACGCAGGCGGTCGCATCGTTTGAGCAGCTTCGCGATATCGATACGTGGGCTCGTGCCAAGGCCGCCGAGGTGCTCGCCGCAACTCGCTCCTCATCGTAAGGATTGCTTTTCGTTTTATGGATACTGTTCTGAGTGTTCTTTCCTCGGTCTTTTGGGGCCTTTTGATGCTATCCGTCCTTGTGTTTCTGCATGAGGGCGGCCACTTTTTGGCGGCCCGTGCGTGCGGCGTGCGCGTCACCGAGTTTTTCTTGGGCCTGCCGTGCCGCTTTGACATTCATCATACGTCGCGTCGCATCGGCACCAAGTTTGGCGTGACGCCGCTTCTGCTGGGTGGTTATGCCGCTATTTGCGGTATGGATCCGACCGATGTCTCGTGTGCCGACCGTGTGCTTGCGGCGATCTATCGTCATGGTCGTGTTTCGGTTGTAGACCTTTCCGTCGAGCTGGAGCTGTCCGAGGAGGATGTTCTCGAGGCTTGTGCCTTGCTTTTGGGCTGGGGCTCCATTGCGCCTTGGTACGAGGAAGGGGAGAAGCCTTCACCCAGTTACTATCCGGTTAGGTACCAGACGCTGCCGCGCGATGCTGCAGGATATACCACCTTTGACGGCCGCAAGTTCGATCGAGAGCATGCGACTGCCGTGGGCGATGTGTGGGAGCTGCCGGTCGCCGCGTCGGAGTTTCTCGAGCAGGAGCGTTCGCATACCTATCTTGGCCAGGGTTTTCTCAAGCGCGCCTTTATGCTGCTCGCGGGCATTCTCGTCAATATTCTGACGGGCTTTTTGCTGCTTATGAGCATCTACTCTATCGCCGGCGTATCGGTGCCGGTCGATAGCAATGTGATCGGTCAGGTCGAAGAAGGCTCGATAGCCGCCAAGGCAGGCATCGAGGCCGGCGACACGATTCTTAGTGTCGATGGCGTGTCCTGCTCTTCCTGGATGGACGTGTTCGATGCGATCGGAGCGGCCGCCGGCAAGGACGATATCGCCATTGAGTATAAGCACGACGGCAAGAATCTTTCGACCTCGGTCGCGCTCAAGGAGGGTGAGCGTTTGGGCGTTTATGCCTCTACGCAGGTGGTCCATTTGGACCCCATTACGTCGGCGCGCCTGTCGTTCTCCTATGTTCAGCAGACCGCTGAGGGCGTGATGCGTCTGCTGCAGCCGCAGCATACGATGGAGATACTCGATCAGTCCAGCTCGATTGTGGGCATCAGCGTCATGTCTTCTCAGGCGGCGGCAGCCGGCCCCGCGACGTTCTTGACGTTTGCCGCGCTCATCTCGTTCTCGCTGGGCTTTATGAACCTGCTGCCCATTCCGCCGCTCGACGGGGGAAAGCTGGTTATCGAGATTATCCAAAAGGTCGCCGGTCGCGAGCTGCCGCTCAAGGTGCAGACAATCGTCAGCTATGTCGGTATCGTGCTCTTTGCACTGCTGTTTGTCTATATGCTTCGTTCCGACGTCCTTCGATTTATTTTGTAGGGGAGTGTTTGGATTGTCTTTGTCCCATCCTTTGCCGCGCGAGCTGACGCGCCCCGTGTTTGTGGGCGACGTGCAGATGGGTGGCGGCGCTCCGGTGGTGGTTCAGTCCATGACCTGCACCGATACCGCCGACGCCCAGGCAACGCTTGCGCAAGTGCGTGCGCTTGCCCAGGCGGGTTGTGATGTTGTGCGCGTGAGTGTGCCCACCGAGGCCGCGCTCGAGGGTTTCCGCACCATCTGTGCCGAGTCTCCGGTGCCGATTGTCGCCGATATCCACTTTAACCATAAGCTCGCCATTGGTGCCGTTGAGGCCGGTGCTGCCAAGCTGCGCATCAATCCCGGCAATATCGGCGATTGGGCTAAGGTTGACGCGGTGATCGATGCTGCGGGCGCCGCGGGCTGTGCGATTCGCATCGGCGTGAACGCTGGCTCGCTCGAGCAGGATATCGCCGAGCGCGATGACCTGACGCAGCCCGAAAAGCTCGTGATGTCGAGCGAGCGTTTCGTCAAACATTTTGAGGATCGCGGTTTTACCAATATCGTGCTTTCCGCCAAGGCCCATAGCGTGACCACGACGCTCGACACTTATCGTGCGCTGTCGCGTGAAATCCCCCATGTTCCTCTTCATCTGGGCGTGACGGAGGCCGGAACCAAACTCCAGGGCACCATTAAGAGCTCTGTGGGCTTGGGTATTCTGCTTTCCGAGGGCATTGGCGACACCATGCGCGTCTCGCTTACGGCCGATCCGGTCGAGGAGCCGCCGGTCGCCTGGGGTATCTTGCAATCACTCGGTCTTCGCCGCCGTGGTCCCGAGATCGTTTCGTGCCCCACGTGCGCTCGCTGCCAGGTCAACCTCATTCCTATCGCCGAGGAGGTCACCGAGCGGCTTAAGAACTACTCCGCGCCGCTTTCGATCGCCGTTATGGGATGTGCGGTCAATGGCCCCGGCGAGGCCTCTGACGCCGACTTGGGTGTTGCCTGCGGACGAGGTCAGGGCCTGCTCTTTTCGCACGGCCAGATCATTGGTAAAGTAGCTGAGGACCAAATTGTCGACGCGCTTATGGCCGAGGTCGACAAGCTTATTGAGGAGAAATAAATGACTCGAGCAATGTATATGTCTAAGCTGTATGCTCCGACGCTCAAAGAGGATCCGGCCGACGCCGAGCTTGCGAGCCATCGACTGCTGCTTCGTGCCGGCATGATCCGCAAGGAGGCCGCCGGTCTCTATTCCTATCTGCCGCTCGCGTGGCGCTCGATTCGCAAGATCGAGAACATCGTGCGCGACGAGATGGATGCTGCCGGCGCCCAGGAGCTCATGATGCCCATCATGGTCGATGCCGAGCTGTGGCGTGAGTCCGGCCGTATCGATGCGTATGGCAAGGAGCTTGTGCGCTTTGATGACCGCCACGGGCGTGAGTTCGTGCTCGGACCCACGCACGAGGAGACCGTGACTGCCCTGGTGCGCAATGAGCTGCGTTCCTACAAGCAGCTGCCGGTGAATCTCTATCACATCCAGGACAAGTTCCGCGATGAGTTCCGTCCCCGCTTTGGTCTGATGCGCGGTCGCGAGTTCATCATGAAGGACGCCTACAGCTTCTCCGCCACGCAGGAGAGCCTGCAGGAGGAGTACGACAAGATGAAGCAGGCCTACGCCAACATCTGCGAGCGCTGCTACATCAAGGCTCTGCCCGTCGTCGCCGATTCCGGCGAGATCGGTGGCGATACCTCCGTCGAGTACATGGCGCTGGCCGACGCCGGCGAGGCTTCGCTCGTCTACTGCGACGATTGCGGCTTTGCTGCCGATGACGAGGCGGCAAGCACCAAGGTCGTTGTGACCGAGGGCCCCGGCGACGGCACGCTCACCAAGGTCGAGACTCCGGGTATGGGCACCATCGAGGCCGTTGCCAAGTTCTTTGGTTTCCCCGAGAACGGCACGCGCAAGTCCCTGGCTCTGATCGATGCCGAGGGCAAGCCGGTTGTGGCCATCGTTCCGGGCGATCACGAGCTCAACGACTGCAAGGCCGAGCACGTTTTTGGCAAGGGCTATCGCATGATGACCGATGAGGAGCTCCAGACCTACGGTCTGCATAAGGGCTTTATCGGACCGGTCAACCTACCCGAGGGCATTCGTCTGGTCTGCGACGAGAGCCTGCGCGAGTCCAAGCAGTGGGCCTGCGGTGCCAACGAGGTCGACTATCACTTTACTGGCGCCTGCCCTGAGCGCGACTTTACCGTCGACGAGTGGGCCGACCTAGTAACCGTCGTTGCCGGCGATCCCTGCCCGCACTGCGGCAAGCCGCTCTCTGCTGCCCGCGGCATCGAGGTCTCCCAGGTGTTCCAGCTGGGCACCAAGTATTCCGAGGCCATGGGTGCCACCTTTATGGACGAGGACGGCAAGGAGAAGCCGCTTATCATGGGCTGCTACGGCGTTGGTGTATCCCGCTCGCTCGCTGCCGTCGTGGAGCAGCACAATGACGAGCACGGCATCGTCTGGCCGGTCTCCGTTGCCCCTTACGAGGTCGCGGTGATTCCGCTCGATCCCAAGAAGGAGGAGTGCGCTACCGTTTGCGATCAAATCGTCGAGGCTCTGTGCGCCGAGGGTATCGAGGTTGTCGTCGATGACCGTGACGAGCGTCCCGGCTTTAAGTTTGCCGACAACGACCTTATGGGCTTCCCGTATCAGGTGATTCTGGGCAAGCGCGGTCTTAAGAATGGCACCGTTGAGCTCAAGGATCGTGCTACGGGCGAGCGCGAGGACGTGGCGATCGATGAGGTCGTCGCCAAGGTTGCCGAGCTTGTGAAGGCAGCACGCCGTTAATCGAGCACGCTGCATTTGGTGCACTTACGAAGCGGCCCTGCGTCTCTCAAGTTAGAGATGCAGGGCCGCTTTTGCATAAAGGATCTTTATAGTTAAAAGGAAAACCCCACAGCCCATATGAGCTGCGGGGTTTCCCTTTGTGCCTCCGATGCGAAATGAATCGCTCAGATATTACTGATAATCGACGACGTCGATCCAGTTCTTCAAGAACTCATCGTTCACGTTGCGCTTACGAGCGAGCTCGGAAGCGGCGACGATGCTCGTCCACTGACGCACGACCTGCATGGGCATGTCGGCGCGGTCGCAGTAGAGCTCCAGGTAGGCCTCGGCCTGATCCTTGCTGTTGAGGGCAAAGAGCAGGTAAGTGGTGGCAACGTCGGCAGCAGGGGAGCCCTGGGTAGCGTGTGCCCAGTCGCACACATAGAGCTGGCCGTCGTCACCGACGATGACGTTGGAGGGGTTGAAGTCGCCGTGGCAGACCTTGAACTCCTTGGTCATACCGTCCAGACGCTCCTGAAGGTTGTAGCGCGTGGTGGCATTGAGCTGATCGAGGCTGTCGATCATGCGGGCGAACTTGTCGCGCTGACGGTTGAGCAGCGGGGAGGTGTAGCCGTGGATCTCGATCTGGAGGTCGACGAACATCTCGAGGTACTCACCAAAGCGCTGGGGCTCAGCAGTCATCTTCTCGGCAAGGGTGGTGCCCGGAACCTTCTCGGTCACGAGTGCCCAGCCGTTGGCGTTCTCGAGCTGAGAAACCTCGAGAGCCTTGGGGCTGCGGATGCCGCACTCATTGATGCGGGCAAGATTCAAAGCCTCGTTGAACACGTCGGAGACGGGCTTGGTCTCGTTAAAGACCTTGACGATCTTGTCGCCCAGGTCGTAAACGACCTTGTTGCCGCGACGGACGAGCTCGGTCTTGGAATCGGGGAGCAGCATGATTGCATCCTTTCAACGATGCGATAGAAGCAACGGCGGGGGCGTGCGTACACCCGTGCACCCCCGCCGCAAATAACCGTGCTAAAACTAGCAGACGGCGTAGTCCTGGGGCTCGCGGCCGTAGTAGGCGTCCAGGTAGAGCTCCTTGATCTCGCTCATGAGCGGGTAGCGCGGGTTAGCGCCGGTGCACTGGTCGTTGAATGCCTGCTCGGTCATCTCGTCGAGGGTGTCGAGGAAGTACTGCTCGTCAACACCGTAGTCGGCGATGGTCTTCTTGACGCCGATGAAGTCCTTGAGCTCCTCGAGCTTCGTGATGAAGTTCTCGAAGACCTCCTTGTCATCCTTGCCCTCGATGCCGCAGTACTTGGCCATCTCGGCGTAGTTGTGCAGCGCGTTGGGGTAAGGATACTGGGAGAACGTGCCCATCTTGACGGGAGCCTCGGCGGCGTTGTAGCGCATAACGCGGGTCAGGATGACGGCGTTGGCGAGACCGTGGGGCAGGTGATGGAAAGCGCCGAGCTTGTGGGCCATAGAGTGGTTGAGGCCCAGGAAGGCGTTGGCGAAGGCCATACCGGCCATGCAGGAGGCGTTGTGCATCTCCTCGCGGGCATGCGGGTCCTTGGCGCCGTTCGTGAAGCTGGAGGGCAGGTTCTCGAAGACGAGCTTAGCAGCGCGCTCGGAGAGGCCCTTGGTGTAGTCGGAAGCCATGATGGAGACGTAGGACTCGATGGCGTGGGTCATGACGTCGATGCCGGAGGCAGCGGTCAGGCCGCGCGGGGCGGTCATGCAGTTGTCGGCGTCGACGATAGCCATGTTGGGGAGCAGCGCGTAGTCGGCGAGCGGCCACTTGATGCCGGTCTCCTTGTCGGTGATGATGGCGAACGGCGTGCACTCGGAGCCGGTACCCGAAGAGGTCGGGACGGCAACGAAGTAGGCCTTCTTGCCCATCTCGGGGAAGGTGAAGATACGCTTGCGGATGTCCATGAAGTCCATGGCCATGTCCTCAAACTTGCACTCGGGGTGCTCGTACATCATCCACATGATCTTGCCGGCGTCCATAGCGGAGCCACCGCCGACGGCGATGATGACGTCCGGCTCAAAGAGAGCCATCTGCTTGGCGCCGCGACGTGCACACTGCAGCGACGGATCGGGCTCGACGTCGTAGAAGCAGTCGTGGGCGATGCCCATCTCGTCGAGCTTGGCCTCGATGGCGCGGGTGTTGCCATTCTTGAAGAGGAACTGGTCGGTGACGATGAAGGCGCGCTTCTTGCCCATGACGTTGCCCAGCTCGTCGAGGGCGACGGGCGTGGAACCCTTCTTGAAGTAGACCTTCTCGGGAGCGCGGAACCACAGCATGTTCTCACGGCGCTCGGCCACAGTCTTAACGTTGATCAAGTGCTTCACCCCAACGTTCTCGGAGACGGAGTTGCCGCCCCAGGAGCCGCAGCCCAGGGTCAGAGACGGCTTCATGCCAAAGTTGTACAGGTCACCGATGCCGCCGTGCGAGGACGGGGTGTTGATGACGATACGGCAGGCCTTCATGACGTGCTCGAACAGGCTGATCTTCTCGGCCTGGGCGGGGTGCACGTACAGAGAGGCGGTGTGGCCCGGGCCACCGGCGAGCACCAGGTGCTCGGCCTTGTCGACGGCCTCCTGGAAGTCCTTGGCGTGGTACATGGCCAGGACCGGGGAGAGCTTCTCGTGGGAGAACTCCTCCTTGGCGGGGTCGGTGGAGGTGACCTCGGCGATCAGGATCTTGGTCTTGGCGGGAACCTCGATGCCGGCGAGCTCGGCGATCTTGGCGGCAGCCATGCCGGGGATGCGGTGATCGAGAGCGCCGTTCTTGAACATGGCGGCACGCAGGGCCTCCATCTCGGCACCCTGCTTGACGAAGTAGCAGCCGCGCTTCTGGAACTCGGCCTTGACCTGGTCATAGATGGTGTCGATGACGGTCACGGACTGCTCGGAAGCGCAGATCATGCCGTTGTCGAAGGTCTTGGAGTGGATGATGGAGTTGACGGCGAGCAGCACGTCGGCGGTGTCGTCGATGACGACCGGGGTGTTACCGGCGCCAACGCCCAGGGCGGGCTTGCCCGAGGAGTAAGCGGCCTTGACCATGCCCGGGCCACCGGTGGCGAGGATGATGTCGACGTCGCGCATGACCATGTTGGTCAGCTCGATGGAGGGGACATCGACCCAGCCGATGATGCCCTCGGGGGCGCCGGCCTTGACGGCGGCGTCAAGCACGAGCTTGGCAGCGGCGATGGTGCACTTGGCGGCTGCCGGGTGCGGGGAGATGATGATGGCGTTGCGGGTCTTCAGGCAGATCAGCGTCTTGAAGATCGCGGTGGAGGTGGGGTTGGTCGTCGGGATGACGGCGCCCACGATGCCGATGGGCTCGGCGATCTTGGTGATGCCGTAAGCCTCGTCGCGCTCCAGGACACCACAGGTCTTGGTGTTCTTGTAAGCGTTGTAGATGTACTCTGCGGCGTAGTGGTTCTTGATGACCTTGTCCTCAAGAACGCCGCGGCCGGTCTCCTCGATGGCCATCTTCGCCAACGGGATACGAGCCTTGTTGGCGGCCATGGCGGCCTCATAGAAGATCTTGTCGACCTGCTCCTGCGTGTACGTAGCAAAAAGCGCCTGGGCCTCTCGCATCTGAGCGAGCTTGGCCTCAAGCGCCTCTACGTTGTCCACAATTGCGGGAGTAGTGTTTTCCGGTGACTTTTTCACCATTTGTGTCTCCTTGCGATCGGAGATTTACCCTACGACTTGCATGATAGCAAGAAATTATTCGGCGAACGGTAAGATTCCCGTAAAAGGCACACTAAAACGCTTCAATAAACTGAAACGTTTTAACAAAACTATCTACCAGTGCATCGTCCCGCTCATTGGGGACAGACTTACATGAGTGCTTTCACTCATGTAAGTCTGTCCCCAATGAGTACAAAAAAGCGCCCTCCGTAGGGGAGGGCGCCTTTGGTAAGTTCTATGTGAACGCGAGGTCTTTGACCCGGAGAGTCCGAGGTGCTTGTTGGTAAGACCTTATTTAGGAGCGCGCAACCTTGCCGGACTTGAGGCAGGTGGAGCAAACGTTCATCTTGCGACGGTGACCATCGACGACGACGTAGACGCGCTGGATGTTGGGGCGGAACTTACGGTTGGTGACGCGGTGAGAGTGGCTGATGGAGCGACCGGCAACGGGGTGCTTACCGCAAACTTCGCAAACTTTGGACATAACTGACCCTCCTTGGGCGACAAACGAACATGTCGCGTTAACAAACAATCCTGAACTATAGCACAGAAGCAGCTCCCTGTGCGTAATCTACACAGAGATATTACTCTTTTGGCGATAGTGCTCACGCCACGGCCCTGGACGTAGATCCGATTTGCGTGCAGCAGAGGGGATTATGCCAGCTCGTGCGTACGTTTTCAAGCTCGTCCCACAAATATATATAGGTTTATTGAGCATTGGGCTCCGTTTACGGATTGCCCTGTATTTATGCTCGCAATTAAGCTCGAGGTTGGCTACACTATCCCTTGACCATTAAAGGGGTACGAGATACCCACATGGAATTACATAGCTGCCAAAGAGCAGCCCTTCCTGTGGGTGTCTGGTCCGCTTTGAGCGGTCGGGCATCTATTTTTTTGACTGTGTCAGCAGTCAAGACATGTGAGGAAGGAGATCGATGGGCACGACTTCCCCCAAGGCGGTCATCATGGACGAGACCGCCGTCAATCGAGCGATGACCCGCATCGCGCACGAGATTCTCGAGCGCAACGAGGGCTGTGAAGACCTCGCTCTGGTCGGCATCGTCACGCGCGGCGACCTTCTGGCAAAGAAGCTCGCCGAGGAGATCAAGGAGATCGAGGGCGTCGACGTTCCGCTCGGTAGCCTCGACATCAGCTTCTACCGCGATGACTACGCTACCAATTTCGCTCCCGCGATCCACGCCACCAACATTCCCTTTAGCGTCGACGGCAAGCGCGTCGTGCTGGTGGACGACATCCTGTATACGGGCCGTACCATTCGCGCCGCTCTCGACGCCGTCATGGACCTGGGCCGTCCGAGCCGTATTGAGCTGGCAGTCCTCGTTGACCGCGGCCACCGCGAGCTCCCCATCTCGCCGGACTTTGTCGGCAAGAACGTTCCCTCGTCGCATGAGGAGAACGTGCACCTATATATGAAGGAAGTCGACGGCCACACTGCTGTCGAGATTAACGACGTCGCGCCGGGTTCCCATGTGGGCTCCGCGCCGCTGGGAGGTGAGTAGTACCGTGGCGTTCAACCATAAGCACCTGATCGACATTACCGAGTACTCCGAAGAGGACATCAAGCTCATCCTCGAGACCGCCAAGGCGTTCTCCGAGGTCAACGAGCGTGCGATCAAGAAGGTCCCCACGCTCAAGGGCAAGACCATCGTCAACATGTTCAACGAGCCCTCGACGCGCACCCGCAGCTCCTTCGAGCTCGCCGAGAAGCGTCTTTCGGCCGACAGCCTCAACTTTGGCGGCTCCTCGACCTCCACGGTCAAGGGCGAGAGCCTTGTCGACACCGTCGAGACCCTCAACGCCTATAAGATCGACTGCATCGTCGTGCGAGATAAGCACGCCGGTGCTCCCTACATCGTCACGCAGAACTCGCCCGCGAGCGTCATCTGCGCCGGCGACGGCAAGCACAACCATCCCACGCAGGCCCTGCTCGACCTGTACACCATCTGGGAGCACAAGGGCGACTTCCACGGTCTGAAGGTCGCCGTCGTCGGCGATATCGCGCACTCCCGTGTTTGCGGTTCGCTGATCCCCGCCCTTAAGATCATGGGCTGCGAGACCTACGCCGTCGCCCCCGGCACGCTGCTGCCGCCGGCGCCCGAGGTCCTGGGCTGCGACCACGTGACGAGCGACCTCGATTCCGTCCTGCCCGAGCTGGACGTCGTCTACATGCTGCGCGTGCAGCAGGAGCGCCTCGAGGGTGCCCCGTTCCCGACCATTCGTGAGTACCACAAGCTCTTCGGTCTGACCAAGGACCGCGAGAAGCTCATGAAGCCCGATGCGATCATCTGCCACCCGGGCCCCATCAACCGCGGCGTCGAGTTCGACTCCTATATGGCCGACCACCCGCAACGCTCCGTCATCCTGGAGCAGGTCTACGCCGGTATCTGCGTGCGTATGGCTATCCTGTATCTGCTGCTTGGAGGTGCCGATAATGGCCTTGCTTCTTAAGAATGCCCACGTCGTCGACCCGTCCGTCGAGCTTGACGGTGTCGTTGACGTCCTGATTGACGGCGATAAGATCGCCGAGGTCGGCGAGAATCTCGCCGTCGAGGGAGCCGAGGTCCGCGACCTTTCCGGCAAGTACCTCGTCCCCGGCCTGGTGGATATGCACGTTCACCTTCGTGAGCCCGGCTACGAGGTCAAAGAGGACATCGAAAGCGGCACCCGCGCTGCTGCCAAGGGCGGCTTTACCGGCGTGTGCGCCATGCCCAACACCGATCCCGTCACCGATAACGGCACCGTCGTGGAGTTCGTCAAGTCCCGTGCTGCCGAGGTCGGTCACTGCCGCGTCTATCCGTCGGGCGCCATGACCCGCGGTCTTAAGGGCGAGGCCATGTCCGAGATGGGCGATATGGTCGCCCACGGTGTTGTCGCCTTTACCGACGACGGTCGCGGCGTGCAGGGCGCGGGCATGCTCCGTCGTTGCATGGACTACGGCAAGATGTTCGGCAAGGTTTTTATGAGCCACTGCCAGGACGAGGACCTGGTCGGCCACGGCCAGATCAACGAGGGCAAGGTCTCGACCCGTCTGGCTCTCGAGGGCTGGCCGGCTGCCGGCGAGGAGCTCCAGATCGCTCGCGACATCGAGATCGCCAAGCTGACCGGTGCCAAGCTGCACATCCAGCACATCTCCACCGCCCATGGCCTGGAGATCGTGCGTGCCGGTAAGGCCGCTGGCGTTCAGGTTACCTGCGAGGCCACCCCGCACCACATGTTCCTGACCGAGAACGACCTGGACGAGACCTACAACACCTCGCTCAAGGTTAACCCGCCGCTGCGTACCGACGAGGATGCCGAGGCTATCCGTCAGGGTGTCATCGACGGTACCGTCGACGCTATCGTCACCGATCACGCTCCCCACACCCCGTGGGAGAAGGCCCGCGAGTTCGAGCTTGCGCCCTTTGGCATGATCGGCCTCGAGACCTCGCTGTCGCTCGTACTCACCGAGCTGGTCAACACGGGCAAGATGAGCGTGGGCCGCATGGTCGAGCTCATGGCTATCAAGCCGCGTGAGATCCTGGGCCTCGACCAGGTTCAGGTCAAGGCGGGCTCCGTTGCCGACCTGACCGTGTTCGATCCCGCTGTCACCTGGACGGTCGGCGAGGACGGTTACGAGTCGCGTGCTGAGAACTCCGGTTTTGCCGGCCGCACGCTCACCGGTCGTGCCACCGATGTGTTTGTCGGCGGCAAGCAGACGCTCGCCGACGGCTGCATCTGCTAGCATAGCCTTATCGCTTTTGTGCGCGGTGCCCTTGCGGCGCCGCGCTTTCTGTTCGTTTTGACCATGCAACCGCATGGGGGATTGGAGCGTCTATGCCCACACCTTCCACTGCACGCATGCACGACTTCGAGGTCGTTTCGAACCGGGAGATCGCCGACGGCATCTTCTCGCTCGTTATCTCGGCCCCCAAGCTTGCAAGTGCGCTCAAGCCCGGTCAGTTTGTGAACATTGCCGTGCCCGGCGATGCGTCCTCGCTGCTTCGCGTGCCCCTGAGCTTCTATCGCGCCGACGCCCAGGCCGGCACCGTCGAGCTGTGGTACGCCGTCGTGGGCGACGACACCCGTCGTCTGTCGCAGATGGCCCCCGGTTCCACCTCTAATCTGCTGGGCCCCGGCGGACGCGGCTGGCATGTGCCCGAGGGCACCAGGAAAGCGCTGCTCGTTGCGGGCGGCATCGGTGTTCCGCCCGTGTTGTGCCTTGCCGGCAAGCTTGCCGAGCAGGGTGTGGCCGTCGACGTGTGCCTGGGCTTTGGCACCGCGTCCAAGGCCGTGGGCATCGATGAGTTTCGCGCTCTGTGCGATACGGTCTACGTGTGCACCGACGACGGCTCGCTCGGCACGCACGGTTTTTGCACCGATCCTGCCGCCGAGCTGCTCGGCGAGGGCGGCTACGACTACGTCGCCAGCTGCGGTCCCGCCGTCATGATGAAGAAGGTCGCCGCCGCTGCTGCCGAGGCCGGTGCGTACTGCGAGGTGTCGCTCGAGCGCATGATGAGCTGTGGCTTTGGCGCCTGCAACACCTGCAATGTCGAGACGGTCGACGGTATGAAGGGCGCCTGCATGTGCGGCCCCGTGTTCGATGCTTCCAAGGTGGTGGTCTTCTAGTGGGTACCGTGAATATGGCCGTCGATTTCGGCGGCGTCAAGATGCAGAACCCCATCAACACCGCAGCCGGTACCTTTGGCTACGGTTGGCAGTTCCAGAACTTCTTCGATGTCTCCCGGCTGGGCGCCATCACCACCAAGGGCTGTGCTGCCGAGCCCTGGCCCGGCAACCCCGCGCCCCGCATGGCTGAGATCCCGGGCGGCATGATCAACTCCGTGGGCCTTCAGAACCCCGGCGTGGCTGCCTTTGCCCGTGAGTCCGGTCCGTGGCTCGAGCAGCTCTCCAAGGACGGTTGCCAGGTCATCTGTCAGGTCGCCGGTCACTCCGTAGAGGAGTTTGTCCGCGCGCTCGAGATGTATGTCGAGCTGTGCCCCTGGGCTGCCGGCTACGAGATCAACGTCAGCTGCCCCAATATCGCCGCCGGCGGTGCCGCCATGGGCTCCTCGCCCGAGGGCGCCTCTGCCGTTATGGCTGCCTGCCGTAAGGTGACCGATAAGCCGCTGTTCGTCAAGATGGCTCCGGTCAACGTCGCCGAGATTGCCAAGGCTCTCGAGGCCGCCGGCGCCGACGGCCTTTCGGTCATTAACTCCATCCAGGGCATGGCCATCGATGTTCATACCCGCAAGTCCCGTGTGGCCAAGCCCAAGGGCGGCCTTTCGGGCCCGCTGTGCCACCATATCGCCGTGCGCATGGTCTGGGAGGTTGCCCAGGCCGTCAATATCCCCATCAACGGTGTCGGTGGTGTCATGACCGGCGAGGATGCGGCTGAGTTTATCTTGGCCGGTGCCACCTGCGTGTCGGTCGGCATGGCCAACTTTGTCGATCCGTGCGCTTCGCTCAAGATTGCGCACGAGCTCGAGGCCTGGGCGGAGTCCCAGGGCGTGAAGGACATCAATGAGCTGGTAGGTGCTTTCGAATGCTAGAGACCGATGCCCGCGACCGTGTTATCGTCGCCCTCGACTGCGACCGTGAGCGCGCGCTCGAGCTCGCCCACGAGCTTTCTGGTCATGCCGCTTGGCTCAAGGTCGGCATGACGCTCTATTACGCTGAGGGCCCCGAAATCGTCAAGACGTTTAAGGACCTGGGTTTTAAGGTCTTCCTCGACCTCAAGTTCCATGACATTCCGCATCAGGTGCGCGGTGCCGCCCGTTCGGCCTCGCTTGCCGGTGCCGACCTGCTCTCGGTCCATGGACTGGGTTCGGGCGCTATGCTCGCTGCGTGCCGCGAGGGTGCCGAGGAGACGCGCGAGGACCGCGCCAAGCTTGTCGCCATCACCGTGCTCACGAGCATGAACCAGGATTCGCTGGCCGAGATCGGCGTCGAGCCGCCCGTCGCCGAGGAAGCCGCCCGCCTGGCAAAGCTTGCCCAGGCCAACGGCATCGACGGCATCGTGTGCTCGCCGATGGAGGCCCATGACATGCGCGAGCTGCTCGGCCCCGATGCGCTGATCGTGACTCCTGGCGTGCGTCCGGTGGGTGCCGCCCTGGGCGATCAATCCCGCGTGGCGACGCCCTCCCAGGCTATCGAGCGCGGTGCGAGCCACATCGTGGTTGGCCGACCCATCACCGGTGCCGACGACCCGGTTGCCGCATTTGACGCTATCGTTGCCGAGCTGGTCGAAAACGTCGCCTAAAAGTTTCCCTCAAGTCACCACTTTTGGGTCTCATTAGCACAAATTAGCCCCTGTGCCTGCGAAAACTTTCCCATCCTTTGTGTGGAATCGCAGGTCAGGGGCTCAACTTTGACCTCCGTATATTGCACTTTTCGCAGGTATCGTCTAACCTATGGAGCCGTCGATTGGGCATTTAGCGCGTTTGACGTGCTAAAATGCCAATTATTGAATCAGATATAACCCAACTATTTGGAGGTTCGAATGGCACTCCCTCAGCTTACCGACGAGCAGCGCAAGCAGGCTCTTGAGAAGGCTGCCGCCGCACGTCACGCTCGCGCTGAGCTTCGCGAGCAGATCAAGAAGGGCGAGAAGTCCCTCGAGTCCGTGCTCAACTCCGATGACCCCATCGCTTCCCGCATGAAGGTTTCCACCCTCATCGAGTCTCTCCCCGGTTATGGCAAGGCCAAGGCCGCCAAGATCATGGAGGAGCTCGGCATCTCCGCTACCCGTCGCGTCCAGGGCCTTGGCGTCCGTCAGCGCGAGCAGCTCCTCGAGCAGCTGACCAAATAAGTGAGCGCTCAGGATTCAAAGCTCTTTGTGATTTCTGGACCGTCAGGTGCAGGCAAGGGCACGCTCGTCACTCGTGTGCGCGAGCGTCGCTCGAACCTGGGCCTGACGGTTTCGGCTACCACGCGAGCACCACGTAAAGGTGAGGTCGACGGCGTCAACTACTTTTTCCTGACGCGCGAGGAGTTCGACCGCCGCGTGGCAAACGGTGAGTTTGTTGAGTGGGCCGAGGTCCACGGTAACTGCTACGGCACGTTGGTGAGCGAGGTTCAGTCCAAGCTCGCCTCTGGCTCGTCTCTGATCTTGGAGATCGATGTCCAGGGTGCCCTGCAGGTCAAGGAGCGTTTCCCCGAGGCCGTGTTGATCTTTATCAAGCCACCTTCGCTCGAGGTGCTTCGCGAGCGTCTAGTCGGTCGCGGTACCGAGACGCCCGAGACGATTGAGCTGCGTATGGCAAACGCCGCCGATGAGCTTGCCCTTGCCGACCGCTACGACGAAGTCGTGGTAAATGACGATCTCGACCGCGCGACCGATGAGCTCGTTCGCGTTCTCGATATGCATGAAAGGATCTGAGGTCCGTGTCCGTTGTAAAGCCTTGCATTGACGATCTTCTGGAGAAGACCGATCACAACCGCTTCCTGCTCGCTTCGCTTGCCTCCAAGCGCGCCTGCGACATCAATAGCATGCTGCGTGGCCAGCACAACCGCGTGCTTGCCGTCCAGGATGTCGATGACATCACCATCGGGCTTTCCGGTGCCGACACCATCTCGATGGCTATGGACGAGATTGTCGACGGCGACATCTCTTACGACGAGGCCCGTTACGAGAAGGCGCTCGGCCACAAGGTTGCTGAAGCCTAAATGGCGGCTCGCGTCTGCCTGGTCCACTATCACGAGGTTGGACTGAAGGGTAAGAACCGCGCACATTTTGAGCATATCCTCATGGATAACATCAAGGCGGCCTTGGCCGCCTTTTCCGTGAATGCCGTGTCTCGAATTTCCGGTTATATCCTCGTGACCTTTAACGAGCATCAGGCCGACGAGGCGGCGCGTGTCATTCGCACCGTTCCCGGTGTTGCTCGTGTGTCTTTGGCGTATCACACCAATCGCGACCCTCAGGAGTACTGTGCCGCCGCCGTGAAGGCGCTGCGCGAGTTTGGTTCCTTCGATTCGTTTAAGGTGCACGCCAAGCGCTCCAATACCGACTATGAGCTCACCTCGATTGATATCAATCGTCAGGTGGGCGAGGTGTTGTGTGAGGCCTTCCCCGATAAAAAGGTTCAAATGCACGACCCCGATGCGATGGTGCACGTACTGGTGGTCCAGGGTAGCGTTTATGTGTACGCGCGCTCCGAGCGCGGCGTGGGCGGTCTGCCGGTGGGTTCTGCCGGCAAGGTCGTGACGCTGCTGTCGTCGGGTATTGATTCTCCGGTGGCAACCTGGATGCTCGCGCGTCGCGGCGCGGTGTGCGTGCCGGTACATTTCTCAGGTCGTCCGCAGACGCCCGACACGAGCGAGTATTTGGTGCAGGACATCATCCGTGCGCTTGAGCCGGGTGTCCAGATCGGCCGCCTGTACGTGGTGCCGTTTGGCGACTGCCAGCGTGAGATTTCGGTCACCTGTCCCAGCAACCTGCGCGTGATCATGTATCGCCGCATTATGTATTCGGTTGCCGAGCGCATTGCACACATCGAGGGCGCCAAGGCCATCGTGACGGGCGAATCGCTTGGACAGGTTGCCTCCCAAACGCTTGAGAATATCATGGCCGTTAACGAGGCCGTGAAGATTCCCGTGTTCCGTCCTCTCATCGGTTCGGACAAGCAGGAGATCATCGCGCGCGCCGAGGAGATTGGTACGTTCGATATCTCGACTGAGGCCGCTCCCGACTGCTGCACGCTGTTTATGCCGCGTCGTCCCGAGACGCACGCTAAACTCGATGCCGTGCATGAGGCCTGGGAGTTGTTCGATCACGAGGAGATGATCGAGCGCCTACTCAAGCAGACTGAGTACATCGACTTCGAAAGCAACACGTATAAGGCCCCCAAGACCTTAAAACGCAAACATTCGGAGCTTGCTCCGCGTGAGATTTACCAAGATCACGAGTAAAATTGTGCATAGACCGACGATGCGCCTGCATCGTCGGTCTTTTGCTATCTGGGCTTTTTGCGGCTAAGTGTTCATTTGCTGACGTGTGCCTGAATAAATGGACAGATTTGTGCAAGGTTTTGGTCGGTATTTGGTTTGACCGCTAAAACCGGTTTTGGAGCGTGGCTGTTGCAGGGCTTTTTTCCTGACACGATGGTGTTGGGAGGTTTTGCTATGGCGCAGCGCGAACAACACGAACGGGTCAAAAAGATGGACCGCTGGGCGGACAAGCTGCTCGGTCACAAGGCAGTGGTGATGGCGATACTGGTCGTCATTGCGATGGCGAGCGGCTTGGCGATGGCGAACCTTGGCGGCGGTACTGGCGGCGTGTCGTTTGAGCGCACTGATGGTTCGGGCTCGTTAGTGGAGCCGGGATCCGGCGATGCCTCGAGCGGAAAGACATCCGAAGGCTCTTCGTCTAAGGCGTCTGCCGCGGCAGAGGTTTATGTCGATGTTGATGGTGCCGTTGTGTCGCCCGGTGTATATCGCGTCAAGGACGGCGCGCGGGTGGCTCAGGCGATAGATGCCGCCGGCGGGCTGGCGCCCGAGGCAGACGTTACGGGGCTCAATCGGGCATCCAAGGTCGTCGATGGGCAGAAGATTCACGTTCCAACGGTGGGGGAGCAGCAGGCGTCCATTGCGGAAGCCGGTGTTGATGGTGGGGCTTCCGCATCATTGGGCGTGAGTGGCGCAACGGGCCTAGTCAACATCAATACGGCAAGCGCGGCAGAGCTGCAGACGCTCTCGGGCATCGGTCCCTCCATGGCACAGTCGATTATCGATGAGCGTACAAAGAACGGTGCTTTTGCCTCGGTTGACGATCTGATGCGTGTGTCGGGAATCGGCGAGAAGAAGCTTGCCAAAATCAAAGATTGCATCTGCGTATGAGTGCGACCGAGCGCGAACATGTGATGCCTCCGCGGCCCCTGATGCCGTGGACGATGGCCCTGTGTGCCGGCATGTGCATGAGCTGCGCCTTGGTGCTCAACGTGGCCGCTGATGCGCTGCTGAGGGAGCAGGCGCCGGCGGTCGGGCTGCTATGGGCCATTCCCGTTGCGGCGGCGGTATTCGTTGTGCTGGCTCAATCTTGTGCGCGGCTTGCCCCTTGGAAGCGGTGGCTGTATGCCGCGTCCGTCGGTCTCGTGGCGGGAGCGGTCGTCTCGGCGTGGTGGGCTGTGGGCACGCTAGGCGCCTCGAAGGCGCTCGACGGTCGAGCGGCAAGCAGCCTCGAGTTTGTCGTGCAGGGTGATTCATCCATAAACGACGACGTGTATTCCTATACCTGCGAGGCGCGCGCGGACGGTAAGAACTTGGCAACGGTTCGCCTGTCGTGTGACCGCGAGCTCAAGGCCGGGGCGCACGTGCGTGTTATCGGTCGCGTTTCACGTTTTGAGAACGATGCATATGGACGATCGCGCGTGCTCCGAGGCGAGGTGCGCAAGGTTCAAGCCGTTCGGATTGTGCCGGTCGATGAGGGCTCTCCGGGGCCGCTGCTTCGGCTGCGAAATGGGCTGCTAGCGTCCATCGCGCCTGCGACCGACCCGGCGCGTGCGCTCATAGCCGGTGTCGTCTGCGGTCGTTCGGCCGAGCTGCGCGCCCAGCCGGCGGGCGACTGGTTTTCGGTGACGGGAACGGCGCATCTTATAGCCGTCTCCGGCAGCCATTTGGCTATCGTGGGATTTGTAATCGAGGGTGTATTGCAAAAAACTCGCTGCTCACGTGGTGTTCAGCGGGCGATATTGGCGATGGCGCTTGTGGGCTACGCTGCCTTTACGGGCGCGTCTCCCTCGGCCGTGCGCGCGTGCTGCATGGTGTTCGCTACGCTTGTTGTAAACGGCGCGGGGCGTCGCCGGCACGGCGCATCGGCGCTCTTCGTAACCATGTCCATCTTTGTGCTACTGCGACCGACGGTGCTGTTCGAGATGGGCTTTCAGCTTTCATGTGCCAGCGTCTTAGCCATTCTGTGCTTTTGCCCCTATGCGACCTACGCTTTGGGTGAGCTGGGTGTGCCATCGGGCGTTGCCAACATACTTTCCGTCACGCTGTGCTCGCAACTGGCAACACTTCCCATTACCATTCCTGCCTTCGGTACGTTCTCGCTCATTGCTCCGCTGGCAAATGCAGTCATCGGTCCGGTGGTGAGCGTACTGCTTGCTGTGTCGATCGTGCTGGTTCCCTTTTCGCTCGTGGAACCGTTGCGGATTTGGGCGCTCGTTGTGCCCATGGTTGCCGCCCGTTGCGCACTGTTCTTCGAGCAGCTGTTTGCCGCCGTGCCTGGTGCATCTGTGAGTGTGCCGCCCGATAGCATGTGGATTTACCTAGTGCCGTGTTTGCTGGCGGTTCTGTTGGTCTGGTGGCCGCGTCCCCGTGCACGTCCTATGGCGGTGGGGCTTTCATGTCTGGTGCTCTTGGCTGCGATTCCGTACGTCTACTGGGATCGATTCGTTCCGCCTTCGGTGACGGTGCTCGATGTGGGCCAGGCGGATGCGATTCTTATCCGCCAGGGCGACGCATTAGCACTCGTCGACTGCGGGCTCGATGAGCGCGTGGTAGCGGCGTTGGTTCGCAATAACGTGCACCATATCGATGCCGTCTTTGTGACGCATTGGGATGAGGATCACTGGGGTGGTCTACCTGCCGTGCTCGAACAGTTTTCGGTCGGAACGATTGCCGTGGCGGCGGATGCGTTGGAGGATGCTCCTGCCGAGGTATTGAATCGACCTGGCGTTGAGTATCGGCAGGTGCGCCGTGGGGATACGGTCGACATCGGCTCATTTTGTGCCCGCGTGATGTGGCCGTTCGAGTCCGTAGATGGCGAGGGAAATGAGGACTCGCTTGTCCTGCTACTCTCTTATGTTCAGGAAGGCAAGAGCCTGCGTATGCTCCTCACTGGTGATGCCGAGCTCGACCAAGAACGGGAATTCGTGCAGGAGGTGGGGGATATCGATGTCCTTAAACTTGGGCATCACGGCTCCAAGGTTTCAGTCGATGGTGAGTTGCTGGATGTCCTGAGACCCGAGCTTTCCCTCGCGAGCGCCGGCAAGGGGAATCGATACGGTCATCCGTCGGATGCCTGCATCGATGCCGTTCAGGAAGCGGGCGGTGCGTTCGCATGCACCATCGAACACGGTGATATCACCATCAGCCCGACCGCAAAGGGCTTTGCGATGCGATGCCAGCGACCGTGACGACGTCGATGGCGTGTGGTGGGCCCCTGGGCTAGAATGGCACGGAACGAATACGAAGGCCTGCGGGAGGGGAGCGTAATGTCCGAAACCGGTCTGCTGCCGGCATATCTGATCGTCGGTACCGACGGCGTCAAGCGCGATCACGCCGTCTCACGTATGAAGGCGCGTCTGGAAAAGTCGGGAATGGTCGAGTTCAACCTCGACGAGCGCGACATGACCAAGGACCCCGATATCGAGTCTATTATCGGATCGCTTAACACCTTTCCGATGGGCAGCGAGTTTCGCTTGGTAATCCTTGATGGCTGCTCAAAGCTCGCTAAGGCGGTCTCGGAGCCGCTTGTCGACTATCTGGCGAGTCCCAGCCCCACGACGGTCTGCCTCATCATCGCCGACTCGCTTGCCAAGAACACGCGCCTGTATAAGGCGATCGCCAAAATCGACAAGAAGGCCGTGATCGATTGCTCCGGCACCAAGCGCTGGGAGTTACCGCGCCGCGTGCAACAGATGGCGACGCAGCACGGCAAGTCGATCTCGACGGCGGCCGCCGAGGAGCTCGTCTCGCGTTCGGGTGAAAACACTCGCATGCTCGATAACGACTTGGCTAAGCTTGCCCAGATGGTCGAGGCGCCCCAGATTGAGCTTGCCGACGTTGAGCGCTGGATTGTACGTACGGCCGAGGTTCAACCCTGGGACTTTCTCAATGCGGTCTCGGCCCGTGACATGCGCCGTTCGCTCGAGCTCTTCAATCTAATGCCCGCCAAGAGCTACGTGTGGACGTACACATTGCTGTGCGGCCGCATTCGCGAGCTTATCGTTGCCAAGGCGCTCGATGCGCGCGGACAGGGTCGTGAGCTGGCCGCAACGCTCAAACTCCAGTCCTGGCAGGTCAAGAATCACCTGACCTGGGCACGTCGCTTTTCGATGACAGAGCTCGTCGCAGCGCTCGAGGGTGCCGTTGATGTGGAGCTCGCGCTCAAGGGTTCGGCCGATTCTCAGACCGCGCTTTTGCTCTGGATTACGAACATCTTGAGAAAATCGTGATGATACCTGCCTATTTGACAAATTCGTTCTATCCCTTTGAGGGGGAGCGTGCTATAGTAGGCGCTTGCATGACCTCACCGTGTCTCAGAGGTGTCATACATTTTTTGCAAGGAACTCGAAAGGAACTCCAGAAGTGGCAAACATCAAGTCTCAGAAGAAGCGTATCCGCACCAATGAGGCAGCTCGCATGCGTAACAAGGCTGTCAAGTCCGAGCTCAAGACGCTGACCAAGCACGTCCAGTCCGCCGTCGCCGAGGGCGACGCCGAGAAGGCCCAGGCTGCCCTCAAGACCGTCACCAAGCGTCTCGACATGGCTGCCGCCAAGCATGTTATCCACAAGAACCAGGCTTCCAACCGCAAGTCCGGTCTTGCCAAGCTCGTGAACAGCATCAACGCTTAAGTTGTAAATTTCACACCACACAGATTACGCGCATAAATGGAGCCTGTTTTATGGAACAGGCTCCATTTTTTGTACCGCTCGGGTAAGATAGTCCGCATGAATACTTCAATTGACATTTCCCACATCCGCAACTTCTCAATCGTTGCGCACATCGACCATGGCAAGTCCACGATCAGCGATCGCATCCTCGAGCTTACCCATACCGTCGACGAGCGCGATATGGAGTCGCAGCTGCTCGACACCATGGATATCGAGCGCGAGCGCGGCATCACGATCAAGTCCAATGCCGTTCGCGTTTCCTATGACGCCGACGATGGCGAGACGTATCAGTTCAACCTGATCGATACGCCGGGCCACGTGGACTTTACCTATGAGGTCTCGCGTTCGCTGGCCGCCTGCGAGGGCGCGGTGCTCGTCGTCGACGCCACGCAGGGCGTCGAGGCACAGACCGTCTCCAACGCGACGCTCGCCATGAACGCCAACCTGGATATCGTGCCCGCCATCAACAAGATTGACCTTCCCTCTGCACACCCCGACGAGGTTAAGACCGAGATCGAGGATGACCTGGCGATTCCTGCCGACGATGCCGTATGCGTATCGGGCAAGACCGGCGAGGGCATTCACGATTTGCTGGAGTCCATTGTCTTTTTGATCTCACCGCCCAAGGGCGATGCGAACGCGCCGCTCAAGGCACTTATTCTGGATTCGTACTTCGATGAGTACCGCGGCGTCGTCGCCACGGTCCGCGTCTTTGACGGCTCCATTAAAAAGGGCGATACCCTTCGCATGATGCAGACTGAGGGCGACTTTTTGGTCGATGGCGTTGGCGTCAAGCGTCCCGCCGAGACCCCGGTCGATGCGCTGACGGTCGGCGAGGTGGGCTACGTGGTCACGGGCCTGAAGGACCCCGAGGCCGTTCGCGTGGGCGATACCCTTACGTGGGCGTCGAATCCCTGTCCCGAGCCGCTTCCCGGCTACCGCGAGGCCAAGCCCATGGTCTACACGGGCCTGTTCCCAATTGACAACAAGGATTACGAGAATCTGCGCGACGCTCTCGATAAGCTGCATGTCAACGACCCGTCGTTGGTGTGGGAGCCCGAGACCTCGGTGGCGCTCGGCTTTGGCTTCCGCGTGGGCTTCTTAGGCCTGCTGCATATGGAAGTCGTCAAGGAGCGCCTGGAGCGCGAGTTCAACCTTGACCTCATTGCTACGAGCCCTTCGGTGGACTATCACGTCTATAAAACCGACGGCGAGATGATTGATGTTCGCAGCCCGCAGGATCTGCCCGAGGCTACGCGCATCGAGCGCATCGAGGAGCCCTACCTCAAGGCCAAGATTATCTGCCCGCCCGAGTATACGGGCGCCGTCATGCAGCTCGCTATCGAGCACCGCGGCATTACGACCGACATGATCCATCTCACGAGCAAATCGGTCGAGATGCGCTTTGATATACCGCTTGCCGAGCTCATCCTGGACTTCTTTGACCAGCTCAAGAGCCGTACCAAGGGCTATGCCTCGCTCGACTACGAGTTCAACGAGTACCGTCCCTCCGAGCTCGTTAAGCTCGATATTTTGCTTTCGGGCGACGAGGTGGACGCGCTTTCGTTTATCGTGCACAAGGACAAAGCCTATGGCCTGGCCCGCGGCCTGTGTGACAAGCTCAAGGAAATCATCCCGCGCCAGCTGTTCGAGGTGCCTATTCAGGGCGCCATCGGCAACAAGATCATCGCCCGCTCTACCGTCAAGGCGCGCCGCAAGGACGTGCTGGCTAAGTGTTACGGCGGCGATATCTCGCGTAAGCGCAAGTTGCTCGAGAAGCAAAAAGAGGGCAAGAAGCGCATGAAGGCCATCGGCTCGGTCGAGGTCCCGCAGGAGGCCTTTATGGCGATCCTCAAGGTGGACGAGTAGGTCCATGGCGCTTTCTGAATACAGCAAGCGGCTGCTGGGCGCCTATGCTGAGCAGCCGTTCCTTATGGCTCCCATGGCCGGTGTGACCGACCCTGCCTACCGCATCATGTGCCGCCGCCGCGGTGCCCATCTTGCCTATAGCGAGATGGTGAGCGTGGCGGGCCTTGCCTACGCGAGCAACAAGACGTGGCGCCTGGTGCTACCGGCCGATGAGGAACAGCAGATCTGCGTGCAGCTCTTTGGCTCCAAACCCGATCAGTTTGCGAGCGCTGTCGCTGCCGTCGAGGAGCGTGTGGGCGATCGCCTGTCACTGATCGATATCAACATGGCCTGCCCGGCTCGCAAGGTCGTCACCAAGGGCGAGGGCTCGGCACTTATGCGCACGCCCGAGCTGGCTGAGCAGATCGTCGAGGCGGCGGTAGGCGCGGCGCACGTGCCCGTGACCGTCAAGATCCGCAAGGGCTTTTACGCCGAGGACCGCAATGCCGCGACGTTTGCCCAGATGCTCGAGGGGGCAGGGGCGGCTGCGGTGGCGGTACATGGTCGCTGCGCCACGCAGCTCTACACGGGCCAGGCCGATTGGTCGGTCGTCGATGAGGTGGCCGACGCCGTCGAGATTCCCGTTATCGGTTCGGGCGATGTGTTCTCGGCCGAGGATGCTGTGGAGCGTCTGCGCAGCTCCGGCGCCAGCGCCGTGTTCATCGCGCGCGGTATCTACGGCAATCCCTGGGTGTTCGGCGATGCCCGCGCCCTTACGTTCGACGCCACGCCGGTGCCGTCTCGCTCCTCACACGAGCGCCTGGATGCCCTGCGCGAGCACCTGACGCTCACGCACGAGCTGTTGCCGCTCATGTCGCGTGCCCGTACGTACGCGAGCTGGTATCTAAAGGGTATGCCCCATGCTGCCGCCTGGCGCGCCCAAGTGGTGCGTTGCTCCACATATGAGGAGTTCATGGCGCTGGTCGATGATATCGAGCGCGATGTGGTGGCCTGCGAGGCTGCGCTTGCCGCCGGCGAGTCGGTGCCCGCTCATCCGCTGGAGGCCTAACGGTGGCCGTTACCGCGCTGTACGTGCACGTGCCGTTTTGCGCCCAAAAATGCCGGTACTGTGACTTTGACTCACGCAGTTTTGCTCCGTGCGACCTGAGCGCTGCACTCGATGCCTATTTTGAGCAGTTGTATGCGCGCCTCGATACCTTTGGCGGCGCTGGGGCGCTCGAGGGCATCCGCACCGTCTATGTTGGCGGCGGCACGCCGTCGCTGGCGGGGGAGCGTCTGGTAGAACTTGCCCGGCGTATCTCTGCGTGGTGCAGGCCTGTTGAGTTTACCTGCGAGGCCAATCCTGAGTCGCTGACCGCCGAGCTTGCCACTGCGCTTGCCGGGGTGGGCGTCTCGCGCATTTCTCTGGGAGTCCAAACCCTCGACAACGCCGAGCTTGCCGCCATCGGCCGTATCCACGATGCCGATCGGGCGCTCGCTGCCATCACGATGGTCAGGGATGCCGGGCTCGATGTGTCGTGCGACCTCATGTGCGGCCTTCCCGGGCAGACCGCAGCGAGTTGGAAGCGCACGCTCAATGGCGTGCTGGCGGCCGCGCCGCATCATGTATCGGTGTACCCGCTCACGCTCGAGGAAGGCACACCGCTCTACTGCATGGCGTGTCACGACGAGTCGCTCGAGCCCGACGAGGATTTTCAGGCTGCGTGCATGGACGCGGCGCGTGAGTGCCTGGGTGCGGCCGGCTATCACCCGTATGAGGTGGCAAGCTACGCGCTCGACGGCCATGAGTGTGCCCACAACATTGCCTATTGGACCGGACAGGGCTATCTGGGCTTGGGTCGCTCTGCCGCCGGTATGCTCGACGCCGAGGATTTCGATCGCTTGGCCGGGCTGTATCCCGACGTGCCTGCTCGCGTCGATGCATATCGCGTGCGCTTGGTGCAACGCAACGATGCCGCGACGACGTTTGATGCCGAGTATCTGTCGCAGCGCGAGGCGGCGGCCGAGGATTTGATGCTCGCCTGTCGCATGACGCGTGGCATTGGTCCCGATCTGTTGGTTCGCTCGGCAAGCATGATCGCCGCAGATGAGTTGGCGGCGGCCTGTGACCGTGCGCTCGAGTTGGGCCTTGCCACTTGGGTGCCCGATCAAATTGAAGGACATGCGGGTCGCGTCATCTCGAAAGACGTTATCGCAGGTCGCGTCCGTGCTCGTTTAGCGCCCACCCACTTGGGCTGGCTCGATGGAAATGTGCTGTTCGAGCTGTTTTGGGGTCTAGCCTAGGCCGCTCGGGTAGAATTACCGCAATATATACGCTGCTGTGAGCAGGAGGTTGCCGCGCATGGCGACGATGAACGAAAAAGATTACTACGAGATTTTGGGTGTCTCCAAGGACGCCACCTCGCGTGATATACAGAAGGCCTTCCAGCAAAAGGCCCGCAAGCTCCATCCGGACGTCAACAAAGAACCGGATGCCGAGGAAAAGTTTAAAGAGGTTTCCGAGGCCTATGCCGTGCTTTCGGACGAGCAGAAGCGTGCGCGCTACGACGCCATGCGCTCGGGCAACCCCTTTGCCGGCGCTCCTACGGCTTCGCCCTATGGCGGCGGCTACGCCGGTAGCGCGGGCTATGGCAATCCCTTTGAGGGCGGCTTTCCCTTTGGTGGCGCCTGGGGCCAGCCGCGTCGCGGGCAGGCTGCCTACAATCCCGAGAACGGCGCCAACGTGGTCGTCGATATTAAGCTCGACGCCAAGGAGGCCAAGGGCGGTGCCCGCAAGACCGTCCGCTATACGCGCTTCGATACCTGTGGTCACTGCGGAGGCTCGGGTTCTGTCTCGTCCGAGCATGCACATACCTGTCCGAGCTGCGGTGGTCGCGGCCACATCGATGTCGACCTGTCCTTCCTGTTCGGTGCCGGCACGTTCCAGTCGGTCTGCCCCGAGTGCGGCGGTTCCGGTAAGGTCGTCGCCGACCCCTGCCCCGATTGCGGCGGCAGCGGGCGGACCCGTGTGACCTCCGAGCAGACGATTGAGTTTCCTGCCGGTACGCACGATGGCGACGAGGTCCGTATTAGCGGTATGGGTCACGCCGGCACCAACGGTGCCTCGGGTGGCGATCTGGTCGGTCGCGCCCATGTTGAGGCCGAGCGTCTGGAGGGCAAGGCCCGTACCGGTTTTTACCTGATGGGCATCGTGGCGCCGTTTTTGGTGCTGTCGGCCATCTCGGGCGTGTTCTCAGCCTTTGCCGTGATGTGCTTTATTCCGTTTGCCATGGGCTTGTTCATGGTGCTCTCGGACGGCGTGCTGCATCGCAGCCTGCTGTGGTGGAAGCGCGGCGCGATGCAGTTTGTCAACGGTTTTGCCAACGGATTTATGTTTGCGCTCGTGTCGGTTTGGTTTGCGAGCTGCTCGCAGCGTGCCATGCTTTCGCCCTACGCAATGCAATAACATCAAACCCTCTGTTTGCGGCCGGCCCAGCTTGGGTATAGGACGCACTGTGACAATAATGAAAGTCGGAAGGATTCGGTCGTGTCGGAAAATAGGGATTACTACGAGGTGCTTGGCGTCGACAAGGATGCCGACGCGCGGACGATTAAGCGCGCGTTTCTAAAGAAGGCCCGTACCGTACACCCGGACGTTTCGGACGACCCCGAGGCCGAGGCCAAGTTCAAAGAGCTCAACGAGGCATATTCCGTTCTTTCCGACGAGCAGAAGCGTGCTAACTACGACCGTTACGGCACTGCCGAAGGCCCTGGTGGTTCGGGCTACGTCGACATTAACGATATTTTTGGCGGCATGGGTATGGACGACCTCTTTTCGTCGTTCTTTGGTGGCGGTGCCGGCGGTGGCGCCCGAAATCGTCGTGAGCGTCGTCGCGGCCGCGATATGGCCATCTCCCTTTCGGTGACCCTTGAGGAGGCGGCACTCGGTTGCAAAAAGACAATCAGCTATGACCGCCTTGCTCCCTGCGAGGATTGCAACGGCACCGGTAGGGCCGAGGGCGCACAGGAAAAGCAGTGCAGCCGCTGCCACGGCACGGGCTATGTCACGACGGTCCAGCGCTCGTTCCTGGGCCAGGTTCAGTCCTCTTCGCCTTGCCCCGACTGCCATGGCGAGGGCACGGTCATCGATCATCCCTGCGAGACCTGCGACGGTCAGGGTCGTACGCCTTCGCACGAAAAGATCGACATCGATATTCCCGCCGGTGTTTCGACCGGTCGCCAGCTGCGCGTGAGTGGTTTTGGCGAGGCCGGCCTTCGCGGCGAGCCCTCGGGCGACCTGATCGTCAACGTGCGTGTCGCCGATCATGAGCGTTTTAAGCGTAATGGCGATGATCTGTACTTGGTGAGCGATATCTCGATTGCGCAGGCCGCGCTCGGCTGCGAGATCGAGGTCGAGGGCATTATGCCCGATGAGGTCGTCAAGGTGTGCGTCCCCGCCGGCACACAGTACGGTGACACCGTGAGCGTCAACAATTACGGCATGCCGCGTATCGGCGGTGGCGGTTCGCGTGGCCGTCTTATCGTTCAGATGCGCGTGGTCGTCCCCACGAACCTTTCCAACAAGCAGCGCGAGCTGCTTCGCGCCTTTGCCGACGAGATGGGCGATGACGTCGCATCCAGTAAGAAGTCGGTAACCGATCGCATCAAGAGCGCTCTCGACGACATCCTCGATTAAGGAGCCCGCGTGCTCGCACCTCATATCTCTGTCGTCAACCTCGGCTGCCGCGTCAACCGGGTTGAGTCCGACCGTATCACTGCCGATCTAATGCGCCTGGGCTTTGCGATGGTGGAGCCTCAGGATGCTGAGCTGATCGTCATTAACACCTGTGCCGTTACGGGCGAGGCCGAGGCCAAGACCCGTAAGGCCGTTCGCCATGCGCTGGCTTATCCAAACGAGCCCTATGTGGTCGTGACCGGATGCGTAGTCAATCTGCACCCCGAGGAGCTGCTGGAGCTTTCGGACCGCGTGATCGCCGAGCCGTCCAAGATCGATGTCGCCGAACGCGTCTGTGAGGTGCTGGGCGTTGAGTCCGATGACGTTCCCGCCTGCAGTGACGGCGAGGTGGTCGACGCGCTCGGTCGCTCGCGTCTGGGCGTGAAGATCCAGGACGGCTGCAACCATCGTTGCACCTATTGCATTGTATGGAAGGCCCGCGGCCCCGAGCGCTCCGTGCCGGTCGAGTCCGTACTCGAGCAGGTTCGCGAGGCCCAGGAGGCCGGCGTGCCCGAGGTAGTGCTGACGGGCGTGAACCTGGGCGCCTACGATGGCAAGAGCGCGACTGATGAACACGTCGAGATCGATGAGCTGCTCGAGGCGATCATGGAGCGCACGTCCATTCCGCATGTGCGCATTTCCTCGGTCGAGCCCATGGATATCTCCGAGTCCCTGCTTAAGGTCATGGCGCGCTATCCGAAGCGCATCGCCCCGTTTTTACACCTGCCCGTGCAGTCCGGCTGCACCAGGACACTGCATCGCATGGGCCGTCCCTATAGCGCCGAGGCCTTTGAGGAAACGGTGCACATGATTCGCACCAACTTGCCTCAGGCGTCTCTTTCATGTGATGTCATCGTCGGTTTTCCCGGCGAGACGGACGAGGAGTTTGAGGAGTCGCTGGCGCTGTGCCGCCGTGTGGGCTTCTCGCGTATGCACGTGTTCCGCTACAGCAAGCGTCCCGGTACCCTTGCTGCCGATATGCCCGACCAGGTGCCGCCCGAGGTTATGGCCGATCGCAGTCGTCGTATGCGAGCCGCGGCACAGGAGCTTGCCATTGCCGACGCTCGCCGTCGCATGGGCACCGTCGAGCGCGCCGTGCTCGAGTATGGCGACAACCTGACGCTCGGTTCGTTCCATCATGCCCGTCTTGACGATACCTGTGGACTCACAGCCCCGTGCCTGCTCGATGTTGCTATCATCGGAGTCGATGATTCCGGCTTGGTCCATGCACGCAGGGAGGTTCATGGAAGCCTCGAAGATTAGACTTACCGTTCCCGAGGGTATTGACCCCTCGCGCGTTTTGGGTGCCGGCGACGGCGTCCTTCGTGCGCTCGAGAGCTTGGTTCGTGCCCACGTGGTCGCCCGTGGCGACAGTATCGCCGTGAGCGGTGACCCGGACGAGGTCGAGCTCGTGGCGCGCTTTTTCGAGCATACTTTTCGCGAGGCGGCCGCCGGACGCACACTGTCTGTCGACGATGTCTCTCGCTGCCTGGCCGTCTTGCGCGACGGTGAGCATGAGGCTACGTCGCTTCGCGATGATGTGCTGCTTTCGTATCGCGGTCGCGCCATTCGCCCCAAGACACTCGGCCAAAAGCGCTACGTGGATGCCATCCGCTCGCATACCATCACGTTTGGCCTGGGTCCTGCCGGTACCGGTAAGACCTATCTGGCCATGGCGCTCGCCGTTGCTGCGCTCAAGCGTCACCAGGTGGGCCGTCTGATCTTGACGCGTCCGGTTGTCGAGGCGGGGGAGAACCTGGGCTTTTTGCCCGGTACCCTCGAGGAAAAGATCGATCCCTATATGCGTCCGCTCTACGACGCCCTTTTTGACATGATGGATCGCGAGCGCACCGATGAGCTCATGGAGCGCGGCGTGATCGAGATCGCCCCGCTTGCCTACATGCGCGGCCGCACGCTGAGCGACGCCTTCGTGGTGCTCGACGAGGCCCAAAATACCACGCCCGAGCAGATGAAGATGTTCCTGACGCGCCTGGGTTTTAACTCCAAGTTTGTGATTACCGGCGACCTGAGTCAGCGCGACCTGGTGGGTCGTCGCGGCGGTCTTGCCGACGTTGAGCGGATTTTAGGCCGTGTCGACGATGTCGCATTTTCTCACCTCGAGCGTGCCGACGTGGTGCGCCATGCCTTGGTGGGGCGTATCGTCGAGGCATACGATGCTTATGATGATGTACGCGATAAGCGCGTGCACGACCGAAAGGAGTCCCGTTGAGTGTATTGATCAGCAACGATGCCGAGCTCGATACGCTGCTCGACGCGCGGGAGGTAGAGCACATCTGCGAGGTTGTGCTTGCCGCCGAGGGCGTTGAGCGTGAAGTCGAGATTTCCCTTTCGTATGTCGACGAGGACGAGATGCACGAGCTCAACCACGAGTGGCGCGGTATCGACCGCACCACCGATGTCCTCTCGTTTGAATGCGACTCGGCCTTTGACGAGGATATTCCCGCCGACGAGACGCTCGAGCTCGGCGATATCATCTTGGCCCCGCAGATCATTGCCCGTCAGGCCCCCGGCTTTGGCAATAGCCCTGCCGACGAGTGTCGCCTGATGCTCGTTCATGGCATGCTGCACTTGCTGGGGTATGACCATATCGAGGATGACGAGGCCGAGGTCATGGAGGCCCGCGAGGACGCCATCCTGCGCGATCTGGCGCTCGAGCGCGGCGAGGACCCCAAGCTGGTCCACGTCGGCCCCATCACCAACCACGCCCACGACTAGGAGCCGTTTATGATTCCCGGATCGAACAAGGACCATCCGTCCTTCTTAAAGTCGTTCTCCTATGCCATGGAGGGCTTCGTCACCGCCGTCAAGACCGAGCGCAACATCAAGGTTATGCTCGCGGCAGGCGTGTGCACCGTCATTGCCGGCTGCATCGTGGGGCTCGATATTGCCGAATGGGCCACGGTTATCATCTGCTGTGGCCTGGTGATTCACGGCGAGCTGTGCAACACCGCCATGGAGGCGATCGTCGACCTGGCGACCCAGGAGCTCCATCCTCTGGCAAAGCGTGCGAAAGATATCGCCGCCGCCTCCGTATACGTACTTTCCATCACCGCCGCGATTGTGGGATTGCTGGTATTTGCCCACGCACTCGACTTTATTTAGAAAGGGATTTCCATGTCCGACACTATGCAGCCTATCGATGAAACCCTGGACGACGAGTCCCTGGATGCGGTGGATACCGAAGCGGCCGAGGCATACGAGGAGATCGAGGAGTTCGACCCGTTTGAGGGCATGAGCGACGAGGAACTCGACGCCCTGTGCGACGAGGACGATAGCCTCGTGGGCTTTGGCGACGTTGAGCCCGGTTTCCGCAGCGGCTTCGTGGCGCTTGTCGGCCGCCCCAACGCCGGCAAGTCCACGCTGCTCAACGCCTGCTATGGCAAAAAGGTCGCCATCACCTCGCCGGTGGCCCAGACGACCCGCCGCCGCATGCGCGCCGTCGTCAACCGTCCCGGCTACCAGCTGGTCTTTGTCGATACCCCGGGTATTCACAAGCCCAAGGACGGCCTGGGGTCCGAGCTCAACAAGAGCGCGCTGTTCGAGCTGAACGATGTCGATGTCGTCGCGTTTTTGATTGATGCCACCAAGCCGATCGGCAGGGGAGACGCCTGGGTTGCCGAGCGCGTCAAGAACGCTCGTTCCAAGAAGGTCCTGGTGCTCACCAAGGCCGATGAGGCCGACCCCGCACAGGTCATGGAGCAGCTCAAGGCGGCCCACGAACTCATGGAATATGACGATGAGATCGTGACGTCGTCGGTCAAGAACTTCAACGTCGATGCCTTCATCGAGACCGTCGCTCACTTCTTGCCCGAGGGCCCGCGCTGGTTCCCCGAGGACATGGGCACCGACGCGTCCGACGAGACCCTCGTGGCCGAGTTTGTGCGCGAGAAGGTCCTACGTCGCACTCGCGACGAGATCCCTCACTCCGTGGGCGTCATCTGTGACGCGCTCGAGCAGACTAAGAAGGTCCTGCGCGTGCACGCCACGATTTACGTCGAGCGCGAAGGGCAGAAGGGCATCATCATCGGCAAGGGCGGCGAGATGATTAAGCATATCGGCATCGATGCTCGTCGCGATCTTGAGCGCATCTTTGGCACGCAGGTCTTTTTGGAGCTCGACGTGAAGGTCAAGGCCGGTTGGCGCGATGACGAGGCGCAGATCCGCCGCTTTGGCTACAATGCCGAAGATTAAGCCTCGGCGTCCATGGCAGGCTCTCGCACATATCGCACAAAGGTGCTCGTCCTCGACAAGACGAAGCTCAAGGAAACCGACCTGATCTTGACGATGCTTGACGAACGGGGACGGCAGGTGCGTGCCGTGGCTAAGGGGGCACGTAAGCCTGGCGGTCGCCTTGCGGCCCGCTGCGAGCTCTTCTGCACCGTTGATATGCTGTTGGCACATGGTCGCTCGCTCGACGTGGTTTCTCAGGCGGAGCTTATGGAGGCGCCGCTCGGTGCTGCTCCTGACTACGAGACGACCTGTGCCGCCAGCGCGATTGCCGAGGTTGCGCGCGTGTGCTCGTTCGAGGATGCCGAGGATCCATTTACCTTTGCCATTACGCAGCGGGCGCTCACGCTTGTCGGCAGCGGGCTCGACTCGGCGCATATGGACCTGCTCGTGGCGGCCTTTGTCTTTAAGCTGCTGTCGCACGTTGGCTATCGACCGGATTTTTCGGCCTGCGTGCTGTGCGGAGACCCCATGCTGTCGTATTTTTCGCCCCAGGCCGGCGGTCTCATGTGCGGGTCGTGCGCGTCGAGCGTTCCGGGTGCCGAACTGGTGTCGACCGGCGAGGTCGCCTGGTTGCGCGCCCTCATGTCCATGACCTTCGACGAGCTTATGGATCAAAAGATTGTCCCGCATACTGCGGCGTTTTTGCTCGGGCTTTCGCATGTCTGGGCGGCAACACATACCGATCAGCGGCTCCGTGCGATGGAATTCATGTTGGGTCGGTGATGATGCGCAGACACAGGCTGCTTGTGGTAACATACCGACCTGTTGGTACCTCGACCTTGGTTGCTCGCTCCACCGGCGGCTTCCCAGTCCGAGGCGAATTGAGTCGCCCGCGGGCGACGTAAAACGAAAGGTGAAACAATGACTGTTTCCAAAGAGCGCAAGGCGGAGCTGACTGCCCAGTTCGGTAACACCCCGGTCGACACCGGCAACCCCAAGGTTCAGGTCGCCATCCTGAGCGAGCGCATCAAGGAGCTGACCGAGCACATGAAGTCCCACCAGAAGGACTTCCACACCCGTCGTGGTCTGCTCATGCTCGTCGGCCGTCGTCGTCGTCTTCTCTCCTACATCAAGAAGAACGACATCGTCGAGTACCGTGAGCTCATCAAGGCTCTGGGCATTCGCGACAACATCCAGTAAGGATTTGTACATGCTAAGAGCGTCCTGCGCAGCGGGGCGCTCTTTTTGTGTAAGGGCGTGAATAATCACGCTCTGAAGCGTGGCGGGGGCAGGGGGCCCGCGTCACATGAGAAGCCCGCAGGCAAGGGGCCTGTGGGGTAAAGGAGAACAATGACACTCGTATCCAAGACTTTTGAGCTGTACGGCAAGACCTACACCTTTGAGTCCGGCGAGCTTGCCAAGCAGGCCACCGGCGCCTGTCTGGTCAAGCAGGGCGATACCACGATGCTCGACACCGTTGTCGTCTCCAAGGAGCGCAAGAACTACGACTTCTTCCCGCTGACCGTCGACTTCAACGAGAAGATGTACGCCGCCGGCCGCATCCCGGGTGGCTACCTCAAGCGTGAGGGCCGTCCCAGCGAGAAGGCCACGCTCACGGCCCGTATGATCGACCGCCCGATTCGCCCGAGCTTCCCGGACGGCTTCCGCAACGAGGTGCACATCGTCGCTACCTCGCTCGTCGCCGACCAGGTCAACCCCTTCGACGTCATCAACGTCATGGGTGCTTCTCTGGCCATGACGCTCGGTGGCGTGCCCTTCGAGGGCCCGCTTGCCTGCGTGCGCATCGGCCGCAACATGGAGACCGGCGAGTTTATCGTCAACCCCACCTATGAGGAGCGCGAGAACTCCGACCTGGACCTGGAGCTGGGCGGCTCTGCCGACTTCATTTCGATGGTCGAGGCCGGCGCCGAGGAGATCTCCGAGGACGATATGCTCGCCGCTATGAAGTTTGGCCAGGAAGCCCTTGCTGCCTTCTGCCGGGCTCAACACGAGTTCGTCGCCGAGTGGGAGCAGGTCAACGGCCCCATAGTCAAGAAGGAGTACCCGCTCGACCAACCCGTCGAGGAGGTCCAGGAGCGCATCTTCGCCCACTACGACGAGATGGCAGCCGCCCTTCGCGACGCCGACAAGCTCTCCCGTATCGGCAAGGTCGAGGCTCTGAAGGAGTCCATCCGTGCCGAGTTCACCGAGGAGGAGCAGGCCGCTTGGGAGCGCGAGATCCCTGTGGCGCTCAAGAAGCTCGAGAAGAAGGCCATGCGCACCATGGTCGTCGAGACCGGTGAGCGCGTCGACGGCCGTGCCGCCGATGAGATCCGTCCCATCATGGTGAAGGACAACTACTTGCCGCTCGTTCACGGCTCCGGCCTGTTCCAGCGCGGCCAGACCCAGGTGCTCTCCGTCCTGTCGCTCGGCATGCTCAACGAGGGTCAGCGTCTGGATACCATCGAGCCCACTGAGGGCAAGCGCTACATGCACCACTACAACTTCCCGCCGTTCTGCACCGGCGAGACAGGCCGCATGGGCAGCCCCAAGCGCCGCGAGATCGGCCACGGCAACCTAGCCGAGCGCGCCCTGCTTCCGGTGCTCCCCGACGAGAACGAGTTCCCCTACGCCATCCGTGTCGTCTCCGAGGTCATGGAGTCAAATGGTTCCTCTTCGATGGCTTCGACCTGTGGTTCCACGCTCGCCCTTATGGACGGCGGCGTGCCCATTAAGCGCCCGGTCTCCGGTATCGCCATGGGTCTGATCCAGGAGGAGGGCAAGACCGTGGTCCTGTCCGACATCCAGGGTCTCGAGGACTTCCTGGGCGACATGGACTTTAAGGTCACCGGTACCACCGAGGGCATCACCGCCCTGCAGATGGACAACAAGGCCACCGGCCTCACCTTCGACATCCTGGCCCGCGCCCTGCAGCAGGCCAAGGAGGGTCGCGCCTTCATTCTGCAGAAGATGCTCGATGTGATCCCCGAGCCGCGCCACACCACGCGCAGCACTGCTCCGCGCATCGTTTCCATCCAGGTTCCTACCGACAAGATTCGCGACGTCATCGGTTCCGGCGGCAAGGTCATCCGCGGCATCCAGGACGAGACCGGCGCTTCGGTCGACATCCAGGAGGACGGTACCGTCTTTGTCGGCGGCACCGGCGAGTCCGTCGACCAGGCCGTCGAGCGCATCAAGCTCATCATCAAGGTTCCCGAGCCGGGCGAGGAGTACACCGGTCGCGTGGTCTCTATCCAGCCCTTCGGCGCATTCGTGAACCTGCTGCCCGGCAAGGACGGCCTGCTGCACATCTCCCGCGTCGCCAAGGGCCGCGTGGAGAAGGTCGAGGACGTTCTCAATGTGGGCGATGAGGTTAAGGTCGTCGTCATCGAGGTCGACGATCGCGGCAAGATCTCGCTTGATCGTCTGGATAAGCCCGAGGCCCCGGCTCGCGCCGAGGGTGCCTCCGAGGGCGACGGCGAGCACTTCCAGCGCCGTGAGCGTCCGCGTCGCGAGCGCTCCGAGCGCAGTGACCGTCCGCGCCGTCCCGGCGACAACGGAGGCCGCAAGCCCCGCCGTCACCACGACGCCGAGTAACAGCTATACATAAGCAGCTCAACAAGGGCGACTCCGGACAGGGGTCGCCCTTTTGCTTGCGCCCGGGAGGGCCGCATATGAAGTTTCCTGCTCTACAGTCCTGCGCAAGACGGAAAGCACATTAAGTGCTTTCCTTTGCGTGCGGAACTCGCGATAAACTTCATATGCGTCCCTCCCGGGCGCAAGCAAAAGGGCTGGTTAGTGCCGCTCGCTATTGAGTTCGACAGTCTATTCAGCAGTCAGATTTCGGATCTGTAGAGAGATGCAGCAGCATTTCCCCAGATAAAACCTACCAAAATAAACCTGTCCCTTATTGTCAGGTTTCCCGTGGGGCGGGCACTGATGAAGTTTATCGCGAGTTCCGCACGAACAGGAGGCCACTTAATGTGGCCTCCGTCGTGAGCAGGACTGTAGAGCAGGAAACTTCATCAGTGCCCGCCCCACGGGAAATCGGCGGGATAGACCAGTTCAGATGGGGCTTTGATGCATGGGTGGTCTGTTGGTGGGCAAATGGGTATCATACTGTGGTTATTGCATCGACTCTGTGATGCATGTTTGTACGTTCCCGGCGGTCGGTTTGCCAGAAGCGCCCCGTCGGTTGTTCCAGACCCGTTTCGAAGAAAGGAAACTACACGAACCTATGGCAGCTAAAAAATCATCTCCCTTGAAGATCATTCCGCTCGGCGGCCTTGACGGCATCGGCAAGAACATGACGGTCTTCGAGTGCGGCGACGACATGGTGCTCGTCGACGCCGGCCTCATGTTCCCCGACGACTCCCAGCCCGGTATCGACCTGGTGCTTCCCGACTACACCTATGTCCTGGAGAACGAGGAGAAGCTCCGCGGCATCATCGTCACCCACGGCCACGAGGACCACACCGGTTCGCTTCCGTACCTGCTGCAGGACCTCAACAACAAGGTGCCCATCTTCTCGAGCAAGCTGACGCTCGGTTTTATCGAGGGCAAGCTCTCCGAGTTCCGCATCCGCGCACCTAAGTTCCGCGAGGTCAAGGGCGGAAGCCATGTCAATCTCGGTGGCATCTCGCTTGACTTCTTCTCGATGACGCACTCCATTCCGGGTGCTTTGGGCGTATTCATTCGCACCAACCAAGGCACCGTTATGCACACGGGCGACTTTAAGCTTGATCAGACGCCCATCGATGGCGTCACGCCCGACTATGCCGCCATCAGCCGCTTTGCCAAGCAGGGCATCGACCTGCTGCTTTCCGACTCCACCAACGCTACGGTTCCCGGCTTTACCAAGTCCGAGGCCGAGGTCGGCCCCAACCTGCTGCACGCCATCAAGAACGCCCCGGGTCGTGTGTTCGTCGCGTCGTTCTCGAGCCACATCCATCGCCTGCAGCAGATCTGCGACGCCGCTCGCAAGTGCGGCCGCAAGGTCGTCGTGACTGGTCGCTCCATGCTCACCAACACCCGCGTGGCGCGCGAGCTCGGTTACCTCAACATCGACGATGCCGATATCCTCGATGCTTTCGATATCGATAACCTGCCCGACGACAAGATCGTCGTCATGTGCACCGGTTCGCAGGGCGAGCCGCTGTCTGCGCTGTCTCGCATGGCCAACGGCGAGCACAAGACGCTTTCCATCCACGAGGGCGATACCGTTATCCTCTCGGCAACTCCTGTTCCCGGCAACGAGAAGGCCGTGCAGCAGGTTGTTAACAGCCTGGCCAAACTTGGCTGCGACGTGTGGGATAAGAATCGCGCACTCGTCCACGTCTCGGGCCACGGCAGCCAGGAGGAGCTCAAGCTCCTGATGGCCATGGCCAAGCCCACCTACTTTATGCCGGTTCACGGCGAGGCCGTGCACCTGCGCGCCCATGCCCAGCTTGCCCGTAAGATGGGCATCAAGGATGATCACATCTTTATCCTCGACAACGGTGACACGCTCGAGATGCGTGGCGGTATCGTCAAGCGCGGCACGCCCGTCGAGTCTGGCGTCGTCTATGTCGACGGTCTGCGCATCGGCGACACCGATCCCATCGTTCTGCGCGATCGCCAAAAGCTCGCCAATGACGGTATGGTCACAGCCGTTGCCATCGTCTCGCTCAAGCACAAGAAGATCGAGGCTATCGAGTTCTCGGGCCGCGGCGTTTCGTTTGCCATCGACGATCAGTTCTCCGAGGATGCCTCCGCATCCATTATGAAGACGATCGAGAAGGGCAAGTTCAGCTTCACCAGCAGCGGTTCCGACGCCATTCGCAAGGCCGTGCGTGACTCGCTCTCCAACTTTATCTGGAGCCGTACGCGCACTCGTCCGATGATCATCCCGGTCGTCATGGAGGTTTAGTTTGGCGCGCGGATCTGCACAAAACGCCAAAGGCAATAAGGCCAACAACCAACCGGCATCTGCTAAGGGTGCCGGTTCCCATCTTCGTGCCAATAAAGGCCACGAGTCCGAGTTCGATGAGTTCGAGCCCCTGGTCGAGCCTTCGGCCAATCGCGATATCGCCGGCGTGGTCATTGCCGTTTTGGCGATTGCGTCCTTCATTGCCGTGATTTCCCCGGCAACGGCACCCGTGACAGCTGCGGTTGCCGGTTTCTACCATCTTGGCTTTGGCCTGGGCGCCTATGTGCTGCCGATCGTCATCTTGCTGTTTGCCGCCACGCTCTTTTTGGGTGAGGACTCGCCGCTCAACATTCGCTCGGTTGCGGGCGGTGCCGTGGTCTTTGTGGCCATTGTTTCCATCCTGTCGCTGATGGTGCCGGGTACGACCGACTCGTGCGACCTTATGTTTACGCCGCAGAACCTTTCCGCGTCGGGCGGCTACATTGGCGCCTTTATCGCAAGTACCCTGCAAAACGCCCTGGGCAAACCTATTGCCATGGTTGTCTTGCTGGGGCTTGTCGTCGTTGGCCTGGTCATTATCGGCTTTTCGGTTGGCGGCGTTTTGCGCTCCGCACGCGATCGCGCTGCCGATTTTGCCGAGCGTCGTCGTGCTGATGTCAATGCGAATCCGTGGGGCGATGAAGAGGCCCTGTCGGTACCCGGCGTCACTCGTCCGCACCTGAGTATTCTGCGTCAGAAGGGTACTGATGCCGCCGTGACCACGGTCATAGGTGGCGATGTTGATCCTGTTTTGGATGACGACGAGGACGATGACCCGTTTGTCGACGTGTCCGAGGCCGTGGAGGCCGAGCGCGCCAAGACCACGCTGCTGCCGCACCGTCATGCCAAGAAGGGCAAGGCCGCTCCCAAGCTCAACACGAGCGAGCCCGACCCGTCTTGGTCCGATAGCGAAATCGAACTCACCGAGGGCGATGACGAGGACGAGGAGACTCCGCTCGAGACCGCCAAGACAACCTTGCTGCCGCGTCTCCGTTCCAAGGCAGGACAGGTCACCGGACAGTTTTCGATAGAAGACGACCCGGACAAGGCTGACGAGTCCGAACCGCCGTTTGCCGTGAATCCCGTTTCGGCAGCTCCGCAGATCCCCGATTTCCTAAAGCATCCCAAGGTTGCCGATGCCTCCAGCTTTACGGCTTCCGCTGCTCCTGTTGCAGCCGGCGATGGGGGAGCGGATGGCACCGTTGCCGATGCCGAGCGCGAACAAGAGGATGGCCTCAAGCTCCCGCCGCTCGAAATCCTGCACGCCAACCCTCAGTCGGCGTCCTCCGCGTCTTCTGATAAGGAGCTGGAACAGACTGCCGAATCGTTGCAGTCCACCTTGCTTGAGTTTGGCCGTAGCGCCCGCGTTGTCGGCTGGATTGCCGGCCCCACGGTCACGACCTTTAAGCTGCAGCCCGGTGAGGGCGAGCGCGTGAGCAAGATCTCGAGCCTCGAGGACGATATTGCGCTTTCGCTTGCTGCCCAGTCGGTGCGCATCTTTGCGCCGATCCCTGGCACCTCGCTCGTTGGTATCGAGATTCCCAATCGCAAGCGACAGAACGTCAACCTGGGCGATGTGCTTCCCTATGTGAAGGGCGGTCCGCTTGAGCTTGCCATCGGTCGCGATGCCGAGGGCACGCCGGTTGTCGCCGACCTCGCCAAGATGCCCCATCTGCTGATCGCCGGCACCACCGGTTCGGGTAAGTCGGTCATGATCAACTCCATCATCACGACCCTGCTCATGCGCGCTCTTCCCGAGGACGTTCGCCTGATCATGGTCGACCCCAAGCGCGTCGAGCTTGCGGGCTATAACGGCCTGCCGCATCTCTATGTGCCCGTGGTGACCGAGCCCAAGCAGGCGGCCAGTGCGCTGCAGTGGGCCGTGTCCGAGATGGAGCGTCGCCTGAAGGTCTTCGAGCGCCTCAACGTTCGCAAGATCTCGACCTATAACGAAAAGCAGGCCGCCGGCGAGTTTGAGCATTACGATAACCCGCCGCAAAAGATGCCCTATCTGGTCATCATCATCGACGAGCTTTCGGACCTGATGATGGTCGCCGGCAAGGATGTCGAGGCCTCGATCGTTCGTATCGCCCAGCTGGGTCGTGCCGCCGGTATTCACCTTATCGTGGCTACGCAGCGCCCCAGCTCCAATGTGGTGACGGGCCTTATCAAGGCCAACATCACCAACCGTATCGCCTTTAACGTTGCTACGGGCATCGATTCCCGCGTCATTATCGACCAGATGGGCGCCGAAAAGCTTACTGGTTTGGGCGACATGCTGTTCTCAAAAGTCGACTGGGGCAAGCCCCGCCGTATCCAGGGCTGTTTTGTCTCGGACGACGAGATCAACGAGATCGTCGAGTTCGTTAAGTCGCAAAGCGAGCCCGACTACCACGAGGAGATCCTGTCTGCCGTGGCGCCCGCTTCCATGTCCATGGCTGGTGGCGGCGTTGTTCGCACGGGCGTTGCCGAGCCGCAAGATGACGACCCTCTTATCTGGGAGGCCGCCCATATTGTGGTGGAATCGCAGCTGGGCTCCACATCTGGCCTGCAACGCCGCCTCAAGGTTGGCTATGCGCGCGCCGGGCGTATTATGGACATGCTGGAAGAAAAGGGTGTCGTCGGTCCGCCCGACGGTTCCAAGCCGCGCGAGGTCCTGCTGGATGAGGAGGGGCTTGCCGCGCTGGAGTCTGTCGACGCCGAGATGACACGTGAAGATCGTGAGTTTGGAGGATTCTGATGGCTGCACGCTTTGGTGACATGCTGCTCGAGCAGCGCCGCCGGATGGGCCTTTCCATCCAGCAGGTCGCCAACACCATCAAAATCAGGCCGCAGATCATTGAGTTTTTCGAGACCGGTAACTTTGCATCGATGCCTCCGCGCGGTTATGCGCAGGGCATGATTTCGAGCTACGCTCGCTTTTTGGGCCTCAATCCGCGCGAGGTCGTCAATGCTTATTTTGATGACCTCATGGCATATGAACGCGAGACCTCGCAGCAGGGCGGTCGATTTCAGGATGCTGCCGGCTACGTTAACTCGCGTTCGTCGGTCGATAACGGACGCTTTCTGATGGTTCAGGGTGGTCGCTCGACGCGGTACGGCCAGCGCCCTCCGCAGGCGGGCTATATCACCGAGACGGGCTCCAGCGAGGAGATTCGTTCTCAGCGAGATCGCTTTCGCAGTACGCCCATGCCGGATGATCGTGCGCTTCCCGCCGCTCGCGGGTTGAGTCGCGATCCCCGCGCCGGTTACGGCGACGGTGGCTACTCCGGTCGTGGTTATCGCGGAGTTTCTGCCGGGCGTTCCCACGGTGGATATGCCGACGCCGATACCACGCAGGTGACGCCGCGCCTCCGTTCGCAATCGCAGCCTTACGGGCAGCGCTCTTCGGCGCCTCGCTCTGGCCAGCGTGGCTATCAGAACCGTGGCGAGCTTGCGCCGCGTTCGGGTCAGCGCGGCTCGCAGAGCCAAGGCGGATATCGTGGTCGTCCCGATAGCGGTCGCGGCCGTATGCCGCAGGGGAATGGGCGTGGCGGCTCCAGACGCGCACGCAGCGTCGGGCGCGTCTCCCAGAACAACGGACTCGATCCGCGTATCGTTTACGCCGGCATCGGTGCCGTTGCGCTGCTGCTGATTTTGCTCATCGTGGTCCTCCTGCGTGGCTGCGGCTCTTCTGCACCCGAGTCGACGCCCGAGACGCCCGCGGCCACCAAGACGACGACCAAGAAGTCTTCCAAGACGACCGAATCTGTTGACGAGGATGAAGGCACCGACGAGGCGACGGATTCTGCCGATTCCGATGCCGCCAAGGCGAACGCGAAAAAGAAAGAGGACGAGGTCATCAAGGTCAAGGTCTCCGTTGCCAAGGGCAAGACCGCCTGGATCGAGGTCAAGGTCGACGGTAAATCGGTCTTTGGCGCCCAGGCAACCGGTCCCTTTGAGCAGGAGTACACGCCCGAGTCCTCGATCGAGATCACCACGTCCAAGCCCTCCGATGTCACGGTTACCAAGAACGGTGAAAAGGTTCGCTACGACACCAAGACATCGGGCGTGGCGCGCGTGACCATTACCGTTCCTAAGAAGGAGACCACTGACTCCGAAGACGGTGAGAGTGCCGACGGCACCGATACTGCAGACGGTACCGACGCCCAATCTACCGACGGTACCGACGCCCAATCTACCGACGGTACCGACACGGCATCCGACGGCCAGACTGCAAACGATTCAGATGACTATTCGTACGACAGCTACTAAGGCTCCCCGTACCGAAAGGAAGAACCATGGCTAAAGATTCCAGCTTCGACGTTGTGTCCGAGGTCAATATGCAGGAGGTCGATAACGCCTTCCAACAGACCACCCGCGAGATCTCTCAGCGCTATGACCTCAAGGACTCCGGCGCCACCATCGAGCTTTCGAAGGGCGACGAGCTCTTTACGATCAATGCCCCGGCCGATTTTGTCTCCAAGCAGATCATTGACGTGCTGAGCTCTAAGCTCATCAAGCGCGGCATCGATCTTAAGGCTGTCTCTTGGGACGCGCCGCAGGCGGCTTCGGGCGGTACCGTGCGCGTGCTCGGCCATATCGTCGAGGGCATTGACCAGGCGACCGCCAAGAAGATTAATAAGGACATCAAGGATCAAAAACTCAAGGTCAAGGTGACCATCGAGGCCGATAAACTGCGCGTTACCTCGGCCTCTAAGGATGCGCTTCAGACGGTGATCCAGTTCCTGCGCGACCAGGACTACGGCCAGCCGCTGCAGTTTACCAACTACCGCTAATTTACTCGAAAGGACCGTTCTCCAACATGGATACTCCGTTGGGTTCCGTACTCTACATCACGCTTGGCTGCGCTAAGAACGAGGTTGACACCGACCGCATGCGTTCTCTTTTGACCGCTGCGGGCTACGAGGAGGCATTCGACCCGCAGAATGCCGATATCGCCATCGTCAATACATGCTCGTTCCTCGCCTCCGCAACGTCCGAGAGCATCGAGACCACGCTCGAGCTCGCCAATGAGGTTCAGGACGGCGTTCGCGCCTGCCCCATCGTCATGTGCGGCTGCGTGCCGTCTCGTTACGGCGATGACCTGCCCGACGAGCTTCCCGAGGTCGCAGCCTTTGTGAAGGCCGATGAGGAAGACGGTATCGTCTCTGTCATCGATGACGTACTGGGCGTGGAGCGTGAAATTGCGGCCTATATCCCGCAGGTCAAGCGTACCGTCGAGGGTGCCGTTGCCTATGTCAAGATTTCCGATGGCTGCAATCGTTTTTGTAGCTTCTGCATGATCCCCTACATTCGCGGTCGCTATCATTCGCGCAATGCTGAGAGCATTATCTCCGAGGTGCGTGACCTGGTTGCCGGCGGTGTGCGCGAGATTGTGCTGATCGGCCAGGACACGGGCATTTGGGGCACCGACTTTGCCGACGAGGACGTCGCCAAGGGCTCGCCGCGCAATCTGGCGCAGCTGCTGCGAGCCGTCGCCGAGTCCGTGCGCCCGCACAACGTCTGGGTCCGCGTGCTCTATCTGCAGCCCGAGGGCATGACCGACGAGCTTATCGAGACGATTCGCGATACGCCCGAGGTGCTGCCCTATATCGATATCCCCGTACAGCACTGCGACGCGCGCATCCTCAAGGCCATGCGCCGCTCTGGTTCGCGCCAGGAGCTCGAGGATCTGTTCCGCGAACTTCGCGACCGCATCCCCGGGATCGTGATTCGCTCTACGGCCATGGTCGGCTTCCCGACCGAGACTGACGACGAGTTCCGCGATCTTATCGACTTTATGGACACTGTCGGCTTCGACTACACGAGTGTCTTTGCCTACTCGCAGGAGGAGGGTAGCCTGGCCGCCAAGATGGAAGGCCAGGTTGACGAAGAGGTTAAGCTCGAGCGCGCCCAGGAGGCTATGGATCTTGCCGAGTCGCTCGGCTTTGCCGCGACTGCCGCGCACGTGGGCGAGCGCGCCCAGGTGATCGTCGACGGTATCGAGGAGACCGAGGACGGCGCCGAGCTCATCGGACATGCCTGGTTCCAGGCGCCCGATTCCGATGGTGCGGTGCATCTGGATGCCAGCGAGGCATCTGTGGGCGATATTCTGACGGTCGAGTTTACCGATAGCTTCTGCTACGAGCTTATCGGTCATGTTGTGGAGTAGGAGAGCGTCGTGGCTAACGAGAGCAATAAGGAACTGACGAGTGTTTGGACGCCCGCCAACATCGTGACGTGCGTGCGTATCGTCTTTATTCCGGTGTTCATGATCGTATCGGCGCTGTCTCACACGAGCGTTGCCGGTACGGATTTGAGCACCTTCGACGGCCCGCTCGCCGCCGCCGCCTTTATTCTGTACGTCATCCTGTCGTGCACAGATAAGGTTGATGGCTACCTGGCTCGTTCACGCAACGAGATCACCGACTTCGGTAAGTTCTTGGATCCCATCGCCGATAAGTTGCTCGTGTTCTCGGCGCTGCTTCTGTTCTTGGATTTTGGTACCGTAACCGTGTGGTCGGTGTTCATCATCCTGTTCCGCGAGCTGCTGGTGAGTGCCCTGCGCATGGTCGCGAGTGCGGCCGGTGTGGTCGTTGCGGCCGATAAGCTCGGCAAGTACAAGACGGCGACCACGATGGTCTCTATCTGCGGCTATCTGTGCGTCTTTGCGATGGCCGGTCTTCAGCTGGGGCCGGTGTCACTGCTGCTCGGCGTCTATTCGGTGTCGCGCTTCCTGTACGTCATCGCCGTGATTTTGACCATTGTCTCGGGCGCCCAGTACTTCTGGAACTGCCGTAAGATCGTCTTTTCGGTCTAGGTCCTGGTGGGTATGACGGAGTCTTATTTACAGATTGCTGCAAACAACGAGGAGCTGGCGCGTGATATTGTCAAGCGCGCGAGTGCCCGTGGTGTGACGGTGTCGACGGCGGAGTCGTTGACGGCGGGCATGATCGCCTCGACGATTGCCGATATCCCGGGTGCCTCGGCGGTGCTTCGTGGCGGCGCGGTGACCTACTGCGATGAGATCAAACATCGCGTGCTCGGCGTCGAGCAGGAAACGCTCGATCGGTTTAGCGCCGTGTCGCATCAGACGGCGCGCGAGATGGCCGCGGGCTCGCTGGAGCTCTATCAGAGTGATATAGCCGTTAGCGCAACGGGCTACGCTGGACCCGGTGGTGGCACCGAGCAAGATCCCGCTGGCACGTTCTATATTGGCTGGGCGTATCGCGCGGTCGATGGGGGAGCTCCGGTTGCCGAGTCAGCGCGCTGTCACTATGAGGGCGATCGGTCGTGCGTTCGCGCCCATGCGGTCGCGGAGGCTTTGGGACGCATTGTCCGCGTGCTCAATTCTATGGAATAGACGTGGTTTAAGGGGCCTTAGGGCCCCTTAATTGTGGAGATAGGGACCTTTGACGATATTGCCGTTTGGGCTGGTATATGACCTAAACTTGTTCAAGCAATCGTATTTGTGATTGTTGTGATCAAGCGTTTGGTCGGTGATTGGTCGGTGTTTGGTCGGGTTTTGGAATGGTCGGGTGCATATGATGAATCTGAACGGTTGACCACGAACAGTCGTTCGTTTATTATCGTTTCAGGTTGTTAAGAGGAGGGCTATTCATGGCCAAGAATTCAGGTCCCGTACGTACCGTTCATGCACGCACGACGGGTAAAGAGCGCGACGAGATGATCGCCACCACCAAGGCCGAGATCGAGAAGAAGTTCGGCCAGGGCTCTATCATGAGGTATGGCGACGGCGGTCCCGAGCTCGAGGTCGAGGCTATTCCGACGGGCTCTCTGGCGCTCGATGCCGCCTTGGGTATCGGTGGCGTGCCGCGCGGCCGTATCGTCGAGATTTATGGCCCCGAGTCCTCCGGTAAGACGACGCTTTCGCTCGAGATCCTTGCAGAGGCGCAGGCCATGGGCGGCGTTGTGGCATTTATCGATGCCGAGCACGCGCTTGATCCCACCTATGCCGCGCGTATTGGCGTCGATATCGACGAGGTCCTGATTTCCCAGCCTGATACGGGCGAGCAGGCGCTCGAGATCGTCGATATGCTTGTGCGCTCTGGTGCCATCGATGCCATCGTCGTCGACTCTGTAGCCGCCTTGACTCCGCGTGCCGAGATTGAGGGTGAGATCGGTGACACGACGGTGGGTCTGCAGGCTCGCTTGATGAGCCAGGCGCTCCGCAAGCTCGCCGGCTCGCTTGCCAAGTCCAACACGACCTGCATCTTCATTAACCAGCTGCGCGAGAAGATCGGCGTCATGTTCGGCAACCCTGAGACCACCACGGGCGGCCGCGCTCTCAAGTTCTTCTCTTCCGTGCGAATCGATATTCGCAAAATCGATACCATCAAGCTCAAGGACGAGGTTATCGGTAATCGCGTGCGCGCCAAGGTCGTTAAGAACAAGGTGGCGGCTCCGTTCCGTTCGGCCGAGTTTGACATTATGTACGGCACCGGCATCTCTAAAGAGGGCTCGATTCTGGATATGGCCGTCGAGTGTGGCATCTGCAAAAAGATGGGGTCCTGGTTTGCCTATGGCGAGGATAAGCTCGGCAACGGTCGCGAGGCCGCCAAGACGTTCCTGCGCGAGCACCCCGATTGCGCCGATGAGATCGAGCACAAGGTTCGCCTTGCCTGCGGCCTTGAGTATGACGATGATGCCCCCTCCGAGGTTGAGTTGACCGATCAGCCCGCCCCCGAGGAGTTTGACGAGCTGTACGCCATCGATGGCTCCGCGATGCTCGACGATGACGACGAGTAGCGGATGCCGACATGTCATATACGGTGATCGAGGCCACGGTCGTCTTTCGCGATAAGAAAGCGGCCTCCTCGTTCTCGAGTGGTTATGCGTCTAAAAAGCCCTGCGCGCATATCGATTGCGATCTCGAGGGCGGTTTCGAACGTTCCATTTGGATTCCCGTGCGCGTGGCGCGCCTGTACGTTAAGAACCGCCCCGATCTTCCCTGTGATTGGGATGACTTTCGCGAGGCGGTGCAGCTTATTGAACGTAAATGTGCGCTCACCATGGTGACCGAGATGCTTTCGCGCCGCGATCATGCCACGGGCGAGGTACGCGATAAGCTGGCGCGCTATGGCTTTCGACAGCCTGCGATCGATTTTGCCGTTGCTCGAGCGACCGAGTATCGTTTTTTGGATGAGAACCGCTTTTGCTCGTACTTTATCGAAGAACGTAAGCGTCGCGGCTGGGGACAGCGCAAGATCGAGGTTGAGCTCAAGCGTCGTCATGTCGTGCTTGACGATATTCCCGGGTATCCCGAGGCGTATTTTGCCGTTGATGATGACTTGGCCCGCGCTTCGGCCTTGCTCGCTAAACGTCGCGTTCCCGAAGTACGTGCATTCGAAAAGCTCGTCAGGTTTTTGATGGGTAAGGGTTTTTCCTATCACATCGCCGCCGATGCCGTTAAGGCACGCCTCGATGCCTTAAGCGAGGAATGCTCCGTGTAAGCGTAGCACCCGTTACGCCCCTGCCGTTCACCGCTCGATTGGCGCCGTGCGGGTGCGTTTATTTGACAGTTGTTGTGGTTCAACGTAGGATAAATACTGTCATTTGCTTTGTGATATGTGCTCATCTGTGATGAGTTTGTTTATATGTTTATCTGTATCCGACCCGCATAAGCTGCGCCCATATTACTCAAATGTCGCGAGCCGTTCGTAAGGACGGTTCGCTTTGCTGTGTAACGAATCCATAAAAAGGAGTGAGCATGCCTATCATTGCAGCGCTCGTTGGCATCGTTTTGGGTGCCATCGCCGCCATTGCCTACATGCGCACCGCCAAGCAGGGTAGTCTTCACGAGGCCGACGAAAAGATTCAGTCGGCACACGCGCAGGCAGAGTCCCTGATCGGTGATGCAAAGCGTCAGGCCGAGACCCTCAAAAAAGAGGCTCTGCTCGAGGCTAAGGAAGAGATCATTAAGAACAAGCAGGCCGCAGAGGCCGAGGACAAGCAACGTAAGAGCGAGATTCGCACGCTCGAAAATCGCGTGATGCAGCGCGAGGAATCGCTCGATCGCCGCAACGATGCTCTTGATAAGCGCGAGCATCAGCTGTCCAGCCAGGCCGGTCAGGTCGAGAAGCGCTCTCGCGAGCTTGAGGAGCTCTGCGCCAAGCAGACCTCCGAGCTCGAGCGTATTGCCGACCTTACGCGTGAGGATGCTCACAAGGAGCTGCTCGACAAGGTCCGCGGCGAGGTTACCCACGAGGCGGCCACCATCATCCGTGAGTCCGAGCAGCAGGTCCGCGCCGAGTGCCACAAGACTGCCCAGGAGATTCTCTCCCTGGCGATTCAGCGTTGCGCCGCCGACCATACCGCCGAGGTCACCGTCACTTCCGTGCATATTCCCTCCGATGACCTCAAGGGTCGCATCATCGGTCGTGAGGGTCGTAACATCCGCACCTTTGAGCAGGTGTCTGGCGTCAACCTCGTGATTGACGACACCCCCGAGACCGTTGTGCTTTCGAGCTTCGATCCGGTCCGTCGTGAGACTGCCCGCGTGGCGCTCGAGAACCTCATTGCCGACGGTCGTATTCACCCCGCCCGCATTGAGGAGATGTACCACAAGGCCGCCGACTTGGTTCAGCAGCGTGTGCGCGAGGCCGGCGAGCAGGCCGCCTTCGATACCGGTATCCACGACCTGCATCCCGAGATCGTCAAGACCCTGGGCGCTCTGCGCTACCGCACCTCGTTTGGTCAGAACGTGCTGCAGCATTCGCTTGAGGTCTCTGACCTGTGCGGCGTTATGGCCTCCGAGCTTGGTCTGGACGTTGTGACCGCCAAACGTGCCGGTCTTCTGCACGACCTGGGCAAGGCCATCGACCACGACGTTGAGGGCCCGCATGCTGTCATTGGCGCCGAGCTTGCCCGCCGCTATGGTGAGAAGCCTGTCATCGTCCACGCGATCGAGGCCCATCATGCCGATGTCGACCCCAACACGGTGCTCGACGTTCTGGTCCAGGCCGCCGATGCTGTCTCCGCTTCTCGTCCCGGTGCCCGCCGCGAGTCGGCCGAGAACTACATCAAGCGCCTTGAGAAGCTTGAGGAGATTGCCAATTCTCACGACGGCGTCGAGCGTACCTATGCCATGCAGGCCGGTCGCGAGGTTCATGTCATGGTCCAGCCGGACAAGATCTCCGATGCCCAGTCCACGGTGCTTGCACACGATATCGCCCATCAGATCGAGGAAGAGATGGAGTATCCCGGTCAGGTGCGCGTTGTCGTGATTCGCGAGAGCCGTGCCGTCGATATCGCTAAATAATATGAGCGACGCGAACGAGCTCATCTCATTTATCGCGTCGATGTCGGGGGAGGGCAGCCTTCGCGTCGAGGAAAACCTTGGCGAGGGGTATGTCCGCCTCCGCGTTTCGGAGGCCGAGCGCCGTCAAGCCAAGCATGACATTCAGCATGTAGAGGACATTGTCATCGAGATGCTGCGTAATGCTCGCGATGCCGGAGCTGATAAGGTCTATCTTGCCACGACCAAGGAGGAGGGTGTTCGCACCCTCCTCTTCCTGGATAACGGTTCGGGTGTGCCGCAGGATATGCAGGAGCGTATCTTCGATGCCCGTGTCACCTCCAAGCTCGAGAGCATGAAAATGGACCGTTGGGGTGTTCACGGTCGTGGTATGGCGCTGTTCTCTATCAAGCAGAACACTGATGAGGCACGCGTTGTTACATCGGGCGTCGATTTGGGCTCCGCGTTTAAGGTGTGCGTTGCCACCGATCGCTTAGGTGAGCGCGCCGACCAGTCGAGCTGGCCTCAGGCGGTTAAAGACGAAGACGGCCGCTATGTATGTGCTCGCGGCCCCCACAACATCATTCGTGCTGCGTGTGAGTTTGCCCTTGAGGAGCTGCGTGACTGCGATGTGTATCTGGGCTCTCCGTCCGAGATTGCTGCAACCCTGTACGCTCAGGCTTCGAGCCGTCTCGATACGTCGCGCCTGCTCTTTATCGACGACGAGTGTGAGCTTCCGGTGATCGATCGTTTGGGCCTTGCCTCGGATGCCGAGGACTTTATCCGAATCTGCTCCGGTCTGGGCCTTGAGATGTCCGAGCGCACTGCCCACCGTATTCTGTCGGGACAGATTAAGCCCGTTCGCGGCGTGACCGCGCGCCTGCTGCGCGAGCGTGATTCCACCTCGCATGCGCCGGCTCCTGTCGATCTTGCCAAGGACCGTCGAGGTCTTCGCATCGCCAAGGATGACATGGCGCAGTTTTCGCGTGCTGTCGAGCGTGACTTTAACGACCTCGCCGCCCGGTATTACCTCAATCTGTGCGGCGACCCTAAGATTCGCGTTTCGCGTGATCGCATCACCGTGACGTTCGATCTTGCCAAAGAGGAATAGCATCTTTACCGAGTCCGTTCGGTACGATACAGTTATTGCAGTTAAAACGTACTTTTAAACGCAGGAGTTTCTTCATGGATTGCCTGAAGGTATCAAGCAAATCATCGCCCGCGTCCGTTGCCGGCGCCATTGCCGGCATGGTCAAAGATGGCGTCCCCGTCAACATTCAGTGCGTCGGCGCTGGTGCCGTCAACCAGGCCATCAAGGCCGTTGCCATTGCGCGCGGCTTTCTGATTCCGACCGGCTTTGATGTCTCCTGCGCGCCGGTGTTCTCCGACATCCTCATTAACGGGGAGTCGCGCACGGCAATTCGTCTCTCTATCTACGTTCACCAGATTAATCGGGCTGCTATGGATAACGTCGTCATGGACGACGTTAAGCCTGTTGCGTAAGCGAGCCACCTGCACACTTGTAGCACCTATGCGCCCCGTCGATACCATCGTTAGGATGTAAGCTCATGGACCAGCGTTCCGTTCGCGATATTCTTGCCGGTAAAACCTACTTTATTCGCACATTCGGCTGCCAGATGAACCAGCATGACTCCGAGCGCGTGAGTGGCTTGCTCGATTCGTATGGCTGTCTTATGGCGCTCGATCCCGAGCATGCCGATATTGTCGTGTTCATGACGTGCTGTGTGCGCGAGGCTGCCGATACACGCCTGTATGGTCAGTGCAATTCCTGCAAGAGCCTTCCTCCTTCGCCTTCGGGTAAGCGCGTGGTCGCCGTGGGCGGCTGCATCGCCCAGCGCGATGGCGAGGGCTTGCTCACCAACGTCGATAATGTCAACGTTATTTTCGGCACCCATTCCATTGCGCATGTGGCCGAGCTTATCGCCGAGGCGTTTTTGGATGGCAAGCGCCATATCCGTACGAATGAGCATGAGGATACCGACGCCATGAGTATGCCGTGGCATCGCGAGACGCAGTATCACGCTTGGGTGCCTATCATGACGGGCTGTAACAACTTCTGCACGTACTGCATCGTGCCGTACGTCCGTGGTCGCGAGAAGAGCCGTCCCTTCGAGGAGATTGTCGACGAGGTGACAGGTCTGGTGCGTCAGGGCGTGCGCGAGATTACACTGCTGGGTCAAAACGTTAACTCCTACGGTCGCGACCTCTTTGGCAAGCCGCGCTTTGCCGATCTGCTGCGCGCCGTGGGCGATTCGGGTGTCGAGCGTATCTTCTTTACCTCTTCGCATCCCAAAGATCTGCTGCCCGAGACCATCGATGCTATGGCCGAGACGCCTGCCGTTATGCCGCAGCTCCACCTTGCCGTTCAGTCGGGCTCCACGCGCATTCTTAAAGAGATGAATCGTCGTTATACGCGCGAGGATTATCTGGGCCTGGTCGATCGTATTCGTAACCGTATGCCCGACATTGCGCTTTCGACCGACATCATCGTGGGTTTCCCGGGCGAGACCGAGGAAGACTTTGAGCAGACGCTCTCGCTTGCCGAGACGGTGCGCTATGCCCAGGCCTACACCTTCATTTACTCCAAGCGCGCCGGTACCCCGGCCGCCGAGATTAATGATCCCACCCCGCATGAGGTTATCCTTGAGCGCTTTAACCGTCTGGTCAAGGTTATTGAGACGACGGCGCACGAGTATAATCAGGGCGAGCTTCACACCGTGGTGCCTGCGCTCATTGAGGGCACGAGCAAGAAGAACGACGCTGTCCTTCTGGGCAAGAGCCCCAAGAACCAGACGGTGCATGCGCCGATTCCTGCTGGCTATAGCATCGATCAGCTCATCGGCAAGATCGTCGATGTTGATATTGATGTCGCCAAGACGTGGTATCTGTCTGGCTCCGTCGTGGGCGAGCCTCGCTAATGATTTCCCCCGGTGCAAGCCTTTCTGCCGTAGCGATTGTCGGTCCGACCGCGGTCGGCAAGAGCGATGTTGCCGACCGTCTGGCTGCTCGTCTGTCGTCTGAAGTGTTGTCGTGTGACGCGATGCAAATCTACCGCGGTATGGACATTGGTACGGCCAAGATGATGCCCGAGGAGTGCTCGGCTCCTCTGCGCCTTGTCGATATCGTTGATCCGGGCGTCACATATTCTGCCGCGCTCTATCAGTCGGACGCCCGAGCGCATATCGAGCGTTTGCTTGGCGAGCAGCGTCTTCCAGTCTTTTGCGGCGGTACGGGCTTGTATCTCAAAGCTGCTCTCGATGAAATGGATTTTCCTTCGGGAGAACTCGAGGACGAACGCCGCGTGGGCTATCAGGAGCTTGCCGAGCGCATTGGCGAGGAAGCATTGCATGCCTTGCTTGCCGAGCGCGACCCGGAATCTGCTGCCGTGATTCATCCCCATAACGTGCGTCGTGTGATTCGTGCGCTCGAGATGCACGATGACGGCGTGTCATATGCCCAGCAGAAGTCGAAATTCGGCGTTCCGCGCGAGCGTTATCATGCCTTGTGGTTTGGTCTGATGCGTAGCCGTGAAGTGCTGTATGAGCGCATTAACCTGCGTGTCGACCTTATGTTTGAGCAGGGGCTGGTTGATGAGGTCCGTGGCCTTATGGACCAGGGCCTGGGTGATGCACTCACATCGATGCAGGCAATCGGTTATAAAGAGATTATTGATGCCTTGCGTGGCGTTATTTCCATGGATGAGGCACGTGAGCTTATCAAGATGCGCTCACGTCGCTATGCAAAGCGCCAGCTTTCCTGGTTTAAGCGTGACCATCGCATTGTGTGGTTCGATATGGATGAGTTTACGATCGATGAGGTCGTCGATGATATCTACCGTCGCATCGAGGCTGCCTAATGGCTCGTTTCCCTTTGGTCCCCACGGCGCCTGAACCCGAGCGCGCCATCTTGGTTGGTGTTGAGTGGCGCGATAACGCCTGGCCGCTCGACCGTTCGCTCGATGAGCTTGAGCGCTTGGCCCACACTGCTGGAGCCCAATGCGTGGCACGCTTGTCGCAGCGCCTGGTCAAGCCCTATCCCAAATCGTTTATCGGCTCCGGCAAGGTCGAGGAGCTGTGCGGTTTGGTTCATCGCATGGATGCGGATGTTGTTATCTTCGACGACGACCTGACGCCCTCACAGCAGTCCTATCTTGAGAAAGCCGTGGGCGAACCGGTTAAGATTATTGACCGTACGGCGTTGATTTTGGATATCTTTGGTCTGCATGCCCAGACTCGTGAGGGTCGCTTGCAGGTGCAGCTAGCACAGCTGCAGTACCTGCTGCCTCGTCTGCGAGGTATGTGGAGCCATCTTGCTAAGGAACAGACACGTGGCGGTATTGGCTCACGCTTTGGCCAGGGCGAAAGTCAGCTCGAGGTCGACCGTCGCCTGATTCGCAATAAGATCGCAGCTCTTCGACGCGAACTAAAGCAGGTTGAACAACGTCGCGATGTGCAATCGAAAAGCCGTATTGAATCGCCGGCGTTTCGCGTGGCGTTGGCTGGCTACACCAATGCCGGCAAGTCGACGTTGCTTAATCGTTTGACGGGATCCACGGTTCTTTCGCAGAATAAGCTGTTTGCCACGCTCGATCCTACAACGCGCTCGTACCGTTTGCCCGGTGGTCGTGGCATGACGATCACCGATACCGTCGGCTTTATTCAAAAGCTGCCACATGGCCTGGTCGACGCGTTTAAATCTACGCTTTCCGAGGTGCTCGGCGCCGATTTGATTCTTAAAGTCGTAGATGCTTCCGATGAGGATTACGAGCGTCAGCTTGAGGCGGTTGATCGTGTCCTTGACGAGATTGGTGCCGGTGAGCGCCTGACGCTTACCGTGTTCAATAAAATTGATCTGCTCGATAGCGTCGATCGCTTGAGCTTTCGACGTCGTTATCCCGAGGCGGTGCTGTTCTCGGCTCAGACGGGTGAGGGTCTTGACGACTTAGTCGACCGCATCGCTCGTGAAGCGGCCGCTACGGACGTGTTGCTCTCGGCCGATATCCCGTATCGAGAGGGCGCGTTAATCACGCTCGTGCACGAACAGGGAACCCTTCTGTACGAGGAATACCTCGAGGACGGCGTTCGTATTGTGGCAAAGCTTCCGGACCGTATCGCACCACGTCTTGAACGTTACCGAACGGAATAAATCAGCTCCAGTACACCCAAGATAACCGGTTGATGAAGCAGGTAGAACGGCAGTGCATGGCGTCCGAGGCTTGCGAGCGCCGGGATGGGATTTTCATAGGCCCATGCTGGTGCCTCGCAGTTTGCTTTCTGAGCCGTGCGCGCGGCAAAGAAGCCTGTGAGGTACATAAATAAGAAGGGTATGAGCGGATAGTAATCACCGGAGACAAAGTCTGGACCTGGGAAACCCAGCCAAGCTAGATAGGGGATAGGGTAGTCCGCTTTGGGAATGCTCCAGGTACAGGCAAAGAGTATGAGGCAAATCGCTATACCCCATACTGCCGGCACCCTATCGAGAACCGGCCGCGCGAGCGCGACAATGGCGGTGCACGCCGCCATGCAGAAAATGATGCCGAAGTTCACCGAGCCATCGACCGAGACGAGCGTCGTTGCGACCCATACAACTAAAGCGGCAACGCATATTTGGCGGCACGCTTGATGTTGTTGCGCGAGAGGGTGCACATCCAGCCGGCAATAAATAAAAATACCCAACTGATGCTGGCGCGCCAGATGTCCTGGAAGATGGTCTGGGTAAACCAAGGCATATTCCAGCCATATAGGTAAGAAAGGTCGTAGCAGGCATGAAATCCCGCCATCGACAGCATGGTAAACCCGCGAATGGTATCAAAGACGGTGATACGTTTTCGCATTACGAAAACCGGCGCATCAAACCGACGACTTTGCCCAAGATGATGGGATTCGTTGCATAGATAGGCTCCATGGTGTCATTCTCGGGCTGCAGGCGTACGCGTCCCTGCTCCTTGTAGAACGTCTTGACGGTCGCTGAACCATCGATCATGGCCACGACAATCTCGCCATTCATGGCACTCTTCTGCTCACGAACGATGATGTAGTCGCCGTTATAGATACCGACGTTAATCATCGAATTTCCGTGGACCTCGAGGATGAAGGACCCCTGGTCCGTTGCGATCTCGGTTGGGATGGTAAAGGTGTCCTCGATATTCTGCTCGGCAAGGATGGGAATCCCTGCAGCGACACGGCCTACGAGAGGCAGCGATACAGTGCCGCGGGGCACCGTGGGCTCATCGGACTTTGAGATGGAGACCGAAGATCCGTCCTCGTCAAAGAGTTCAAGGGCGCGAGGCTTGGTGGCGTCACGCTTGAGCAGCCCTCGAGCCTCCAGGGCAGAGAGATGGGCATGCACCGTGCTGGGGGAGGAGAGGCCTACGGCCGATGCCATCTCGCGCACACTGGGCGGATAGCCCTTCTCCTGCTGATATTCCTTGATGAAGTCGTAAATTTGCTGCTGACGCTTGGTAATTTTGCGAGCCATCAGGGATTCCTCTCTACCCATACCAAACAAATGTTCTATTTTTGCTTGACAGGAACAACTGTTCGAAGATAATAATAACCGAACACTCGTTCCCGCGCTAGACTTTTTTGTCCCCGCGGCTTGATAAAACAGTTCTCGTCAAAACAAACGAGAGGAGAACAGAATGAACGCAGCTGATATGGTCCAGGGAAACCTTGCTCTTAAGCTCGAGGCGCCCACTACGCCTGCCTTTACGGTCGTTAAGGGCGGACGCTCTCATTTTCAGGCCGTGACCACTAAGCCCGTTCGCACCCAGTGTGCGTCCGTTGCTTCGGCTCCTGTTGCCCTGAAGGCCTCGACGATCGTTGCTGTTGCCGTCGCGTTTACCCTGTTCTTCGTGCTCGCCACGTCAGTTTTTTCTGCTCGTCAAGCAGCATATGCCAATTCCGTAGCCAACGTTACCTACGAGACGGTTCGCGTGCAGTCCGGCGATTCCCTGTGGTCGCTTGCACAGGAGCATCCTATCGATGGCCTTTCCACGCAGGAGACCTCCGACATGATTCGTAGTGTCAATCACCTCGACCACGCCTCTCTTGATGCTGGTGCAGTTCTGAAAGTTCCGACTCGTTCGTAAGATTTCGGCCCGGTCGCATGGTACCCTTGTTATCGTTTAGGAGGAGGTACCATGCGCTGTCCCAAATGCGGCAAGGCACATACCCGCGTTGTCGATTCCCGTATGCAGGAGTCGAACAACACTATCAAGCGTCGTCGCGAATGCTGTTCGTGCAATTATCGTTTTACGACGTTCGAGCGCTGCGAAGATCCCATCGAGGTCATTAAATCCGACGGTTCAAAGCAGCGGTTCGATCGCAACAAGCTGCTGGTCGGCCTGATGCGCGCCACGATTAAGCGTGATATCGACACGAAAAAGCTCAACGAGATCATCGATGATATCGAGGTGGAGCTGCGTTCGCGTACGCTGACGGCTGTAACGTCCCACGAACTGGGCGATATGGTGCTCAAGCGCTTGGCCAAGATCGACAAGGTGGCCTACATTCGCTTTGCCTCGGTCTATCGCGATTTCAAAGACGTCGACGAGTTTTTGCAAGAGCTCGACAAGCTAAGGTGATTTCATGTTCAACATTACCGTTAACATTAAGCGTCTCGATCCCACGGTCGAGCTTCCCAAATACGCTCATCCTACAGATGCCGGTCTTGACCTCCGCGCCAACGAAGACTGCACCCTCAAGCCCTTTGAGCGCCGATTGGTCTCCACTGGCTTGGCCATTGCGCTGCCCGATGGTTACGCCGGCTTTGTCCAACCTCGCAGCGGCCTAGCCATTAAGCAAGGCCTGTCTATAGTCAACACACCCGGCCTCATCGACGCCCACTATCGAGGAGAACTTAAGGTCATCCTCATCAACCTGGATCCCATCAACAATATCCAGATCAACAAAGGCGACCGCATCGCCCAGCTCGTCATCCAAGAAGTCCCCACGGTCAATCTCGTAGAGGTAGACGAACTAGACGAAACCGACCGAGGAGCCGGCGGTTTCGGTTCTAGCGGCGTCGCTTAGTCGTTTACGTACTGTCCGCTGACCGGCCCGACCCGCCTATATATCATCCCATGCTCAAACATTCTCGCGGGGCACTCGTATCCCTTCCGCCCACCTCTCCCACATATCATTCCATGCTCAAACATTCTCGCTTCGCTTCGCTCGCTGCGAAACTGCGCGTGGAACGATATGTGGGAGAGGCGGGCGGGCGGTTACTCGCTTGAAAAATAAAAGCCTTTCTTTCTAGTAAGCAGATGCGATAAAGGAAAACCTTCTTTCTCGCATCGGCTTACTATATTTATGATTTCCATTTTCGCCTTTGCAGGTTCTAGTGGTGGGGAATCCGGTAAAGCTGCTAGTACGTAAACGCAGCTTGTCTGTGGGAGGCCCCTATATATCGTCCCGCGCGCAGTTTCGCAGCGAAGCGAGAATGTTTGAGCACGGGATGATATATAGGGGCCTCCCGCAGACAAGCGGACAGTCCAATGCTAGCGGATATGCGCAGGCTTCCCGCCCCAGTAGAAGCGGCAGAAGGCTCGTTTACGTTTTTGGGGCTTTCCTGCAAGCTCCATGGTTGCGATGGCGATATCCTCGGCTGCGCGTGGACGGCGCAGTACTTCGCCATTGATGAGTAGTGCCTTGAGCGACTCGGGATGATCGTGGAGATGGCGCAGCGTCACGATGAGCTCGCGTGCGGTGGTGACATGCATGCTGGCACCCATGCCGGTGAGCATGGTGGTGTTGGCCTTTTCCTGGCCATACGACTTTCCCAGCAGAATCATCGGCAGGTGTGCGCACAGGCATTCGGTAACAGTGAGTCCGCCCGATTTGAGAATTGCCAGATCGCAGCCGTGCATAAGCGCGGCCATGTCATCGACATAGTCAAGAACTGTAACGTTCTCGAGTTTCATGGCATCGAAGAGCGTTTTGAGGCGAGTGGCATATTCGGCATCCTTGCCCGGCAAAAAGACAAAGTGCATGTCCTTGAAACTGCGCAGGAAGGGGAGGGTGTGGTCCATCTCCGCGCGAAAGCGAACGTACGGTTGAGGCAAACTGGCGCCTGCCATCACCAACACAATGGTCTTGTCGGTTGGGAGATTGAACTTCTCGAGTTCTTCCTCGCGATTGTAGTCCGTATCAAACCCGGCGCGAATGGGGATGCCCGTAATGCGGATCTTTGCCTCGGGAACCTTACGGGGCCGGAGTGTTTCGGCCATAAACTCGTTTGCCACGCAGAATAGGTCGGTGTCCTTATGGGGCCACCAGCCCTCGACCTCGTAATCGGTCGGTACGCAAATGACGGGATAATCGATGCCCGTAATGACGCGTGCGCCGACGGCAACGTTGGCTGCCGTGATGTGCGTGGCGACCACGGCAATGGGCTTGCGAGTCCGAACGTATTCGTTAAATGCAGGGAACATGATGCGCGACCATGCCGTGCCACCGCCCCAAAGCAGGTGTCCGGTAAGGGTATAACGCCAGGTCAAATCGTAAATTGGGCGCGTAGCGCCGGTAAACGAGGCGGCCGTTTTGTTGCCGTCGAATTTTATGCGTCCAAAATCGAGGATATCCAGGACCTCAATCTCGACATCCTGCGGTATGCCCTTGGTGCCGCGTATAAGGTCGAATGCTTGCGCAATCGCATTTGCGGCGGCTTTGTGGCCCGATCCGACCGAGGCATGCACGATGGTCACGAGAGGTTTTTGCTGAGCCAAGAGCGTGGTTTGTTCCGATTGGGGAGTGCTTTGCGTGGGCAGGGGAGCGTCATTGCCCATCTGCGTTTGATCCATCGATAACTCCCCTTCATCTAAGTTTCGCAAGGAATCATTGTAGTGCATGAGTGTCACGTTCGTCTAAATTTGGGTATGAGCGCAAAGAACGCCAATCTTTCGACAGGAGGTCTCTTCATGACTACCCATCAGCCGATCGATGTTGCTATTATCGGCGGCGGCCCCGCGGGCTATGCTGCAGCCATTTACGCGGCGCGTGCCAACCTCACGACGATTGTGATCGAACAGGGCATGTCGGGAGGACAGATCGCCACAACCAATGAGGTCGAGAACTATCCGGGTATTCCGCTCTTGAGCGGTGCCGAGCTTGGCGAGCGTTTTCAGCAACATGCAGAGGGCCTGGGAGCACAGGTCGCATGGAGCATGGTGACGGGCATCGATTACGATGCCGATACAGCTCTGTTTACGGTGCATCACGATACGGGCGATACGCTGGCCTCGAGCGTTATTGCTTGCATGGGTGCCACGCCGCGATCTGCTGGTTTTGTTGGCGAGGATACGTATCGTGGTCGCGGCGTTTCGTATTGTGCGACATGCGACGGCATGTTCTTTCGTGGCAAGCAAGTTTTTGTCATCGGCGGCGGCAATGCTGCCTGTGAGGAAGCCCTGTTCTTGTCAGAAATCGCCAGCAGCGTGACCATCATCTTGCGCCGCGATCAGTTCCGGGCTCCCGATGGCGTGGTTCAAAAGATGCTCGCAAAAGATAATATTTCAGTTAGGTACCAAACTAGCATCGTGGAACTATCGGGCGAGACCATGCCCACGACTATCACATTTAAGGACAACGCTACCGGTGAAACCTATTCTGAGTCGTTCGATCCTGGCTCGTTTGGTATCTTTGTCTTTGCTGGCACGCAGCCTCATACCGAGCTTGTTGAGCATCTGGTGGATCTTGCGCCCGACGGCGGTATTATGACCGATGAATCAATGGCCACCCGCACGCCTGGCTTATTTGCTGCCGGTGATATTCGTTCCAAGCGTTTACGTCAAGTTGTGACTGCCGTTTCTGATGGAGCCATAGCGGCTACCAGTGCATACGCTTTCCTGCGCGGATAAGTACGATAATATATCTTATGTAAGGTTGTTGTCTTACTTAAATGCCCGCGGCAACGTTACCTCAAGCTCGTTGCCGCGGGACATTACATTGCAAAGCGTGAGCCAGTTATCCTGCGGCCGGACCCGGGCCAAAGCCGACGATCATACCGTTCATTGTGGTATGCAAAACTAGATAATCTAGAATACAATATTGAAAACGAACGGAGGCACCATATGAATCACGTTAAACATGTCATTCCTATGTCCGATACGTCGGTTAGCATTAGCCCAGAGGATATTCAGCCCACGGTGCTACCTGATGCATTTATCCAGTCTGATATAGTCCGCAAACTCAATACACTCAGCTTGCCGCGCTATAACCAGTTGCCGAATGTAACGCTCTACCGTGACCAGGTCATTGAGTACATCGAGCTGTGGATGGAGCCGCTTTCGATTTGTGTGGAGCAGCCCGTCATTACGCCTTCCATGATCAATAACTACGTAAAGGTCGGCCTGGTACCTGCTCCGGTAAAAAAGCAATATGGTCGCGAGCAGATCGCTCGCCTTATCGCCATCTGTATTTTTAAGCAGGTGCTGCCCATCGCTGCGGTTCAGGCGCTCTTTACCATTCAGCGCCTGAGCTACGATGCGCCGACCGCCTTTGATTATGTGGTCGATCAGCTCGAGGCATCCATTCGCGCGGCGTTCTCCATTGAGCAGGTTCCTGTACCCGATACGGCTCATCAGGTCACGCGCGAGTCGCTGCTAGTGCGCAGTGCGGTTTCGTCTTTTGTATCGAAGGCGTATCTGATGAGCTACCTCAAGTTCAATGGGTTTAAATAGCTGGCCGACGTAAAAGACGGGCGGGACAAAGAGCTATCAGCCACTTTGTCCCGCCCGTGTTTTGTCTAGTTGGGTCTAGTTGGACGTTATCGGCCCGAAGCAACGCCCATGCCGTAGCCGATGATCAGGCCGTGCATCTCGGCGTAATAGGAATCCAGGCCGTTGCAGGGCATGATGATGGTCTTGGAGCCGGGCCAATGTTCGACAATGCGATCAGTAAGCGCTTGGGCTCCAGCTTCGTTCTCAACGTGATCGATGATGACCTCGCCTCCCGTAAAGCCCTCGGATTCCATAGTGTCGATGATCTTGTTGAGCATCTTCTTTTCGCCACGCGTGTGCCCCACGAGTTCGATTTTACCGGCCTCACTCGCCGTGCCCAAAATGCGGATATTGAGCTTGTTGGCAATGACGCCGGCTGCCTTAGGGATACGTCCGGCTTTGGCGAGGTTTTCGTAATTGCACAAACTGAAGAGGATTTTGCTGTTCTGTTCAAGGCTATCGAAGTATGCGCAAGCATCCTCGAATGAGACATTCGGATTGTCTGCAAGATAGCGGTCGAACAGCAAGAAAATGAGGTCCATTTTGCCGCCAGCTGCGCGTGAATTGACTAGATGAATCTGTCGGTCGGGCTCCTCGGCAAGAACCATATCGCGAGCAGTGGCTGCCGCGTTGTAGCTGCCCGACACACCCTCAGAGATCGGCATGCAGATGGTCTTGTCTGCCAATTTGAAGAGCTCGGCCCACTCCCCTACGCTGGGACAAGCGCTCGAAGAAGCGTTCGTCTCCGCCTGAACAGCGCAGTTGAGCTCATGAACATCGAGCGAAAGGTCATCGACGAATTCACGCTCCCCCACTCGAATTTTGAGGGGCGCAAATGCAAAGGTGGTATGGGGCGCGGTCGGTTGCCAATCGCGGAGGTTGCAGCTTGAATCGGAGATAAGTGCCCAGCTCATAGAGGGTCCTTTCTAATTGTTCATCAACAATTATAGCCTTCTTGCAAACCGAATGGACGGCTATCTAGTTTTGAATACTAGATAGCCGTCTAAGATGAGAGAGAAAAAAAGAATGGACCTCGCGACTTAAAGCCACGAGGTCCACATTCACACGCTGTGTAAGATGACTTAGTAACGCACGAAGATGTAGTTATTGTTCATGCCGGCGGCAACGGAGCTGATGATAACACCCGTGTTGTAGTCGGAAGCATGAATCATCTGACCGCCACCGATGTAAATGCCGGTGTGGTATGAGTTGACCACAACGTCACCGGGCTGCGGATCGGACACACGCGTCCAGCCCATAAAGGTGCCCGTGGTGCCCAGGCGGCAATAGCGACCAGTGAGGCAATAGCTAACAAAACCAGAGCAGTCGAAGCTGTTCGGGCCAATTCCGCCCCAGGAATAAGCACAACCAAGCTTGCTGTATGCACGCGAGACAACAGAACCGCCATCGACGGACTGGCTCGGAGCAGAAGGCGTCGGAGCCGGAGCAGGCGTGGAGGGCTGCGGCGTCGGAGCAGGTGCCGGCGTAGGAGCCGGAGTGTTGCCGCCCTGGTTGTTGTTATTGCTGGTCTGGCCACCGTTGTTGGTGTTCTCGGTCGTACCGGCAGTCTCGTTGCTCACCGTGGCTTTCTCGGCGGTGCTGGCGTTGATGCCGGCCTGCAGCGCGGCGTTGGCTTCGGCCTCGGCGGCTAGTTCGGCCTGCAGCTGTGAATCCAGAGAGTTTACGACGTTCTGGGCTTCAGCCTGCTGGGCGTTAAGCTCGTCGACCTTCTTTTGCGTGGCGGCGACGTTCTTTTCCTGCTCGGACTGCTTATCGGTGAGCTGCTGCTTAAGTTCCTTGACCTCTTGAATGGTCTGAGCCTGCTTATCGGAAACTTTGCCGTAGTAGAACAGACGGTTGAGCATATCGCTCAGGTCATCGACACCCGTCAGAACCTGAAGCAGGCTCAGGCCGCCGGTTTTGTACTCGCCGGCGACATAGGTCGAGAGCTTAGCCTGACCATCGGCGATCTCCTGCTGCTTTTGCGTGATCTCGCCGGCAGTCTGATCGAGCGCCTGCGTCTGCGTGGCGAGCTCATCGTAAATCTGCTGAGTTTGGGTACCGATCTGCTCGAGCTTCGTACGAGCAGCGGCAAGGTCGGATGCGGTATCGGCGTAGGCAGGAGCCGCGAGGCCCAAGCCCAAAACACAAGCGAGGGTTGCCGTAGCAGCGCAGCGTGCCATGTTTTTGTGCGTGTTTGCTGTGCGCATGTAGCTTCCTTTCCAGTAACTAAGGGTAACGGCTAGTCCACCGTCACCAGGCTAAAGAGCTCCACATCGTCATCAGACGGCGTGAGCTTCTCGCGCGGGTTGAGAAACGCAAGCTCAAGGATACAACCGTAACCGACAAGCTTTGCGCCCATATCTCGCACCAGTTTACCTGTTGCCTCGACGGTTCCGCCCGTCGCGACCAAGTCGTCCAGAATCAACACGGTATCTTTAGAGCTGATAGCGTCGGCATGGATCTCAATTGAATCGGTGCCGTACTCGAGCTCGTAGCTTTGGCTTACGGTCTCGCGCGGCAGCTTGCCCGGTTTACGTGCGGGAACAAAGCCGGCGCCAAGTGCTACAGCCACCGGTACGCCAACCATAAAGCCGCGAGCCTCGGGACCCACGACCTTGGTGATTCCCATGCCGGCAAAGTGCTCGGCGAGGGCATCGGTCATGGCTTTGAGCGCCTCGGGATTGCCAAAGAGCGGCGTGATGTCTTTAAAGATGACTCCGGGCTCGGGATAGTCGGGGATGTCGACGATTTGAGATTCGAAGTCGTACATTACATGACCTTTCAATGGGTTGCCGAAATTTCGGCAGCGGTTATTTGCCCGCGGTAGCGGTGCCGGATTGCGAAGGGGCGACGACCTTGAGCGGCTTTACGAGAGAATCCTCGTGCGAAGCCGGCGCGGCTGTCTCTTCGTTTTTGGCCTTGGTGGACTCGGAACGTGTGATTTCCTCATCGAGTGCATCGATGTCGGCGTCCTCGACCACGGCATTGAGCGACTCAAAAACGCGGTTCTTGAGCAGCGCGGTGTGCACGCCCTCCGTCAGGTCGTGAAGCTTCTTAAACGCACGCTCGAGCTTGGCGTCGCGCTCGTCATCGGAGGTATCCATTCCGAGCATGCTCACGAGCACCTGTTCAAACATCGAGGACTCGCGGTTGGCGGAAGATACGTACTGACGCAGGTTGCGCGGCTCGATATGGAAGCGTGACAGCTCAGAGCAGTAGCGGATGATCGGAAAATCGCGGCCATCGACGAGCTCACGATTCTGCGGACTCTTGATGATGCGAATGAGGTCGTTCTCGGCGAGCGAGCGGATAAACGAAATCTCGACGCCCAGCATATCGGGAATGGTCTCGATGGGATGCAGCTTTTGCTTAGTCTCCTTGGGCTCCGTCTTGAGCGGAACATCGGACAGCAAGCCCACCTCGTAGGCGAGCGTTGACAGGTCCGTGGCGTTTTCCAAGCGTTGCTTAATCACGTTGAGCGGCATGTAGCGGGTCTTCTGCAGGTGCAGAATGACCTCTAGGCGATCAACGTCCTCCTTGGAGTACTGACGGTATCCCTTAGGCGTACGATGAGGGGTAATGAGCCCCTCATCCTCAAGAAATCTAATTTTTGAGTTCGAAAGATCGGGGTATGCGCCTCGAAGTAGGTTGACGACTTGGCCGATACTCAGATAGTTGCGTTCGGCCATGCCCTACTCACCGGTTTCGATGCGCTCCGGCGTGCTCTCGTGGTAGATGAGCGTAAACGTACCAATCTGGACGGAAGAACCGTCGTGCAGCGGGGCTGCATTGACGATGGCACCGTCGACCCAGGTGCCATTGAGCGAGCCCAAGTCCTCGATGCGAGCGCCAAGGCCCTCGCGAATAATGCGCGCGTGGCTGCGCGAAACGGTCATGTCATTGAGGAAGATGCCGTTCGCAGGATCGCGGCCGATGGTGGTCACGTCGTCCTCGAGCTCAAAAGCGGCACCAGTCTGCGGACCCTTGACGATGGACAGAACGGGGGCGGTGATGCGCACGTTGGCCATGAGGTCGGGAACGGTGACGTCGCTTGAAGGCACGCGGAATACGCAGGTAGCGTCAGCAGTCTTATCATTCTGAGGCATATTGTTAACCATGTTGTCCATGACAACCCCTAACTTATCGCGGACGTGCCGCAAATAATGAACCGTACGTAATCATACCCCAACGAATCAGTCTTCGATTTCAGGGTTCAGAAAGTCGATGTCCTCGTCCTCGGGATGCGCGAGAGCCTGTTTAATGGCCACTCCGCCCTTAATGGAGTAGATGACAGCCGTGAGCATGGAGAAGATCACGCCGCCGTACACAAAGAAGATGCCGAGGGGCACCGAGCTTCCGTTGAGGCCCGGGAAGGCCGTAAGGGTTGAAGGTAAAAGTTGCAGGCCGTCAACAACGGGGAACCCGAGCAGCATGAGCGAGAAGCCGGTCATGAGCAGCGCAGTGGCAATCTTTCCGGGAAAGACGACATCGATGGGGCGACGGTGATAATGACGCACGATAAGCGTGCCGATGCCCAGATAGATGTCGCGGCCAATAATGAGCACGCAGACCCAGATGGGCAGCTCTCCGCGGACCACCAGTCCCAGCACGCCGGTGAACAGCAGCGCGCGGTCGCAAATGGGATCCATGACCTTGCCGAGCCACGAGACCGTCTTAGTCATGCGGGCGATCTGCCCGTCCATCCAGTCGGTGGAGGCGGCAACGGCGTAGATAGCGATGGCGATGACGCGGCTGTTATCCGTCACAAACAGGTACAGAAATACCAGGGTGAGGATCAGGCGCGTAAAGGTGATGAAATTGGAGATCGTAAAGATCTTATTCGACGGGTAATCGGAAGTGCCGATAAGCTCCTTTTTGATCTTCTTTTTGATGCCCACAGGACTCCCCCGCTGGTTAACGACAAAACTTTCGATACTATACCCGTTCCGGCGATGTCTATCCAGCGTAAGCATAGAGAGTCCAGACATGTGGAGGGCGCTTTTAGGCGGCGGGGGATTTCGCATTCGTGTACATCAGCGTCCAAACATGTCGAAAAATGTCGATTTTGGTGGCTGATGTACACGTTTTGATTCGGTGATTACATCGAGCGGGAACATTGTTGCTTTGAGCAAAATAATCATAGTGATTAAAAACAAAAAAGGTCAGGCACTAGGTGCCTGACCTGCAAACTTCTGGTCGGGACGACTGGATTCGAACCAGCGACCCCTTGACCCCCAGTCAAGTGCGCTACCAAGCTGCGCCACGTCCCGAAGCTTTTGTTTGTTGCTCTGCTCTCGCTCGCAACAGGGAGTATATTAACCCGAAACTTTAGCCTTGTGCAAGAACTTTTTTAAGAATTTTGAAGCAAGTCCAAAATTGTATCTGCGAGCTGGGGTTTTGTGAGTACGGGAAGTTCCTGCACGCCCGTTGTGCTCACAATCCAGGCCTTGTTGGTATCCGTTCCAAAGCCCGAATCCGCGCGCGAGACGTCGTTTGCGATGATCGCGTCGCAACCCTTGCGGGCCAATTTGCGCTCGGCGTACTCGACAACGTTGTCGGTCTCGGCTGCAAAGCCGATCACACAACGCTCGCCTTTCTGACGCGAGAGCTCGGCCAAAATATCGACCGTTTCGACAAGCTCGATGCGATCCAAGCGCTCGTTGACCTTTTTGAGCTTATGGTTGGCAGGGGCTGCGGGGGTGTAGTCGGCGACGGCAGCCGCACAAATTGCCGCATCGGCCGTCTGAAAGGCGCTCAGTGCCGCCTGGAGCATCTCTGCGGCGGTTTGCACGCGCACGCACTCCACGCCGCGGGGAACATCGAGCGATGTCGGTCCCAACACGAGCGTGACTTCGGCACCGCGGCGTGCGGCCTCCCCCGCCAGGGCGATGCCCATCTTGCCCGAAGAGCGGTTGCCGATGAATCGCACGGGGTCGATCGGCTCGTGCGTGGGGCCGGCGGTAATCACGACGCGCTTGCCCGCCAGGTCCTGAGGCGCGGGGTTGAGCACCTCACAGACAGCCTCGACGATGTCTCCCGGCTCGCTCATGCGTCCCGTGTCCACGTCGCCGCAGGCAAGGTAGCCGCTGCCCGGACCCACCACATGGACACCGCGCTCGCGCAACGTGGCCATGTTGGCCTGCGTCGCCGGTGCCTTCCACATGCCGTTATTCATAGCGGGTGCGATCACGATGGGTCGCGGTGTGGCTAGTAGCGTGGTGGAAATAAGGTCATCGGCGATGCCGTTGGCCATCTTGGCGATGATATTAGCCGTCGCGGGCGCTACGACCACCAGATCGGGCTCCTGCGCCAGCGAAATGTGGTGGATGGGGTCGGAGGGATCGTCGAATAGGCCCACCGCGACCGGCTCATTGGTGAGTGCGCGGAAGGTAAGCGGCCCCACGAACTCCGTGGCATGCTTGCTCATAACGACCTTGACGCGCGCGCCGCGCTTTTGCAACAGGCGCACGATATTGCACGACTTATAGGCGGCGATCCCGCCGGTAATGCCCAGCAGGATCGTTTTTCCCTCAAGTTGCATTGAATTGTTGGGTGCCGCCATCGTTTAAGCTTCCTTGCTCGGGAGCACCAGGAGGCGGTGGCAGTACGGGCAGTGCGTAATCTCGCTACCGTCATGGTTGAGGTCGCTCATGGACGATGCCTGCAGCGCGGTGTGGCAGACCGTGGGGATGTTGCCCTGGATGGTCTCCACGGCCAGGCCGCGGAACTGCTTGAGCAGACGCTCGTAGTCGGTGAGCACGTCGGCCGGTAGCGTGGCAGCAAGCGCGGTGCGCTCCTTAGTAGCGGCGTCAATCTGAGCCTGCAGGTCGGCAGCCTTGGCGCGGGCGGCCTTGGTATCGGCCTTTACGCCCTCCTCGAACTTGGCGATGATTGCCTGTGCGCGGGCCTCGCGGTCGAGCGCCTCCTTATGGGCGACAACGACGTCCTTGCGGGTGTGCTCAATCTTGTCCAGACGCTTGGCCAGGGTGGCGAGTTCATTCTCCAGGTCCTGAACCTCGCGGTAGTCGGAGCCGTCGACGTGGCGCTTCTTGGCGGCCTCGATGGCGTTGTTGGTCTGAATCTCGGTGGTGTTGAGATCGTCGAGCTCAATGTCCAGATCCTTGCGCTGGGCGTAGAGTTTGGTCATCTCGGACTTGAGCTTCACATAGGTCTTGCGCTTGGAAGCGAGCTCCTTGAGCTCCGGCATATTGGCAAGTTCGCTCTTGTTGCGGGCGAGCTCCAAATCGATCTGTTGCAGCTTGAGTAGCGTAGCGCCGGCGCTCATAAGTTCTCTCCTTTTGTCACAGTCCACCATTGGCAAGGGTTCAGTATTTTAATCGCATGACGGGGGTTGACCCCGGCGTCAACTGCAGAGTTCATCAATATATCAACGAACGGCTCCTCAGAGCGGTCGTGGCCGAGCAAGATGACGCCCAGACCGCGCAGAGCGAGGTCCTGCGCCACGTGGTATCCCGCCTCGCCCGTCACGACAACGTCCGCGCCCGCGGCGATGGCGAGCTCTCCAAAGTCGCCCAGGGAGCCGCCCAAAATGGCGACGGTGCGGCACGGGCGATCGGCTTCGCCCCACACACGCGGGTCGCTGCCGAAGGCCGTGGCAGCACGGGTGGCAAGATCGCGCAGCGTGCACGGGTCGTTGAGCGTTGCAAGCGCGCCCAGGCCGGTTGCCTCGGGGTCGTCCACGTGCTCCAGTGAGCTCACGAGTGCGGCACCCAGCAGCTTGCTCAGGCAGACACGGGCTTCGTTCGAGCGGTCCAGGTTGGTGTGGAGCGAGATGATGCTCACGCCGCAACGAGCTGCCTCGTACAGCGCCGCGCTGCACTGGGGGCGAGTGGCATCCGCTGGACAAAACGCCTCGGGCGCCTTGATATAGACAGGATGATGCGTCAGCAGCACGTTGACACCGGCCTCGAAAGCACGGTGCACATTGGCTTCGGTCGCATCGAGTGCGCAGGCAACACCGGTAATCTCAGCGGCAGGGTCGCCAACGGAGAGTCCTACATGGTCCCAACTCTCGGCATCGGTCTTGGGATAGCGTGCCAGCAGGGCACGCTCGAGCTCGGCGACGATCATGCGGCACCCACGATCGAGAGCAGCGTCTGGGCAAACTCGTCCAGATCGTCCGGATTCACGCGGTCATCAAAGGAAATGCGCAGTGCGCCCAATGCCTGCTCGCGACCGATGCCCATCGCGCTCAAAACGTGACTGGGGTCCATATTGCCGCTCGAGCATGCCGAGCCTGCCGATACCTCAAAGCCGGCGGCGTCGAGCTTGATGATGAGCTCCTCGGAGTCCATGCCATCAATGTAGATCGATACCATACCCGGCAGACGATCGGCCTGCGCGTAGTCGCCCATCGTGGCGTGAATGCGAGGATGGGCCGTAAGCGTGGCATAGAGCTTATCGGATAAGGCCTGCAGCGTTGTGCGCTCCTGGGCTACATGGGGCGCTAGCGTGCGGGCGGCAGCGGCAAAAGCCAGCTGGGTACGCAGGTCCTGCGTACCCGCGCGACGTCCGGCTTCCTGTCCGCCGCCAAAAATGCGGGGGCGCAGTGGCGTGCGGGTCTTAACGTAAAGCGCGCCGGATGCCACAGGACCGCCAATTTTATGGGCGGCGACGGACATGGCCTCGACGCCCAGCTCGGCGGCATCGAGCGGAATGTGCAGATACCCCTGGATGGCATCGGTGTGGAACAGGGCGCCCACGGTATGCGCGGCCGCGGCAAGCTCGCGGATGGGCTGCACCACGCCGGTCTCGTTGTTGGCAACCATGATGCTCACGAGCGCCACGTCGTCGCCTAGTAGCTCGACAAGCGCGGCAGGCTCAATGTAGCCTGCACGGCAGGGCTGCACCAGGTCGACGGTAAAGCCGGCAGCACGCAGCAGCGGCAGGTTGTCCAGAATCGAATCGTGCTCGATGGCAGATACGATCGCGCGGTTACGCTTGCGATCGCGCTGACGAGCGCCCTCGGCAAGACCGAGCAGCGCCAGCTGGTTGGCTTCGGTGCCGCCGTTGGTCAAAACAATCTCGGACGGGCGAACGCGTGCGCCAAAGCTGCGGGCAATCTCGCGACGCGCCACTTCCAGGCGTGCAGCGGCCTTGCGGCCGAGCGAATGCAGCGAGTTGGGGTTGACGCCGGCAAGCTCGCTGTCGTCGTACTCGCGCTGCGCAAGGCGCGCCTCGGCGCGCATGGGCGTCGAGGCGGCATAGTCAAGATTCACGGGTATGCGGTTTTGACCTGCGGTCATAAGGTTTTATGCCTCCTGTGCGGCCTCGTTGCCCAGCTTCTGCAGCAGCGCAACCTCGGCAGCGGGATCTTCGGACTTAAATACGGCGGAACCTGCGACGAGCACGTTGGCGCCAGCCTTGACGACCTCGGCGATGTTCTTGGAAGAGATACCGCCATCGACCTCGATGAGAGGCGAAACGCCGTGACGCTCGCACATGGCCTTGAGCTCGTGCAGTTTGGCAATGGTACCGGGGATAAAGCTCTGGCCGCCAAAGCCAGGGTTCACGCTCATGAGCAGCACCATGTCGACGACGTCAATGATGCTCTCGAGTACGCACACGGGGGTGGCGGGGTTGAGCACCACGCCGGCCTTGACGCCGCGCTGCTGCAGATGGGTGAGCGTGCGGTGCAGGTGCGTGGAAGCCTCGTAGTGCACGGTGATCATGTCGGCTCCGGCGTCGGCGTACCAATCGACCGTCTCGTCGGGGTTCGACACCATCAGGTGCGCGTCGACCGGCACATCGGTGGAGCGCTTGACGGCCTTAAGGATGTCAACGCCAAAGGTGAGGTTGCCGGTAAAGTGGCCGTCCATGACGTCGAAGTGCACAAGGTCGGCACCGGCGATCTTGTCGAGTTCGCCCTTGAGGTTGGCCATATCGGCCGAAAGGATGGACGGAGCGATTTTAATGGAACTCATGGTAGTAGCCTTTCTGCGCTAGTCGGTGAGTCCGTAGAACTCTTGAGAAGGGACGCGGTCGGTGAGAATCTCGAGCGCCCTATCCAAAGTAACACCGTTGTAGAGCGTTTGCTCCACGGCAAAGGTGAGCGGAATGTCTACGCCCAGCGAACGGGCGAGTTCGCTCACGCTGCGGGCGGCGACGGCGCCCTCGACAACCATATGCGTGCGCGTCTGGTACTCGTCGAGCGAAACGCCGTGGGCAAACTCGTAGCCAAAGGTGCGGTTGCGCGAATGCTCGGAGGTGCAGGTGGCAATGAGGTCACCCATGCCGGCAAGTCCCATGCAGGTCATAGCTTGACCGCCGCGGGCATGCACCAGACGGCTAATCTCGGCCAGGCCGCGCGTCATGATAAGGGCGAGCGTGTTGTCGCCGGCACCGGTGCCGGCGGAGATGCCGCACACGATGGCGATGACATTTTTCATGGCGCCGCAGACCTCGACACCGGTCATGTCTTGCGACAGATAGATGCGGAAGACCGTGGACAGGAGCAAGTCCTTAAAGGTCTCCCCTACCTGCGTATCTTCGCTGGCGATGACGGCGGCAGAAAGACCTCCGCGGCAGATTTCCTCAGCATGGTTGGGGCCCGAGAGCGCTGCCACGCGCGATTCGTTGCCGATCTCGCTGGCGATGACCTCGCTCATGAGCAGGCCGGACTCGGGCTCAATGCCCTTGGTGAGGCAAAGCACCGGGGTATCGGCGGCGATAAAGGGCGCGGCCTGGTGGCATACGCTGCGAAGGTGCTTCGAAGGAACGGCAAAGATGATGGCCTCGGCGTCGTCGAGCGCCTGCACCAGCTCCGTCGTGGCGATGACGTTGCCGGGCAGCTCGTAGCCCACAAGGTAGCGGGGGTTGTGATGCTCGTCATTGATGCCGGCGGCCGTCTCCTCGCTATGGGCCCACATGGTCACGCGCTCGGCTCGCGCGGCGGCAAGGCCCGCGACGGCGGTTCCCCAGGAGCCGGAGCCAATCAGCGCAACATTCATGACTCTCTCCTACTTATCGTCGGGCTCGGTGATGCGCTTGGTAAACGAGAGCTTGGACTCCTTACCCGTCATGAGCTTTTTGATGTTCGCACGATGGGCCCACACCACAGTAATGCCGATCAGCGCCATGCAAAACTTAAGTCCGAGGCTGCTGTACGGAAAGACCGCGCAGGCAGCGATGGGAAGACCGATGGCCGCGGCAAGCGAGCCCACCGACACAAACTTGGTGATGGCGACGGCCACGATAAACATGCCCAGCAGCGACAGGCCAATAGGCCAGTACCAGGCGAGGATGACGCCCAGACCAACTGCGATGCCCTTGCCGCCATGGAAGTTGAGGTAGGGCGAGAAGATATGGCCCCACACGGCTGCCAGGCAGATGACGCCGAGCATCCAGTCGCCGGCGGCACCGGGGGCCATAATGCTCACGGGGAAGCCATAGCCCACGCTCGCGATGAGCGGACGCGCGATAAGGACGCAGATGGCGCCCTTAAGGCAGTCGAGCAGCAGCGTGAGCGCGGCCACCTTGGGGCCGGCTACGCGCAGGGCGTTGGTGGTGCCGATGTTGCCGGAGCCCGCCTTACGAATGTCCGTGTGGTTGAACACGCGGCCCAGGATCAGGCCAAACGGAATCGCCCCGATAAAGAACGAGACCACGGCGCAGATGGCGGTCAGCAGAATCGGATTATGCATCCTTTTGCTCCTTCTTCCTAAAGAAGAGTCGAATGGGTGTGCCAGCAAAGTCGAAGGTCGAGCGCATGCGGTTCTCCACGTAGCGCTGGTAGGTGTCGTTGACCAGATCGCTGTGGTTGACGAAGAACGTGAACGTCGGCGGGTTGACGCCTGTCTGGGTCACGTAGTGCATACGCAGGCGGCGCTTGCCGTCCACCACGGTATGACCGAACTCGCGCAGGTCGGTGAGGAACGTGTTGAGGCGCGAGGTGCTGATCTTTTGCGAGCGCGTCTTTTCGGCGGCGTCTACCATTGCCCAGATCTTCTCGACGCTGCGGCCGGTCAGGGCCGAGATGCGTAGGTACTGGGCCCAGGGAGCCATAACGCCCAGACGGCGGTCGATGGTCTCCATGCAGGCCTCGCGCTTACGGTCGTCGTCGAGCAGATCCCACTTGTTGAGCAGCACAACGATGGCGCAGCCGCGCTCGATGGCCAAACCCATGACCTTCTGGTCCTGCTCGGTAACGCCCACGGAGGCGTCGACGACGAGCAGCGCCACGTCGGCACGGTCGATAGCGCGCAGGCCGCGGACCATGGAGTAGTACTCGATGTTCTCGTACACGGTGCTCTTCTTACGGATACCCGCAGTGTCGACCATGCGGTAGTGCTTGCCGTTGCGCTCGACGACCGTGTCGATGGCGTCGCGCGTGGTGCCGGCAATGTTGGACACGATGGAGCGGTCGGCGCCCAGGATGCGGTTGAACAGCGAAGACTTACCGGCGTTGGGGCGGCCGATGATGGCGACGTTCAGCGCGTCGGGGAACTCGTCGGCGACTTCGTCCTCTTCCTCGGGAAGCAGGGCCACGATGTCGTCGAGCAGGTCGCCCGTGCCGTGGCCGTGCAGGGCCGAGAGCGGCGTGGGCTCGCCGATGCCGAGCGAATAGAACTCCCAGATGCTGTCGTTCTCGCGATCGGGGTTGTCGAGCTTGTTCACCAGCAGAAAGACCGGCTTGTCGCAGCGCTTGAGCATGCGAGCGACCGACTCGTCCTCCTCGGTAACGCCGGTGCGGCCGTCGACCACAAACAGGATGACGGCGGCTTCCTCGGCGGCGGCGAGGGCCTGGTCGCGAATGGACGTGGCGAAGACGTCATCGCTCTTGAGCGGCTCGATACCGCCCGTGTCGACGATGGTGAACTCGCGGCCGTTCCAATCGGCCGTGTGATACGAGCGGTCGCGCGTGACGCCGCGGGACTCGTGGACGATGGCGTCCGAGGTCTGGGCCAGGCGGTTAACGAGCGTGGACTTGCCCACGTTGGGGCGTCCGACGACGGCGACGATAGGTTTCATCTGCTCTCCTTTAATGGGTAGGGTCAGTGGAAGTGTTAGAGTCTGCGGGCACAATGCCAAGGATGTGTTCCAGGGTATCGAGCAGCTCATGCGGCATGGTCGACACCACATGAACCTCGGCGCCGCGACTGGTAAGGCTTGCGAGTAAATCGTCACGATGATACTCGTCAAGCGTCATGCCGTCAGCGTTGAACATGAGCTTAGGCACAAAGAGCATAACCCCCGACAGGTCTTGGGGCAGCTGCTCCAAGATGTCACACGCGACGATGAGGCCGGTCACGTCCACATTGCCGCCAAAGTAGCGGTTCTTGATGGCTGTGACGGTGCCGGCGAGACCATACGGCGACTCCACAAAGCGCGCCACGGTGTCGCGTGCGCTGGCGCCTGAGAGACATAGAAGCCGCTGGTTGCGGGCGGCGACGGCCTCGCGGACGCGGGCCAGACGCTCGGCGTCGGTAGTCAGCACGTCGTCGGTCTCGTCCAGATACGAGCGGATCATGCCGATGCCGTCGTAGTACTGCGGGTAACCGTCGTAAAAGTCTGCCTCGGGAGGATCGATGCCGGCGTCCAGATAGAACTCGTCGCTCATCTGGAAGGTGTGGCGGCCAAAGCGTTCGTAGGCACGATCCTGGTAGGGACGGATCATGGCAATGGTCTCGCGTGCTAGCTCGGGCTTGTCGCTGTAGGACCAGCTAAAACGGTTCTGATGCTTGGTAAAACCGAGCGGCACAATGCCCAGGCTTGTGATTTGCTCGTGCTCCTCGCAAAAGCGCAGGGTCTTTTCCAGCTCCTCGCCGTCGTTCATGCCGGGGCACAACACGATCTGCGCGTGAATCTCGATGCCGGCGGCCATGATGGCCTCGAGCACATCCATGCCGCGCTGGGCGTTGCGGCCCATCATGCGTCGGCGGACATCGGGGCTCACGGCGTGGACCGATACGTTCATGGGGCTCATGTTGCGTTGGATGACGTTTTGCACGTCCTCGTCGGTAAGGTTCGTGAGCGTGACAAAGTTGCCCTGCAAAAAGCTCAGGCGGTAGTCGTCGTCGCGAATGTAGAGCGTGGAGCGGCCGCCCTTGGGCAGCATCGTCATAAAACAGAACACGCAGGCGTTTACACAGGTGCGCATGCCGTCGAAGATGGGGCCATCGAACTCAAGGCCCCAGTCCTCTCCCGGGAAGCGGTCGAGCTCGACGGGGGTGACGCTGTTGTCGCGCGGGTCGAAAACCTCGAGGTCGACGGTGTCGTCGTCTGCCTCCCAGAGCCACACGATCATGTCGGTGAGCTGCTCGCCGTTGACCGTGAGCACGCGCATGCCCGGCTCGATACCCACATCCCATGCGGGCGATTCGGGACGCACGTTCTTTACGAGCGCGCCCTCACCCGGCTCGGGGTCGCGGCTGCGCCCGTAATCGGCCACCTCGGCGGCGTATGCGGGTACGGTCTGGTCCATGGTTAGCGGTAAAGCTCCTTGATGCGCTCGACGGCGCGCTCGATGTGTTCTTGCGGGGTGGAGGCTCCGGCGGTGATGCCGATGTGGTGAGCGTCGGTAAACCACGCGCCCTGGAGCTCGGAAGCTTCCTCGATGTGATGCGTGTGCTCGCAGGCGTCTGCGCAAATTTGAGCCAGGCGGCGGGTGTTGCCCGAGTTCTTGCCGCCCACGACGACCATGCAGTCGCAGCGGTTGGCAAGTGTGGCTGCTGCCTGTTGACGCTCACTCGTGGCGGCGCAGATGGTGTTGATCACACGCAGCTCCTGCACGCGCGGGGTGATAGCCGCCACGACCTCGGCGAGGTTCTGCGCGGTCTGGGTGGTCTGCACGACGAGGCCTACCTTGCCCTTGAGCGACAAGGCGTTGGCGTCAGCGGCACAGCTCACGACCTGCGCATCGTCGCCTGCGTGGCCTAGAATGCCCTCGACCTCGGGGTGCCCCGGCTCGCCCACGACGATCACACGGTAGCCCTCGCGCACCAGGCGCTCGGCCGCCACATGGACCTTCTTCACGTAGGGGCAGGTGGCATCGACCACGTTGAGGCCGCGCTTGCGGGCAGCATCGATCACCTGCGGCACTACGCCGTGTGCGCGGATGATCACGGTACCCGATGCTGCGTCGTCCAGGGTCTCGGCCAGGCCAACGCCTGCCTCAGCAAGCTCGCGCACCACGATGGGGTTATGGATGAGCGGTCCCAAGGTATGGACCTGAGCGCACTCCCCTGCCTGCGGCGCGGCGGCCAACGCCATGTCGAGCGCGCGCTGCACGCCGTAGCACGTTCCGGCATGGGCTGCGATCTCGATGGTGGGCGCGCCGTCCTGGTCGGACGCAGTCGCGGAGGTGTTTGTCACGTTCTCGCTCATGGCTAGAACCTACCCGGATGCTCGTCGCACAGATCGTCTCGCATGGCGTAGACGCGGTTCATGGCCTCGGACTCAAACCATTCCAGGCGCTCCGTGCGCTTAAGCCCGGCCGGTGCGTCGGAAAGCGAGACGGCCTTGCCGGCGCGGATCCAGCATTTCTTGGGACGCATGATCTTTTTGCCCGCGGGCGTGATGTCGGACCAGCCGCAGATGGCGAGCGGGTTCACAGGTGCCTTGCCCATCTGGGCGATGAGCGCAAAGCCGCCGTGGACCTCGGGCTTGATCTCGCGCGAGCGGATGCGCGTGCCCTCGGGGAAGATTAGGACGTCCTCGCCGCGCTGCAGCGCATGCTGGGCGGCGCGCAGGCACTTCATGTCGGCGGTACCACGCTCGACGGGAATACCGCCCACGCGGCTAAAGGCCCAGCGTACGATCTTGCTCTTGGCAAACTCGGACTTAAAAATGGGGCGAATGCGGCGGCCGCCAAAGAACAGCGCCGTCTCCACGGCCAAGAGCTCGGCCATCGAGGTGTGGTTGCAGATGACTACGCTCCCGCGGCCGTCCTGGCGCTCAAACAGCAGATCGGCATCCTCGACCTTCCAACGCCACATGAGCTTGGAGAAGGCCCAAAGGATGGCCATGACTACGACGACGGTGCCGCGGATGAGCACTGGGAACTCTGCATAAGGAGCGTTGTAATAATCCTCGGGCGTCTGCTTAAACAGGCGCATGGGCTACCTCCTTTGGTTGATGATGTCCTCGATGATACGAACGACCTCGTCGATGGTGTGAGCGGTGGAGTCGACGTGCACGGCGTCCTCGGCGGGCACGAGCGGGGCGACCTCGCGGCTGCTGTCGAGCTTGTCGCGCTGCTTAAGGGCGTCGAGGGTCTCGTCGACCTCGGCCTCGAGCTGCTCGGACGTGAGCGGCTGGGCATCGTTTTGGTGACGCTGCAGCACACGGCGACGGGCGCGCTCGCGCGGGTCGGCGGTCAGGAAGACTTTGACCTGCGCGTTAGGGAACACGACGGTTCCGATGTCGCGACCCTCGGCCACGATATCGCGGTCCTCGGCGGCGCGGCGCTGGTGGATGAGCATGGCGGCGCGCACGCCCGGGTAGGCCGAGACCTTGGACACGTTGGCGTCGACCTGCGGGGTGCGAATGGCAGCCGAAGCGTCCTGGCCGTCGATGGTCAGGCGCGTATCCTCACCGGTGCCGTTGGTAAAGCGAATCTCGATCTGCTCGGCGAGGGCGTCGATGGCCGCCTCGTCATCCAGATCGATGCTGCGATCGAGCGCGGCGAAGGTGACGGCGCGATACATGGCGCCCGTGTCGAGCTTGTTAAAGCCCAGCTGGCGGGCGATCTCCTTGGCGATGGTGGACTTGCCGGAACCGGCGGGGCCGTCGATGGCGACGATCATGCAATGCTTCCTTTCGATGGTTGGCGTGCTGGTATGGTTCGCGGGCGTTGGGGTGCGGCGGGTTGCCTAGCCCGTGTAGCGCTCGCGGTAGGTGTTGCGCTTGGGTGCGGAGCCGTGGCTGCCGTGGTGACGCGTGCGGCTGGCGGGCGTGTCTTGGGGCTTGCCGCCGTTGCGCTTGGCGCTCGCCTGCTTGGGCGGGATGCCGCCGGCCTTAAGGATCTGTACCTCGCGGTCGGTGAGCTCGCGCCACGAGCCCTTGGACACGTCCTTGAGCTCCAGGCCGGCAAAGTTGCGGCGATGCAGACGGATTACCGGGTGGTGAATCTTGCTCAGCATGCGCTTGACCTGATTCTTGCGACCCTCGCGGATGATGACCTCCACGGCGGTGGTGCCGGGCTTGACGCCCTGGGGAGCTACAGCCTCGGCCTCGCGTGCGGTGATGACGCGGCAGATCGCCGGCTGGCATAGGCCATCGTCGAGCTCGATGCCGCGACGGAGCGGCTCCAAGTCGCGGTCGGTCAGCTGCCCGTCCACGAGTGCCTGGTAGGTCTTGTAGACGTGCTTGCTCGGGTGCAGCAGGTTCTGCGAAAGGTCGCCGTCAGTGGTAAAGAGCAAAAGGCCTGTGGTGTCGCGGTCCAGGCGGCCCACCGGGAAAAGTCCCGGAAAGCGGTCGCGGGGGACCAGGTCGGCCACGCAAGGGCGCTCCTGCGGATCGCTCATGGTGGTGAGGTAGCCGGTCGGCTTGTAGAGCATCAAGTACACGGCGCCCTGGTTGAGCTTGACGGGCATGCCGTCGACCTCGATGTGATCCCGGTCGACGTCGACCTTGGTGCCCAGTTCGGTCGCGACCTGGCCGTTGACGGTCACGCGGCCGGCGGTCATCAGGTCCTCCGAGCCGCGGCGGCTCGCCACGCCCGCGCGCGCCAAAAAACGCTGCAGGCGCATGGTGTGCGGATAGACGGGCTGGGCGTCGGTTGCGGGTGCTGTGTTGCCCATGGCGCGCGTCTCCCCTACTTCGTTAGTCCTCGTCATGCATATCCTCCGAGGTCTCGTCGACGACCAGGGTCTCCAAGTCCTCGACTGCCTCAACATCTTCAACATCGGTATCGAGCAGTTCACGCTCTTCGTCCAGGTCCTCGGCCTGTTCCTCGAGCGTGGACTGAATACTGCGGCCGCTCAGACGCTCGCGGATAAACTGGCGCGACTGCTCGTCGGGGGCAAACTGCTCCAGATCGGGCAGGTCGCGGGTGGAGCGCAGGCCGAACTTTTCCAAGAAGGCGTTGGTCGTGCCGTAAATGATGGCCTGACCGCGCTGGGGGTCGCGGCCGAGCTCGCGCACCAGGCCCTTGTCCACGAGCGACGCGATGACGCCGTCAGAATTGACGCCGCGGATGCCCTTGACCACCTCGCGCGTCACGGGCTGGTGGTATGCGATGACGGCCAGGGTTTCGAGCGCCGCCTGGGACAGCTTTTGCGTGTCCCAGCTCAACACATAGGCCTCGACCACGTCGTGGTAAGCGGGGTGCGTGAACAGGCGCCAGCCGCCGGCGACCTCGCGCAGCTGAAAGCCGCGGTTGGCCTCCTCGTACTCAACCTTGAGCTCGGCGAGCAGTGACGCGCACTCGCCGGGGGCGATATCCAGTGCGCCGGCCAGCGCGGGCGCACTCACCGGGTCGCTCGACACCAGCAGCAGCGCCTCGAGGGCGCCTTTGAGGCTGTTTGCCTCCAGCGTGGAAAGGGTTGACATGGTTGCGGCTCCTATTCGGTGAGCTCGGGGCCCTCGCCGGGCACATAGGCCTCGGCGCCCTCGACGCGGTTGATGCGGATGGTTCCAAAGATCTCGTCCTGGCTCAGCGTGAGCGAGCCGCGCTTGGCGAGCTCAAGCATAGCTAGGAAGGTGACGACGAGCTGCTCGGTGGTGGCATCGCCGTCCAGTAGCTCGCGGAAGGTGCAGGTTTGGTGCGCCATGGTAAAGCGGTCGACTGAGGCCACGGTCAGGTCGAGCGGCACGCGATGCGGCGCCACATGCTCGGCCTCCAGCAGGAAGGTCTGGCGCTTGCCGTCCAGGTCGGCACAGATGACGGCCAGGCCGCGCAGGGTGATGCCGGCCAGGTAGTCGGGCATGAGGCCCAAAAACTCGGGGTCGGGGCCGGCCACGCGAGGGTGCATGCGGCTTTCGGCCTGCATTCGGGCCCCGAGAGCCGCCGCCGCGCCCTTAAACTGCTTGTAGGCGATCAGACGCTGAATCAGGACCTCACGCAGGGCGTCACCGTCGAGCGCGCTAAGTTCCTCGAGGTCATCGTCGAACTCGTCATCGTCGTCGGCTTTGCGCGGGGCCTCCTGCGGCACCAGCGAGGCAGCCTTGATGTCCAAAAGGGTCGCTGCGACCAGCAAAAAGTCGCTCGCCACGTCTAGGTCCAGCGCCTCGATACGCTCGGCCTCGGCCAGGTATTGCTCGGCCACCTCGCTAATGGAGATGGCGCCGATATCTACTTTTTGGCGGGTTACCAGCTGCAGCAGCAGGTCGAACGGTCCGCTGTAGACCTGCGTCGACACGCGATACGACATCTTCGACCTCCTTTGACGGCGCCTTCGCGGCGCGGTTTGGGTGCATGTTGCGACCGTTTTGCGCGGTCGACCTGTAAGTTTACCTTAGATGCCGGCGATTGCGAAGTTGAGCAGCCACTCGGCCAGCGGATACACGGTAACGTCGAAATAGCGGCCGATTACATCGATGCCGGTCCACATGGGCAGCAGATACAGCACGATGATGAGTATAGGCATGGCGTATCGTTGCAGCTGGTAGTAGTTGGAGAGCGCCTTACCTTTGAGGAACGGCACGATGATCGACGATCCGTCAAGCGGCGGAATCGGGATGAGGTTAAAGAACGCGAGCGACAGGTTGACCACGATAAACGTGGCGCCAAAGTTCATGATTTGCGACGCTACGGCAAAGGACATGCTGGTGTAGAGGTTGCCGTAGGCCAGGTGCATGAGGGCTGCGGCCAGGCACGCGAGCGCGATATTCGATGCGGGGCCTGCCGCGCTCACCAGGACCTCGTCGCGCTTGGGGTGCTTGAGGTTGTTGAGGTAGACGGGCACGGGCTTGGCGAAGGCGAAGACCGGGCCGCCGGCCGCGAGCATCAGCAGCGGCAGGAGGACGGTGCCAAACGGGTCGATGTGGTTGAGCGGATTGAGCGAGACGCGGCCACGGGAGCGGGCCGTCTTGTCGCCGAGCGCCCAGGCAGCGGCGGCGTGCGCGCTCTCGTGGATAACAATACCTACGATGACGGCGACGGCGCTGGCGAGCAGATTCATGAAGTAGCTGTTGGACATGGCACTCCCCTAGCGGACGCGGCGCGAGGCGCGCGCGAGCAGGTAGTCGGCCACAAACAGGATGACGGCCACGATGGCGTAATCCAAGCGGAACACGCCGCCAAAGGGCGAGGTGATAACGCCGTAGCCGGCGATGGCACTCGGCAGCGCGCGCGAAAGCTCGACGACAAAGCCGACGATCTGCAGCTTGGCGGTGAGGCCGCTAAAGCACAGCAGCACAGTCATCGCACTCATAAAAATGCCGCAGATGCGACAAGCGATGGCGATGATGCTCATCGCCACGGCGGCGGCCTTACGAGAGTTCACGCGCGGTCTCCTCTTCGATCTGGGTGGAAAGCTCCAGCCATTCGTCCTCGAGCTTGGGTAGCTCTTGCTTAAGGCCGTTATATTCCCCCAGTGCGGCGTTGAACTTGTCTTGATCGGCATAAAGCTCTTCGCTTGCCATCAATTCCATAAGCTCGTCGTAGCGGGCGCGCTTTTTGTCGAGCTCCGCCTCGATCTTCTTGAGCTGGTTGCGCACGCCCTTGAGCTTTTTGTTGAGCGCGGCGCGGGCCTGGGCCTCGGCGCGCTTTTGCTCCTTGGTCTTTTTGCCCTCGGCCGGCTTGGAAGCAGCGGCGGGCGCATCGGGCTGGGCCGCGGTGACCTTGGCGGACTTGGCCGTGGCCGGCACACTCTCCCCTGCCGCCTCGGCGGCGGCGCGGGCCGTAAGGTCCTCGCGCTTGTAGAGGTAGTAGTCGTAGTCGCCGTCGTAGACCGTTACCTTGCCATCGCGGATGTCGATCACGCGGTTGGCAACGGCGCGCACCAGGTGCTCGTCGTGGCTGATCAGCACGATGGTTCCGGGGAAGTTTTGCAGGGCGTTTTCGAGCATGTCCACCGAGTCGATGTCCAAGTGGTTGGTGGGCTCGTCCAGGCACAGGAGCGCCTCGGGGGCCACGAGCATCTTTGCCAGGGCCAGACGCGCCTTTTCGCCGCCGGAAAGGACGCGAACCTGCTTTTCGATGGAATCGTTGTCGCTAAACAGGAAGGCGCCCAGCAGGCTGCGCTGCTGCGGCACGGTCCACTTGGGCGTGACGGTGTCGATCTCTTGCAGGACGGTGTTTGACTCGGTCATGCCCTCGAGTGCGTGCTGAGCGTAGTAGGCCACGCCCACGTTGGTGCCCAGGTCGCGGGTGCCGGTAGTGGGTGGCTCCAGGCCGGCGAGGATCTTCATGAGGGTGGACTTGCCGGCGCCGTTGGGGCCGACGAGCGCCACATGCTCGCCGCGGTAGAGCTTGAGGTCGATGTCACTGTAGATGTGCTTGTCGCCGTAGGACTTGGACACACCCTCGAGGCCCACGACCATATCGCCGGAGCGCGGTGGGTCGGGAAACTTAAAGTCGATGTGCTTGTGGCCTTCGGGCAGAATGACGAGCTCCTTTTTGATCTGCTCGATCTTGCGGATGCGCTCCTGGGCCTGGGCTGCCTTGGTGGGCTTGTAGCGGAACTTCTCAACGAAGACCTGCATGTGGGCGATGTCGCGCTCTTGAGCGGCACGCTTGGCGCGCATCTGCTCCAGGTTGTCCTCGCGCTGCTTGAGGTAGCTGCTGTAGTTGCCGGTGTAGGTGGTCACGCGACGGTTTTCGAGCGCGGCGACGTGGTTGACGCAGGCGTCCATGAAGGCGCGGTCGTGGCTGACGATGAGGACGGCGCCGTCGTAGTTGGCGATAAAGCCGCGCAGCCACTGGACGCTTTCGAGGTCCAAGTGGTTGGTGGGCTCGTCCAGCAGCAGCAGGTCGGGGTGGCGCAGGAAGAGCTTGGCGAGCGCGATACGCATCTGCCAGCCGCCCGAGAACTCGGAGCAAGGGCGCTCAAAGTCGGTGACCTTAAAGCCCAGGCCGGACAGGATCTTGCGGGCGTTGCTCTCGAGCTCGTAGCCGCCCAGATGCTCAAAGCGGTCCTGGACCTGGCCGTACTCGTTGAGGAGCGCATCGACGTCCTTGCCCTGCTCGGAGAGCTCGGTGATCTGAGCCTGCAGCTCGTTGGCGCGCTCTCCCATGCGGCGGATTTCCTTGGCGGCCGCCATGACCTCGGCAAGGATGGTGGTGTTCTTTTGCTCTAGGTTGGTTTCCTGCTCTAGGTAGCCCACCTGGCAGTCCTTGGCGTACTGGACCTGGCCGGCGTCAGGACTGTCGATGCCCATGATGATTTTGAGCATGGTGGTTTTGCCGGCGCCGTTGGGTCCCACGAGCGCGAAGCGCTCGCCGGGGTTGATCTGGAAGGACGCGCCGCTAAAGAGGACGCGTGCGCCGAAGCTTTTTTCGATCTTGTCGACCAGGAGGATCATGGTGCCGCCTTTGACCTTGTGTGCCTATATGAAAAAAGGCCCCAACTTGCGTTGGAGCCTCATTCAATGCTCGGGTGGAGACGAGGGGGATCGAACCCCTGACCTCTTGACTGCCAGTCAAGCGCTCTCCCAGCTGAGCTACGCCCCCGTGCGAAGAAGTACTATACGGGAACTCCCCCGCCGATGCAAGGACAATTTTGGAAAAACTTTCCGGGGGCGCGGGCGCCGGAGTCCCGCGGGGCCGCGACGGCGGAGTCCCGCGCCCACGGGGCCGATGCGGGCGCGCGCCCGGGGCGTCGGGGCCCCGATGCCCGACTAAGCCCGCGGGGCGCGCCCCGCGGGCGGGCGGTGCTGCCGCCGCTCTCCTTTCCAGCGCCCTCGGGACATCTCGAGTTCCGCCGTCCGCCGCTTTTCGCTCTCGGAGTGCGGTCCGCCATGCGCCGGGCTGCTACTCCACCGGCGACGGTCCCATTATTGGTGCCGATCGCGCTTTCGCCCACTCGGCCATTTCAAAACCATGCCGGATTACGGGGCTAGACCGGGGACCACCGAGCATGCCGGAATTAGTGGAAACAAAACAGCAGGTAGAAGGCTTGTGCATTTCGTTAAATGCAGGTCATGGACGGCCGGTCTGGGTTGAGCCCCGTAATCCGGCATGGTTTTGAAATGGCACCGGTTCGCTGATGGTTAAATCTATTTGCAGTCTTGGGATAATGGCTTGAACTATCCCCTCTATTGCTATTTTTTCTGATGAATCTTGATTATCAGGGAATACCGAGTGTTGAAAACATGGCTTGATCGTGCGTTGTGCGACTTGCTTGCGCATGGTAGTATTTCAAATCGTGATTTAACCCTATGGGAAATGAATTTCCATTGCTGAAATTATAATCACAGTACATAAGGGCTCTTGGCGCAACGGTTAGCGCAGGGGACTCATAATCCCTGGGTTCTGGGTTCGAATCCCGGAGGGCCCACCAGAGTATTTTGAGGCCGGGCAACACGCCTGGCCTCTTTACATTGCGTTGACGCCTTATTTTGGCTTGCAAAGGCGTAGGGCATTAATTTCATTCATAGTTGCAATCTGGGATGGGTTTACTTCAACCGCCGCTAAACAAAGATAAATTGCAGGACGATTGATATGAAAAAAGGCCCCAACTTGCGTTGGAGCCTCATTCAATGCTCGGGTGGAGACGAGGGGGATCGAACCCCTGACCTCTTGACTGCCAGTCAAGCGCTCTCCCAGCTGAGCTACGCCCCCGTGCGAAGAAGTACTATACGGGAACTCCCCCGCCGATGCAAGGACAATTTCGGAAAAACTTTCCGGGGGGGGCGGAGTCCCGCGCCCGCGGGGCCGATGCGGGCGCGCGCCCGGGGCGTCGGGGCCCCTCGATGCCCGGCTGAGCCCGCGGGGCGCGCCCCGCGGGAGGGCGGCGGCAGCGCCGCCCTCCTTTCCAGCGCCCCCCCGGGACATCTCGAGTTCCGCCGTCCGCCGCTTTTCGCTCTCGGAGTGCGGTCCGCCATGCGCCGGGCTGCTACTCCACCGGCGACGGTCCCATTATTGGTGCCGATCGCGCTTTCGCCCACTCGGCCATTTCAAAACCATGCCGGATTACGGGGCTAGACCGGGGACCACCGAGCATGCCGGAATTAGTGGAAACAAAACAGCAGGTAGAAGGCTTGTGCATTTCGTTAAATGCAGGTCATGGACGGCCGGTCTGGGTTGAGCCCCGTAATCCGGCATGGTTTTGAAATGGCACTAATTCACTAACAGGCAAATATGCTTGTTCAAATGCCTTGTCGCAGCTAATTTCCGATTTCTAACCAGTTGCACAAAACATTTGCTCGCAGTCGCGTCTCGGCGGACTTCATTGCTTCAGTTTTGGCTTTATAGCGAATCCCTAAACGGTCGCAGACGCTTCTGGCTATGGTGTCTAGCTGCTTTGAATCGTTGAGCATATCGTGAGTCACCAAGAATACATCGAATCCCATGCTCTGCAACGCAGTCATGCGCTCCGCATCGTGGTCAAGTATTGCACCCGAGCCATGAATGACTTCACCTTGGATTTCGATAATTGCACCTTTCATAAGAATCGGATTTACGATCACGATATCGCCGTAGCAGACCTTTTGACCTGCAATGCTTTGCGCCGATATGGAAAGTGGGGTCAAGTCGTTGGCATAAACGTTCGTGAAGCCCGCGCCGCCAAGACGCCGCGGACGGTTTAGAAGCAAGATTCCTGCAACCTCGAGCGGAGACGCGGCAATGCCGATAACCTGCTGAGCGGCATCATAGAACTGCTTTCCCCACATTTGACTTTTGACCTTGTCGGCGAATTGATGCAAGTCGCTTAATTCGATGAGTGGCTTTCTCATCCAGAGAGAAGTTCCTTTAAGCTTCGTAACCTTTCTACTATCCTCATGCCGGTCCGTTTGTCCTTCGTTTTCCGAGGCCTTTACGGTTACATGGGCATAAACCCGTTTCCAAGGTGCCTGGTCTTCGCCTTCATCAAGTTCGAATAGATCTTGCGTACTGCTCTGGTGAATCTCTTTTGCCGCCATTTTTAATTGCATTTCGGCGGCGGGAGTCGGCTCGAAAACAGAAAAACAACCGCAAAGTTCGTACATAGCTAGTACGAGATCTATTGGGGACACAAAGCGTGTCATAGTAAATAACGTGTTAAGCGGATTGGTGACGCTAAAGCCTAAATGAGTGTCGATTGTTGTGCCGGCATCCGATGCCCCTTCCCAGCGAATAGTGGAGCGCAATCCCGAGTGGTGATTACAACAGCCTGGTGAAGCAACTGCGGTAATCGGGGTCTTGAGGACGTCGGTTACGAAGGGTGATCGGGACAGGGCACGCCAGCCGTCATCGGAGTTGGGCAGGCGCGGGTAGAGGTCGCGCACCTGCGGTGGGCAGCGCCAGTAGCGGAATGCGGTGTTTGCGCAGATGATCTCGTCCATATGGGCCTCCCTAGTATCGGGCGTGAGCCATGCGGCTTGCGAGTCCGATTATCTAGGTGCACTTCATGCGGGTAAGTACCGGGAGCTGACCAAATACTGACCAAAAGCTTGACGGGTTTTGCTAAATAGATGAAGTGTGCAGCAAAACCGCAGGTGTTTGCTCAGAGCTTGAGGGTCCCTGTCTCCATAATTGCTCGCTAATAGAGTGAATAATTCAACGAATGAACGTAATCATTTTGGGGAAAACGTTCGATGACGTCTGCAGGGTGGATATGCGTTAAAAGTTGGATGTAGCCAACGAGTCGTTGCGAATGGTCACGAATTTAAAATCGAAGGCAAAAAGTTCTTGGAAAACCGGGCGCGGCTATGTTAGTATCTCTTTTGCCGAAAGGCGACGGGCGATTGGCTCAGGGGTAGAGCATATCCTTCACACGGATGGGGTCACAAGTTCGAATCTTGTATCGCCCACCATCTAAAGATCAGGTCAGAGGTTTAGAGCCTTTGACCTTTTTTATTTTTGAAACCAAGAGTGATTCTAAAAATATATTTGTGCTATCAGAATCGCTATTTTGGCAAGAGCGTACGCAAGGTTGCCAGACGAGGTCTTCGATGCTACAGTGTAAGGTATTTGAGAGCGCCAATGCCGAGGATACCGAGTTCTCATGGCGCCTAGTTCATCATTCCGCCCGCTGTCCTAAATAAACTCTCCCGATTCCAGGTCTACGAAATCCGCGAGCTTTATCTTTCCGGAGAAGCCGCTCCCCTTATACTTTCCTGCATAGGTCTCAGAGTCGAACTTGAACGAAATGTTATAAAGCTTTCCGGTCTTTGTCTTCCTGATCAGCCCGTTTTCCAGCATGTAGCTCAGTACCCTCTTATGGCTTTCTCTATCGTTGCCGTTTAGGTAAAAGCAACAGACACCTTGTTTCGATCCTGCCGCGATGAGCGTTTCGGGATTCGAGTATTTGGCTTCTACGACGACGCCATCAAGAACTGCGGTTCCGACAATGTCGTCCATGAGGGCTGTTTTGAATGGAGAGAAGACGAACATCCATTTGCCGCATTGGACGGGATCTATGTCGTGGATTCGTTCCTTATTGATAAACCAAATCCATGAGAACGATTTGACCCTGGCAATCGAGCCGGATTCGTTAAGAAGCGTTTCTTCGACGGACGGCGTTAATTTCTCGTTGTTGCTTGTGTTATTTGAACTTGCCATTTCATTTATCCTAACATTCGTCCTCAATATAGCTCCTCGCCAGCAGCCTCGAGCGCTTGTATCGCTGTGCGTTTGAGCTCATTGAGACTTTCGTAGCCGCTTTCTGACAGCGGGATAATGCGCACGCTGAATGAGTCGCCGTACTTGTAGTCGGCATACACATCGCAATTGCCCCTACCGAGAAACTGTATGGCCGCCCGGTCAATCGCTTTTGCGCTTTGGCCTACGTAGTACAGATCTTTGGTTGCATTATGGACAATGAAGATGCCAGTAATTTCGCCTTGCTGTGTCAGGGACTTTCGCTGAGCCATAAACTCTTCGGCGCTTGCGACGATTTGAGGATCATCTTCTAGGAGCGATTGGCGTAGCCCCAGTAGTTTTTCTTGTTGCTTCGATGCTGTGATAACAAGAAGGAGCCCGTCCACAAAAAAGAACAAGCCAAAGAGCAAGAAAAGAAAGCGAACCATATATGTTGGCACTCGATGACAGAGCGGAAATGAGACTGACAATTACCAATACAAGACCAGTAGCGCTGATGACTTTTCCGATCGGGATGAGCCTCCTTGGAAGGGCCGATGCGACGGTTTTGATTTGATAGTAGTTCCTCATAGTATGACTCCAGTGATATAGGCAATTGGATCCAAATGGAGCTTTATAAACGGCAGTATTTGAATTGCAATTATCTTATCGCTCTGGCAGATGGGGTATAAGGCTCAACATCGGTAATAGATCGAGAGGCAGTCGAGCTGAACATAATAGTGCCGTCGCAGCGATAGCTGATACGGCACCAATCTCTAAGAATTTGATTTAGTAGAAGGCTAAAGACTTCTGCAATGGCTGCATTCACTTCTCCCCTGGTCTCACTAAACGGGGAATTAGCAGCGTTATACGGCAGCCAGGAGCGCTGTTCCAAGAAGGAAAAGCATTAAGGAAGCGGCCATCCAGTTGTTGTCTGCGGGCTTGGGGATCGTCGCTACGGTCGCAGTGGCGGCTCTTTGCTTGGAGGACGCGGGCAGCGTAGTCTTGGTCACCGTAGTCTTGATCGTTATGTTTGTCTTGGGCGACGTAGCCGTTAAGCTCCAGGTGGTCGGCTTCGGTCCAGACCCAGCCGAGGCTCGACGCACTGAGAGCCTGGCCCCGGCTGCCAAGCGGGGAAAGAAGGGACGCTTTGTGGCCTTCACATAGCGTCCCTTCCTCAAATTATCGTGTGAATATGATTTAAGCATACGGCGGAGCCTGAATCCACTATGCTCCAACTTGGCTACAAATCATAATTCTGCAACGTAGAATACTTGATAAGCGATTGATAGCGCGGATGTCCCGATCGAACAGCCCGCTTGTAAAGCTTGATATATTTTTCAAATCCCTTTTGAACTGCGAATTCATTTCCGCGAAGAGCTTCATATTCGTTCTGGCGCAAGTGTGGACGCACCTGTTGATCTATATATTCTGGCTTGTCTACAACAACGGCTTTCGAATAATCAATTCCGCATTTATTTTTGGCATCGGTAAAGAATGCGTGCCTATGGCGAATATGCGAGCGAAAAGGTATGGCCCACGTATGACCCTCGATTTCGACCAAAAAGACAATGTAAGGACGATTTTGCTTTTGTTCCATCTCTTTGAACGGCGGGTTTGGATGATCTTGGTAAAACGAGTTTGTCAAAAAGACGATTTTAGAATTCATGCAGACCCTCCGAAAAAGAAAATGCCTCCAACCCAAAGAGATTGAAGGCATCTTCTCAGTGGGCTTTCTTTTGATTCCGTTGGTCGCGCCCTACGACCAAAATCTTCTCAGTGGGCTTTCTTTTGATTCCGTTGGTCGCGCCCTACGACCAATTTCTGATGTAAGTATACCCAAGCAACGGAGGAAATGATTGGGATTTCGAAATATGAAGGATAAAATTTGGCCTTAATTAGGCCCTCAATCTTGACCGTACATATCTAGAAATCCAGATTCCCCTAGACAATTCACTTGTATTCACGCCCAATCGCGCTTATCGCAAACAGAAGTATCCATACAAGCCCCTATTGCCCTTGGCTTTCGCGAACAAGCAGCAGGTCATCAACTCCGCTTTGCCTCGTCGTCGGCGTCGAGCCCTTCAGCCTTCTTGGCGATATCAGCCAGACCCGGATTCATCTTTTCGCAAGCGCCGTCCACAATCTTCTTCAAGCTTTCAAAGAAAGAGAAGGCTTTGCGATCCTGTTTAAGTTCAGTCGTGGGCTCGAGAAAAATCGTCGTAGGTTCGTCGATTCCAGCGAAAAGGGCCGAGTACAACTTCCCTACGTTCAGCTTCGGGTCTTCGACATCAATGGAAAAGCCGTCAACACCCTCGATCGCGATCTTCCCATCCTTCAGCCCGACCTTATATGCCTTCTGAGCCATAGCGTTTGAGTCGTTTCCTGACAACGTCAGCGCCTCCTTCAACGGTCTTTGCCACAAGGTCGAGCACCTTGTAGTCGTCGCATTCGTCGTATTCCAAAGCCCCACTCTTCACGTCAATTGTTCCATTTTCGTTGCGCGCGAGAACGATAACGTTATCGACGTCCAGGTTTACGACAAAGAGCGGGTTGTGCGTGATCATCAGTACCTGCCGGTTGGCGCTCATCCTCTTAAAGGCGTCGAGAACGTGTTCCTTAATCGCTACTTGCGAGATTTGATCCTCCGGCTGGTCGATAATGTAGACCCCTGATTTAGTGTCCTCCTCCGCCAAAAGATCGAAGTAAAGGGTCCCGTACAGGCCAGGCGACGGTTCGGCGTCGATGCCTATGGACTTGTTGGTGATTTTCCTTCTTTCGGTTACACGGTCAACCACCGAATGAAGCTTGTTGCCAATCTGCTCGTAGCACATAGCCACGGAAGGTTTTTCACCTGTTACCGCTGCAGCTATTTCTTCGGTAGTCAGCTCAGTCTCGGACTCAATGCCATTCAACAACAGTGAAAGCTTAGGCTTGTTGAACACCTCTTCGAACACCGCTTTGCAGTAGTCTACGTCGGTCTTACCGGAAGTGAGCTCGGAGACAAATATGAATTTCCCCATAGGATTGGGAACCCTAATGTCAACAGGAACGGCATACTCGAGCTTCCTGTCGCGTCGCTTTGCGGCAAGCAACACTGCGTCGGCAATTTTTCCAGAGACATCGTCAAGAGTCGCCGAATAATCATCGATAGTTTTCTGCTCGTCAGTCTTCCTCTTCGAAAGAACTCTGCGCTCCTCGCTCGCAGTGCTCTTGACTGCTCGGGTCTTCACGTCGTCGCGTTCGTAGACTAGCCTATGTTTCTCGACAAGCTTGAGAAGCCTATCCATCGCCTCCATTGCATCGGAATGGGCCTCGGCAGCCTCAAGCCCCATCTCTGTGAAAAGTTTCGAGTAATCTGCTCTGGCGGTGACAAGGTCGCTCCTGCAGGAGAGCAACTTAGAGCAGAGGTCATCGATGTCCTTAAAAGAGATCGTCTTCGTAAATCGGGAGATGGTAAGCTTCTCGGACTTTGGCAGGTCGCGCAAAACCATCTCTTGCTTATCAAGTCGACGGCGTGCATCGTTGAAGCGCGCTTTTGACTCGAGGGCGACAACGCACTCGTCAAAGAAGCGCTTGAGCGACTCTTTGATTGAGCTGACATCAACGTGGGATTGAAAATACTTACCGAAATAATCGTCTTGCCCCTGCCCCGAATGCAGCTCTTCGAGGGTTTTACGAACACTGTCTTGGTCGTCAAACTTGAACTCAGCCGCATCTGGGAGAAGAGTATCGACGTTTATGCCCTCCTTCGCGCAATAGGCTTCGTATCCGTCGACCAACTTGGAATCGCCCACATGCCGGCAACCCGTTATGCGGTGAATCATCATTGACTTGCCAATGGAGTTGTCGCCGATAATCGCGTTGATTCCGGGCGAAAGCGGTATGTCAAAGCGCTTGCCGTCAATTGAGAGTTCAAGCGAGTCGAGCTTCGAGGAGCTGGCGCTGAAGAACGAGCAGTCGCCGACCTTTATTCTTGAAGGATCAGTGACCGCCATGAGCAAGCCTTCGAAGGTCGGCAGGCATTTTAGGCTGGAGAACGAAATCTCACCGCCTTCTCTCCCTGGATAGGTCGCCCAATCATGGCAATCGCTCCCGACAACAAACGGAACGGCATCTTTGGGATAGGTTTCGATGAGCCTCTTGATGTCGAGCTCTCGCCGCTTGTTGCGTATTTCGACCGCGTCGACAAACTCGGTTAAAATCACTTTGCTGGCGCAATCCGCGCCTAGGCTGCTCACGTCCCGCTTTGCTTCTTGGCCGGCCGATTTCTCGTGCCCGATGAGGACAGCGTTGAGGCCGATGCCCCTCAGGACCTTGGTGAAACCGTCTTCGGTGAAAGCGCCAATATTGAGATCGTCGTAGCGCGGTTTCCCTTTCTCATCACAGACGACTTCGGCGATTCCGTCGATCAGATCGGGGTGCCGGTCATCGAAGATGGCAACGATATGGACGACGGTCGGCTTCTTGCCACCGGCGCGAATGGACACGCTGAACTCAATACCAGGAAGCACTTTGTTCAGGCAACCATCCCCCTCCCTCTCTTTCAAGGCGAAGTAGAGGTCCTTGTCAAAGCAGTCGTGGTCGGTGATTGCGCACATGTTGATGTCATGCGCCTTCAAACCGCGAAGCAGCGCATCAACATGGCCTTTATCGCAGCCGGCAAGTTCCTTCTTGCCTTTGTCCTTTGTGGTGATGCTTGCAGCAGAATGGATATGCAGATCGATTCTGGTTGGCTTCGTGACTATGCGTTCCAATTGCACCTCCTATGCTGTCCAGGCGAATTGCATATCGCCCAACGTTGATATCAGATGGCCCATTGCCCGTCTTGGTCGAGGGCCGGTTATATGAACCTCTCAAGCAAAATTCCTTCATCCCTATGTTAATCCCATCCCTCGATGTGGGTTAGATACTAATCGGCTTCTAACCTCATTGCTGATAACCTCGATGACGGCGGCTTCCGCCCTTGATGACGACTTCATCCGACGGCTCCCCCAATGGTCCCCAAGCAAGTGTGAATGCCGCCCATTAGTCTCAGAATCTCACAGCACCAAATAGTGCAAGTTAGCGCCGGTCCGGAGGAAAGGTATTGGGGTGATCATATTTTAAAGAAAGGCACTTGGCTCCATTCCCAGCGCGAAAACGCATATGGCTAGCACGTTAGATGTTGCATGCACGAAAATAGCAACGCTCCCTATCCGGAAGCGTTGCCCTCATAGCTTCAGTAGAGTTCTTGTATTGCAGCCAGGTGCGTCGCGCCGCCTCAGCAGCGATATGCGGCGGCTAGGAGCGTTGTTCCAAGCAGGGAAAACGCAAAGGACGCGGCGATCCAGTTGGTGTCGCCGGTCTTGGGGAGTGCCGCAGTGGTCGCGGTGGCAGTCTTGGGCTTGGAGACTTTGGCGCCCGAGGTCTTGGTTACTGTCGTTGTTGTCTTGGTTGTCGCGGCCGCGGGTTTCAGCGTGGGATTTGCCGTGGTTCCTGTGGTGGGCTCTCCGGCAGCGGGGTTAGCATCGGCGGGAGACTTGCCCGCGCTATCGCCAGGCACGTCGTCTCCACCGGTCTCCCCCGCCGGAGGCATGGCGACATCGGGCTCAACCACCACATGCGGTGCCACCGCACCGGAGGCATCCACCACGCTACCAGCACCAAAGGACCCGCCAGCAGGCGCCACAAACCGCGCAGACACAAGCGACCCGCTCGTGCACGCAACACCGCCATCGGCACCTGTCGCATCAAGCCACGATGCGTCGACGGAAAGACGACAGCCGGCCGCACCATCGCCAAGGCCCGCGTCCTGCAGATACACGCCGTAGGCGCGCACGCCCGCTCCGGACCCGGCGCCCGCGACAACGACGCGCCCGCCGCCGCGCACGGCTATGTCGCCGGCGATCACGCCGGCCATGGCCTCGCCCGTGACGTTCGCCCCGTCCGCCCGGGCATCGACGGTGCAGCCGTCCACAACGAGCGCTCGCGAGACGTGGATCGCGCACTGCGAGCCCGATGCCGCCAGGGACCCGGTGCCGCTAAGCGTCAGGTCGCCCCACACCTCCATGCCGCACTGCGAGATGTCCGCATCGGGCGCCTGCGACTCGACCACCGAGTTCTGCCCCACAAGCGTCACGACCAGGTCGCCGTCGGCGCCGATGGCGTCGCCCGCGTAGCCGTCGAGCTCCAGATGGCCGGCATCGGTCCAGGCCCAACCGGGGCCCGAAACGCCCGGCTCGCAGTACGTCGCGCCCGCGATGAACAGGCTCTCCGCGCCCGCGGCATAGGAAGGCCCGCCCAGCAAGACGCATAGGCAGGCCATGGCAGCGATCGCGATGTGATGACGGCTGGTGTGGGACTCGGCGGCAAACATACCCGCTCCGATCTTCGCAGGAGCCAATAGGATGTGCACCAGAAAATGCCCTGGTAGCAGCACCTATTAGTTTAGCGAGATCGATGCGGGAGCAAAGAGAAATCGCGTGGGCAATGTCCACAATTAGGTGTAAATCGTTTTGCCAGCCGGTGAAAGGGAGAATCAGCTTCCGAATTCGCCCTTCACGTTTCTGATGATGTTGTTTGATAAATGGTTCCGATAGTCCATAATAGATGGTTCATAATAGATTTAGATGAAAAACCTTCGGATTTGTAAGGCGGGGTCGCTGAGACGGTACCGCCTAGTTTTATCAGCGTGCGCCTAACGATCGAGATCACATTCTCCCTCGCGCGCGAAGAAGTCTTGCCCTGCGAAGACTATGATCGGTTGGACAGGCCCGGCGTATATCGCGTACTTCCGTAGTTTTTCTTCGGAATATCCGTATTAAAAATACGGGCAAATTGACCAATTTGCTAAGCTACTTTATCCTGTGTTTCAAATAGACTCAGAAAGCAGAGGAGCCGTGCCATGCTCAAGAAGTTTTCGGTTTCAAATTTCAAGTGCTTCAATAAGCGAATTACATTTGATCTATCCGATCCCGCCAACTATTCATTCAATCAACAGGTAATTCAGGATGGCATTAAGGCAAAGGGCATCATATATGGTGCGAATGGCAGTGGAAAGTCCAATTTCGCCCTCGCGATATTCGACATTGTTCTGCATCTGACCGACAAGGAAAAGCTGCTCAAAAAATACTCGCCATACCGGTGCCTTAATTCAAAGAGTTCAATTACAGAGTTTCAATACGATTTTGTCTTCGACAATATCGAGGTCGTATACCGCTACGGGAAAACCGACCCACAGACGCTTGTATACGAGAGTCTGTACATTGCTGGCGTGGAGGTCTTGAGCTACAGGTTCGACGCTCAAACGGGCCATGTTGACCTGCCGGGCGCCGAGTCCCTCTCGCTTTCTACCGATCTCCCCACTGAGTCCGACAGGCTGTCGCGTGTCAAATATGTCAAGAGCAATGCAATACTGCGAGATGAGCCGTCTGCCAGGGCGTTTAGAGCCTTCACCTCCTTTGTCGACAACATGCTCATGTTCTACTCGCTCGATGAGCGTGGATATCAGGGGCTTTCGGTTGGCTCGGATATCTTTACCCAGGGCATTATTCGCGAAGGAAAGATGGAGGACTTCCAAGAATTCTTGCGCCAGCAGGGAATCTCCCTGAACCTCGTATCCGTGGACGTGAATGGAGTTCCCGAGCTTTATTGCAGGTTCGAGGGCGGTACCGTTCCGTTTGCGTCGGTCGCCTCGACAGGCACCATGTCACTTGCTCTGTACTACTACTGGTATATCAAGATGAGCAAGGCTTCCTTGGTCTTTATCGATGAATTCGATGCCTTTTATCACTTTGAATTGTCCCGGTCGATCGTGGAGATGCTACGGGACCTTGAGGGTGTCCAGGTTTTCATTACGACGCACAACACGGACCTTTTGACGAACGACCTCATGCGCCCCGATGTCTATTTCATTCTCAAGGAGGGGGAGATTCGCTCGCTGGAAAAGCTAACACCCAAGGAGCTCAGATTGGCGCATAACCTCCAGAAGATGTTTAAGGCTGGTGCTTTCGATGGCTAGCCCGGTCACGCTCTTCATCGTTGAAGGAGAGTCGCGTGACCTGCGCTTTGCGGAGAAGATGAAGGATCTTTTTCTGAAAGGGAGAGATGACCTGAGGGTGATCTGTCTGCCAGCGGCGCAGAACATCTACATGCTTTACGAGCGGCTTGCAGAGGAGGACTTCGATCTGGATGTTGTGGAGGTACTGAGAGAAACGGTGCCTTCTGCTGCAAAATGTCTAGAGGGCGTGGAGAGGGATTCTGTTGATGAGGTCTTTCTCTTCTTTGACTACGACTCTCATCAGAACAATGCGCCTGGATGCGAGTCCGATGCCCTTGTGGAGGCGATGCTCCTCGCATTCGATAACGAGCACGAGAGCGGAAAGCTCTATATAAGCTACCCGATGGTCGAGGCACTGTACGATTATCGCGCAGGGCAGTGCCAGGCGCATTCAGGCTGTTTTGTTGACAACTCGGAAATCGCTCAATATAAAAATAAGTCGGGAGAGGGAAACGTTAACGTGGGGAAGCACATGGAGCTTCCCCAATGGAAAGATGCAATCGCTGCCTTCGTATTGAGATGCAAGTGCCTGCTCGGTCTCGATGAGGTTTCATTTGAGACGTATCGAGAGCTGGTTACGGTCGATGCGATCTTCCGCGAGGAGAAAAGGATGCGGATCGAGGACGGTTCGGTGTTTGTGCTATCGGCTTTTCCAGAGTTTCTGCTCGACTATTTCGGTGATAAGTTCTTTAATTCCATGGCTCCGATGCGCCACCTTAAGTTCGATGATTGCCCCCGAGGAAATGGATGAGACGCAATTAATCTCGCGGGTACAGGTTCTCCTGTCTAAATTGTGAACTCGGCATAAGAAACGTTGTTGGCCATGCCCCGGACAGCATCCAGTCGATGATGTTCTCTTGCCTGATGCCGCCGCGACCTCCCACGTCAACGCGGTCGAGCGTGAGCGGGGTCTTCGGATAGTTGTTCCGAATCGCCTGCAGCGGCGCGAGCTCGGGAAAGTACCTCACTATCAGCTTCCCCCACTCCGACTTCGGGTTCACGCAGGTGATGTGGAACCCGTTAAGCCCAGCTTGGACAAGCTGTTAGGAGACTGGCATTTCGCCTGCGTCGATCTCGAGAGGATCGGCGACAAGGTTGCGAACAAGGACTGGAAAGGTCATTATGAGGGGTAAATAAGATGACAGACAACACGTATTCGGGAACTCTAAAATTCAAAGATGTTGATTTTGTCTTTGTGTTCGATGGCTCTGAGCTTGTTCTCATCCCGCCCAAAGAATGCAAGAATGACATTATGTGGGGTTGGCTAAAAAAAGAAATTTGCCCCGGTGTGTATACATCCGGCGACCCTTTGACTGTTGATGTGCCTTATCTTGACGGCTTCTGCAACGAGACAAGCAAGCGATTGATCTTTTTGACCAGGGAGGAATCGACTGTCGGAAGTCGAAATTCGACTCTGTATATCAACGTTGCTGGGTATCTGGAATGTAGCCCGAATACCAATGGTTTTTGCAGGATGACTCTATCCGGCAGGGCCTTGAATTACATTCATCCGGTTAATAGGGCATTCTCGCAGGTATTTGATTCTGACGACCTTACAGAAAAGGGAATCATCTCTATCAGGACAAATGGATTCGACAGAACTTCGACCGTGAAGAGAGCATTTCGCTTTGAGGGCAGAGATATCGCGGCGTATTTCTCAGTTGGGTGGACATGCAGTATGAAAATTAGTACTCCACCCATCACCCTTAATTCCAGCATGATTTTCGAGTTTGATGAAACGGACGATTACTGGTTTTTCTATCGCCTGTGGCATGCAGCAGAAGACTTCCTCAAATATCTGACATTCAGCAAAAACACACTAATTGAGGATTGCAGCCTGCAGGCTATGTACGACGACTCGCATTACCCCAGCACAGCTGAATTCAAGCTAGCGAGATCCTCAGAGCCATTTGATACCAAGCCTCTTGAAAAAGGTCGATATATTCAGCTGTCTTTGCTGGACCCGTATGAGATTAAAATGTTTGGAGCGATTGCAGACGGAGAAATCTACCTAAGGCATATTCCTGAAACATGCGAAAAGGGACATACGCTCGATGCATCGGACTTCGTGCTGACTTCCGCAGCATTTGAATGGGAATTTGACCAAGCGTATCCAAGCGGAGTTGTCAAATCAGAAGCTCGAGTGGCTGCTGAGCAACGAGCATCAGCTCAGATGGATGAATGCATTAACCAAAGCTCCGGAAAAGCTAAAAAGATATTGAAATATGCAAAGAAGAGCATCGGCTTTAGCAATCTGGAATCGAAGATAGTACAGGCTGGTCGAGATTTTCATGAAATGATTGGGGTATTTGGGGAAGGTCTATACAAAAGGAATGATGAGGAATTTTCCTACGAAGTCATTGGAAGCAGGCTGGCTGAGCAAAGAAATGACTTTGCCCATGGAAACATTGACAAGGATTTCAAAGGTGCTGCCATTCTTGATTTGCTGCTTCTACGCTATCTTGTCTATGCAATGCAGCTGAAGCGCATCGGTGTCTCAGCTGCAAATACTCGCAGAGCGATAAATGAGCTATTTGGCTTAATGTATTACCTCCCTGCAGAAGACGGTGACACAGAGACGGTGGCCAAGAACACTGAGATAAATGAGCCGAACAACGAAACCGAAGGCAATGCAGACGAAATCGTAGAGGCGGAATAGAATGGTTCCCGACTGCTGACGCTCCTATTTGGCAAGGTGTTTTTTAGAATCCATTTTGCGCTCGGCCTCG
>CAUAIH010000004.1:0-164741 GCA_958429025.1 uncultured Collinsella sp. | reverse complement strand
GAGCACAACCTTGCCAAGGTTGGGGTCGCGGGTTCGAGCCCCGTTGTCCGCTCCAAGCGCAACAGCCCGACTACTACGGTAGCCGGGCTTTTTCGTACCCATCGCCTGGGCTCGAACTTTTTTCAAATTATTCGAAAATAGTTCTTGCATTAGGGTGGATCATCCCGTATATTAAATCCTCGCAGGCGGACATGGCTCAGTTGGTAGAGCACAACCTTGCCAAGGTTGGGGTCGCGGGTTCGAGCCCCGTTGTCCGCTCCATTTGGGCGTTTAGCTCAGGGGGAGAGCGCTTCCCTGACACGGAAGAGGTCAGAAGTTCAAATCTTCTAACGCCCACCAAATGTTCGCAGCTCAGAGGCTTAGTCTCTGAGCTGTTTTTGTTTTGGTCACCAAATGAGTCGCCAAATCGCCGGCAAAAGGTATCTCAATTCATGAAAGAGTGGTTCTGAGCGTCTGTTTAGCCTTGTCATCTCAATCGAGTGGGGGTTGACCATTTTGAACATAACCGTGCATCTCGTTGACGTTTCAGCGATCGATCCCGGCGAGACCGTTGATATGGCATCAATCGCGGGACGCTATGCCTTACGTGCCTCCAATGGGGATTTCCCAATTGCGTCTCGGAGAGAAGCTGCAGGCGTGGGTCTGCTTCTTCGCGACGCCCTGGGTGTCTTCGACGACACCCAGCTTGCGTGTTCTGCTTTCGGCAAGATCGAGCTTGCGGATGGGGAGGCCCCCTCTATTTCCATTTCACATGGCGGAAGCGTGGCCGTCCTCGCTGTTTCCGATGTTGCTCGGTCGGTCGGAGGACCTATTGGCGTGGATATCGAGGCGATCGATGAGATTGCCCCCGTTGCGGTTGGGCGTATGGCAAACGACGACGAGCGCGTGTGGATTAACGCTGCCCCCAATTTGCAAGAACGCAATCTTCGCCTGAGTCAGACGTGGACGCGTATCGAGGCCATCCTCAAGGCTGAAGGCGTCGGGTTTTCGATTGACCCTCGCAAAGATGGCATGCCCGGTGGATGGAATACTTCGTCGGTGACATACGGTCGCTGCGTCATCTCTTGTGCGGCGCGCTCTATGCCTCGTATCGTCCTCAGGGAGCATACCTTTCGGGTAGCATAGGAGCCAATCGCTAATAGGGGAGGCCGCTATGCCGCTGAACGCTCAAAACGATATCGCTTCACGGATCGAGGATGCCGTCTTTGAACTTATGGGGACGACGCCGGTGCAGGCGATCAAGGTGACCGATGTGCTGAGGCTCGCGCACACCTCGAAATCGACGTTTTACCGCTGCTATCGTTCTGTTGACGACGTTGTTAAGCGATTTGAGGACGATCTGCTCCACAACATGCAAGAGATTAACGACGTTGCCCTTGAGGCGCGCTTTGGTGACGCTCAGCTCGATCCGACGCCGACGATGATTAAGCGTATGGAGATCCTGCAGCGCAATCGTTCGAAGGTGCTCGCGCTCAACAGTGAAAACGGGGACCCCGTGTTCACGCATAAGGCTACGGTTTTTATGCATGAGTATTTTCGCGACCGTCTGCGCTCAACGTTTTCTGACGAGACCGATCTTGACCTGTATCTGGCTTTCGCTCTCGCGGGTCACCATAACCTTATCCAGTACTGGCTTGAGGTCCGTCCCGATTTGGAGGCGCGCACCGTTGCCGCCGCGCTCAATCGCATGTTCTATGCGCCGTTGTTTGTCGATGACGCCTCGCGCCATTGGCACCCACGTATCCCCGATTTTGAAAAGCCGCTCGGGTGAACGGCTGATTTTTAGGGATGAACGGTTGCATAGGTTGCGGATTCAGAGTAATCCGGCCCTATGAATCGATTTAAGTATGGCCATTTATCTGCTATTTGGAACGCCTAGCCCCGATGTGTCCCATATGATGGGACACATCGGGGCTTTTTGTCTCACGCGTTTCGTTTAACCCCTCGTAAACTAAAGCTACGTTCAAAAGAACCACTGCAGTAGTTCAACGTGTGACGGCACAGAAAAGCCGCGAGCGCTCTCTCACCTTCGCTCGCGGCTGGACTGCGCCATCATTCCGTACACCTTCACATGATTAGGATGTGATATTCAGTGGTTACGCTCGGAAAGAACATGCGCAGCGTCTCGATTGTAGGCGTAGGCTGCACCCCGTTCAAGGATTTTGAGGAGCATCCCGAGACCCAGGGTATTGGCGAGGGCGAGGCGTTTGGCTATGCGGCTCTCGAGGCAATTGCCGATGCCGGTCTTGAGCCCCGCGATATCGACTTTTTCTATCACGGCAGCGCCAATCCGTATCTCGTTGGCGATTGCATTACCCCCAACATGCAGGTTGCCGATTGGTTTGGCGTTCGTGCCAAGGGCTCTGTCCATCATTCCGAGGCTTGCTGCACGGGCTACGTCGCCCTTGAGCAGGCCGTGATGGCAGTCGCCTCCGGTGCCTACGATGTTGTCCTTACGGGTGCCTGCGATTTGGCTTCGACTCTTCCCGTTGAGCACATGCCCTCCCATATTCGTCAGGACTTTACGCTCGACGTCATGATCCCCTCGCTCGATAAGATTTATGACCGCGCTTATGGTCGTCCGCTCGACGGCGCCTTTGGCGTGTCGTTCGACAACTGGATCAACGAGTATTCGATGCAGTACGACCTTACCGCCGATCAGATCGATGATGCCCTGAACGGCCTTACCAAGAGCCTTCGCCGCGGCGCCGTCCTGAATCCCCTTGCCTGGTACGAGACCACGGTCGAGGAGGACGCGAAGGCAGCTGGGTTCGATACCGCCGACGAGTATCTCAAGAGCATGTACAACCCGCGCGTTACGCAGTACCTGCGCGTTACCGGCTTTGAGAAGAAGTGCGACGGCGCCGCCGCTGTTGTCGTAATGCCCACGGAGAAGGCAAAGGCCATGGGCGTGCCGTATGCGCCTATTGAGGTTCTGGGTACGGGCGCCTCTGCTGTCGAGGCCGGTCTGCTCCACAACGAGCACTGGGCTACCGAGCTTGCCGCCAAGCAGGTCTATGACCTTACCGGCGTGAGCCCCGATGAGATTGACCTGTTCATGTGCAACGACTTCTTCCTGGCTTCCGAGATCGTCTCGGCCGAGGAGTGCGGCTATATTCCGCGCGGCGAGGCCTGGAAGTACGCGATCGATGGTCGCACCGCTTTTGACGGCGATAAGCCCATCAACCCGCACGGTGGCCGTTGCAACTTCGGTCACGCCCATGGCGCATCCGGCATCGCCGATATCGTCGAGGCCGTTAAGCAGATGCGTGGCGTCGCCGGTGCCACCCAGATGAAGAAGGTTCCCGAAACGGCTTTCCTGCGCGGTTTTGGCGGTTCTCAGAACGTGCGCTGCCAGATCCTTCGTACCGTCGCCTAAGCGACCGCGGTTTTCGATTTCCCATAAGGAGTATTCTCATGCAACTCAAAGATATGGAGCCCGTGGTCAAGAAGTTCTACACGGGTCTTGAAGAGGGCATCTATTGGGCGCGCCAGTGCCCCGAGTGCGGAGCCGTCGAGTTTCCGCCCCACCTTGCCTGCAATGCCTGCGGCTATCACAAGACCGATTGGGTCCAGGTTTCCGGTCACGGGCATCTGATCGATTTTACCCTGCCTGGTCCGCAGAACGACAAGCCCTATCTCAAGGAGTATGGCAAGTACGCCTACGGCGCCGTCGATATCGACGAGGATTCTCAGTACACCTACGTCATCTACGGCATTACCAAGAAGAAGGCCCCCGAGATTCGCGCCAAACTCATGGCGGGCGAGACCGTTGGCGTCCATGCCAAGGTTATCGACCGTCCAGGCTATAAAGAGCTTACGTTCGAGCTTGACGATTAGGTTTTCACCCCTGCAACAATTCGATTCCTCTCTTAGGCCACGGCGGGACCCATGTCTCCAGCCCGCCGTGGTCGCCCCTCTTTTTCGATTGAAAGGCACCATCATGAACGAAGAACTCACTCAACAGATCTGCGATTTTGCCAAGTCCGCCTACAACTATGACGGCGATGTGACCCCCGAGACGACGTTTGAGACCCTGGGCAAGGGCTCGATGAAGATGGTCGCTCTGACCTCCATGATCGAGAACGAGCTCGATGCCGAGGTCCCCGTTCGCGAGGTCATGGTCATGAAGACCATCGGCGAGCTTATCGAGCGCACTGCCGAAGAGATGGAGTAACTGCCATGGACCTGATGCAGACCCTGCGCGAGCAGGCTGCCGCCAAGCCTATGCGCGTTGCTTTTCCCGAGGGCGAAAACGAGACCATGATGCAGGCGGTCGCAAAGATCGCCGCCGAGCATCTTGCCGAATGTGTGCTGGTCGGCGATGGCGGCAAGCTCAAGGAGCTTGCCGATGAGCGCGGCATCTCCCTTGACGGCATCGAGATTGTCGATGTGACCGACGAGGAGGCGAACGCCGCTTGCTGCGAGCGCTACCTTTCTCATCCGGATTGCAAGTTTAAGCCCAAGGGCGCTGCGCGCCGTATGACGCGTCCGCTTGAGCGCGCCCTGATTTTGCAGGTGCTCGGCGATGTCGACGTTATGTTCGCCGGTATCGATAACGCTACGGGCGATATTATCCTGGCTGGTCAGGCCATCGTCGGCCTTGCCGACGGGGTGGACACCGTGAGCTCGTGCGGTATCGCCGACATCCCCAACTGGAATGGCGGCGAAGGTGGCCTTTTGGCTTTTGGCGATTCTGCCGTGTGCGTTGACCCCACGAGCGAGGAGCTTGCCTCGATCGCGATTTCGTCGAGCGAAACGGTACGCTCGCTGACCGGATGGGATATCCGTTGCGCGCTGCTTTCGCATTCGACTGACGGTTCGATGGATAACGAACTCGTCGACAAGGTACGTCGTGCTCGCGAGATTGCCAACGATCGCCGTCCCGACCTTGCCATCGACGGCGAGTTCCAGTTTGATTCGGCGATTAACCCCAAGGTTGCGGCCAAGAAGGTTCATCGCGAATCCGCTGTTGCAGGCCAAGCCAACGTGGTCATCTGGCCCGATATCAACGTGGGCAATATCGGCGTCAAGATCATCCAGAATCTGACCGGCGCCAATGCTTACGGCCCCATGCTTCAGGGCTTCAAGAAGATCGTGTGCGATTGCTCGCGCTCTGCGCCCGTCGATGAGATCGTCGGCAACGTGGTGATGAGCTGCGTGCGCGCCCAGGCGCTTAAGGAGGCTTAAGGCATGTCCGATAAAAAGACTCCCTGGCGCGTCCTGGTAATCAACCCTGGTTCCACTTCCACGAAGGTGGGCGTTTTTGAGGGCGATGAGTGCAAGCTCAGTAAGAACGTTGCGCACGATGCGAAGGACCTTGCCCAGTTCGACGGGGTTTCGGCTCAGATGCCGTATCGCTGCGATCTGATTCTTGGAGCGCTGGGGGAGGCGGGCCTAAAGCTCGAGGACTTTGATGCATTTGTCGGTCGCGGTGGTGGCTTGCTTTCGCTGCCCGGTGGTACGTATGCCATCAACGAGGTTATGCTCGAGCATGCCCGCATCGGTGCGAATGGCGTTCGGCACCCGGCGCAGCTGGGGCCCCAGATTGCCCACGAATTTGCCGTGAAATGTGGCAAGCCCGCCTTTGTGGTGAATCCTCCCGATACCGACGAGCTGTGCGACCTCGCACGCATGACGGGCATTAAGGGCGTGTATCGAAACGTGCACCTGCACGCCCTTAATCTCAAAGAGACCGCCATCCGCCATGCGGCAAAGCTCGGTCGCGCATACGACGAGTGCAACTTTATTGTCTGTCATATCGGCGGTGGCATTTCGATTTCTGCCCACCTTAAGGGCAAGATGGTCGACGGCAACGACATCGTTGGCGGCGAAGGCCCCATGGCGCCGACGCGCTGCGGATCGGTTCCCGCGATCGAGGTCGCAAAGTACACCGCGGAGCACGGTCTTGATGTCGCCCGCACCCATTGCATGAAGACTGGCGGCTTCGTTGACCTTTTGGGTACCTCCGATGCCATCGAGGTGTGCGAACGTGCTGCAGCGGGAGATAAGGCCGCAGCTCGCGCCTGGGATGCAATGGTCTACCAAATCTGCAAGTGGATTGGCGAGATGGCATGTGTGCTGAAGGGCGATGTCGACGGTATCTTGCTCGGAGGCGGCATGGTCCACAGCAAGGAGCTCGTTGCCTCGATTGAGGAATGCTGCTCTTGGATCGCCCCCGTGTCGGCTTATCCCGGCGAGTTTGAGCTCGAGGCGATGGCGTCTGGCGCCTGCCGCGTGCTCGATGGTGTCGAGGAAGCGCTCGTGTACAGCGGAGAGCCCGTGTTCACTGGTTTTAACGACTGATAGTGCTGTGTTTGGGGCGGCCGATGGTGACGTCCGGCCGCTCCGACCCTTTTTCTAAGTGTAAGGATGGATCATGGATAAAACCAAGATCAAGTACCTGGTGGGCATTTATGCTGCCGCCATGTGCATTATGGGCATGTTGGTGCCCGTCCCCATCGTGGCCTCTGTTGCGGCGGCGTTTCCCAATGAGAACATCGCTGCCGTCCAGATGATCATCGGCATCATTCCGCTCATGATGGCTGTGTCCGCCATGCTCGTGTCTTCCCAGCTCGCCTCGCGTGTATCCAAGAAGAAGACGACGCTTGTCGGCCACGTTATCGTGATGCTCGCCGGCGCCTCGGTGCTGGTGTTCCACGATTCGCTTGCCCAGGTTCTTGCGGCCTCTGCCGTGATGGGTCTTGGCCTTGGCGCCGTGCAGAACTCGACCGACGCTCTGATCGCCGACTATTTCGGTGGCAAGCAGCGTTCGTTTGTCATGGGCATCTACTCAACCTTTGTTGCACTGGGTGGCATTATCTGGACGATGGTTTCCGGCATCTTGGGTTCTGCCGAGTGGTTCCACAGCTATGCGGCGTACTTCATCATGATCGTGTTTATCGTCATTGAGGCCGTCTGCCTGCCCGAGGGTCATCTTGAGCCCAGGCGTAAGGTCAACGTGTTTGCCAACATGCCCAAAGAGGTCGCAATTATCACGGTCATGAGCTTTGTGTTCGTACTCACGTTCCAGCTCTTTAGCTCCAATGTCTCGCTGCTTGTCGTGGGTCGCGGCTTTGGCGGCACTGTTGAGGCTGGCCTCGCTTCGACCGTCATGACGGTCGCCGGCATTGCGGCTGGCCTTTTGGTGGGCCCGCTGTTTGCCAAGTTCAAGAACCTGTCGATGCCGATCGCGTGGGGCGTGACGCTCGTTGGCCTGGGCCTGACGCTGGTTGCGCCCGCCTTTATGGTGCTGTGCGTTGCGGGCTTTGTCGTTGCGCTGGGCAAGGAGACCTACGTGCCGCTGGAGGGCAATTTTGCCGCCGGCAACTCTGCTCCCGAGGGACGTGCGTTTAACCTCGCCATTGGCATGGCGGGCATCAACTTTGGCATGGCACTGTCTCCCATTGTGTTTGAGGCCGTGACGTCGCCGTTTGGTGCAACGATTGACCAGAAGTTCATCGCCGGCATGATCGTCTGTGCGGCTTGTGTCGTCTTTGGCGCCATTAAGTATCGCAAGCTCACTCCGGCCCAGCTTGCCGAGGCCGAGAAGATGGCGGCCAGCGGCGAGGCGGAGTAACCGCTCGAGTAGTTGCTTTGGCGCCCATCATGTTTTATCGGGGCCGCCGACATATGCCGGCGGCCCTCTTTCTATCAATGGCTTGATAGCTCGCGAAGAGAAGTAATAGCTCCTCGCCTATCGAATGCCGGCGGACGGGGTGCCGGGGCTACAGTCTTCCGAGCGTTTGCAGTCCCGTCGCTCCGTCCGCCGGCATTCGACCGCAACATGTTGGTCAAGCATAATCTTTTGGATTCTTTTGGCGTGAGCGACTTGATTTTGGTAGGATTTGTCAGCGGCTTGACTAAGGGGGTTTTATAACTGCCATGCAGGTAGCCGTGTTGGTAGCGTTTTACCGACTTGCCAAGAACCCCTCATTTTTAATGCGTCTGCAAAATGACTAATTGCTTTGACCTGCTGAAACACTATATGTTGTGTTTGACCTAAAAAAAGAATACAGGATATAGATGCCTCTTTGTCGTATGATAGATGGCGGACAGAGAACGAAGACCTTAACTGCCTCTTTTGAACGTGTCCTTGAGCCGCTTGATCGGCTCCAGGGAATGTCCGCATGGAGGCTTATGGTTTATCGAGAACACAGATTGCGCGACGGCGCCGCAAGACAGGGGCAAGCCCTGCCAGGTATCGTTTGGCTCTGAAGCGCGATGAGGCTACGATACGAAAGAGGCAAGAGGATGAAGATCATCAAGCGCAGCGGCACCGAGGTTGTCTTTGACATCGATAAGATCGTCAATGCCATCCGCGCCGCAAACTTGGAGGTCGAGGAGAGCTCTCGTCTTACCGACCGCCAGGTGGTTTACGCGGCACAAAACGTCGCCGAGGCATGCGAGAACGCGGGCCACACCGTGTCGGTCGAGGAGATTCAGGATCTGGTCGAGGACGAGATCATGCGTCTCGACCGCTACGAGGTCGCTCGCCATTACATCATCTATCGCTATGTTCAGAGCCTGAAGCGCCAGAAGAACACGACCGACGACAAGATTCTGTCGCTGATTGAGTGCAACAACGAAGAGGTCAAGCAGGAGAACTCCAACAAGAACCCGACCGTCAATTCCGTTCAGCGTGACTACATGGCCGGCGAGATCTCCAAGGACCTGACCCAGCGTGTGCTGCTGCCCCAGGAGATTGTGGATGCTCACAATGAGGGTCTGATCCACTTCCATGATTCGGACTACTTTGCCCAGCACATGCATAACTGCGACCTGGTGAACCTGGAGGATATGCTCCAGAACGGTACTGTTATCTCGGGTACGCTGATTGAGAAGCCGCACAGCTTCTCGACCGCCTGCAACATCGCGACGCAGATCATCGCCCAGGTTGCTTCCTCCCAGTATGGTGGCCAGTCGATTTCGCTGACCCATCTTGCCCCGTTCGTCGAGGTGAGCCGTCAAAAGATTCGCGGCGAGGTCGCTCGCGAGCTTGAGGAGCTCGGCGTTTCCGCATCTCCCGAAAAGGTCCGCGAGGTTGTTGAGGACCGTCTGCGTGACGAGATCCGTCGCGGCGTTCAGACGATTCAGTATCAGGTCGTGACCCTTATGACTACCAACGGCCAGGCGCCGTTCGTGACGGTCTTTATGTATCTCAATGAGGCCCGTACGCCCCAGGAGAAGCATGACCTTGCCATGATCGTGGAGGAGACGCTCCGTCAGCGCTATGAGGGCGTTAAGAACGAGGCCGGCGTGTGGATCACCCCGGCGTTCCCCAAGCTTATCTATGTGCTCGAGGACGATAACGTTTACGAGGATTCCCCGTACTTCTACCTGACTCAGCTGGCTGCGAAGTGCACCGCCAAGCGCATGGTGCCCGACTACATCTCCGAGAAGAAGATGCGCGAGCTGAAGCTGTCGAAGGGCGAGACCGCCGGCAATGGCGATTGCTACACCTGCATGGGTTGCCGTAGTTTCCTGACGCCCGACCGTTCGGGCAACGGCTTTAACAATGTCGCCAACGCGCTGAACTATGACCCGACCAAGCCTAAGTACTATGGCCGCTTTAACCAGGGCGTTGTGACCATTAACCTGCCTGATGTCGCGCTGAGCTCGCACCAGGACATGGACAAGTTCTGGAAGATCTTCGACGAGCGCCTTGAGCTGTGCCACCGCGCCTTGCTGTGCCGTCATGAGCGTCTGATGGGTACGCTTTCTGACGCCGCACCGATTCTTTGGCAGTACGGTGCCCTCGCCCGCCTGAAGAAGGGCGAGACGATCGATAAGCTGCTCGTGGGCGGTTACTCCACCATTAGTCTGGGTTATGCCGGCTTGTATGAGTGCGTCAAGTACATGACGGGCCACAGCCACACCGAGAAGGAGGGCACGCCCTTTGCCATGGCCGTCATGCAGCGCATGAACGACAAGTGCGCCGAGTGGAAGGCCGAAAGCGATATTGACTTCTCGCTGTACGGTACCCCGCTTGAGTCGACGACCTACAAGTTCGCTAAGTGCCTGCAGCGTCGTTTTGGCATCATCCCGGGCGTGACGGACAAGGGCTACATCACCAACAGCTACCACGTCCACGTGTCCGAGGAGATCGACGCATTCGACAAGCTCAAGTTCGAGGGTATGTTCCAGCAGCTTTCGCCGGGCGGTGCCATCTCCTACGTTGAGGTTCCCAACATGCAGGACAACCTCAAGGCTGTCATTCGCGTGATGCAGTACATCTACGACAACATCATGTACGCCGAGCTCAACACCAAGAGCGACTACTGCCAGGTGTGCGGCTACGACGGTGAGATCAAGATTGTCGAGGATGACGGCAAGCTGGTGTGGGAGTGCCCCAACTGTGGCAACCGCGATCAGGAGAAGATGAACGTCGCCCGTCGTACGTGTGGCTACATCGGTACCCAGTTCTGGAACCAGGGTCGAACCGAGGAGATCCGCGACCGCGTGCTGCATCTCTAATACCGCTCCGGGGCTGAGCCGGGAGGGCCGCTTGGGCATTTGCTCGCTATTTCGGACAGTCCTGCGCAAGACGAAGGCCACATTAAGTGGCCTTCTTTGCGTGCGGAACTCATATCGAGCAAAAGCCCAAGCGGCCCTCTCGGTTCAGCCAAGTTGACGTAGCCGAGATGCAGCATGCGGCCTGCTCACTCCTCGAAGTTCTTAGCGGAAATGAGTTGACTTGCAACAACGCTTTGCTTGTGATGACGGTTGAGCTGCAACAAAGTTTTTATTGGACCTCGAACCCTATACTCGATGTTCGCTTCGTTCATTGAGTTACCCTTTGCATGAGGCCGGGACATATCGTCCCGCCCGCAGTTTCGCAGGCCGCAGGCCGAGAATGTTTGAGGACGGGATGATATGTCCCGGTCTCCCGGGAGAGTTACCTATGAACTACGCGAACATTAAGTATTTCGACATTGCTGATGGGGAAGGCGTTCGTACTTCTCTGTTTGTGAGTGGGTGCCGTCGTGGGTGCAAGAACTGCTTTAACTCTGTCGCGTGGGACTTTGCTGCGGGCGAGCCGTTCGATCGTGCCGTCGAGGACAAGATTATCGAGAGTCTCGACCATCCCTTTATCGATGGCCTGACGATTCTGGGCGGCGAGCCTATGGAGCCCGAGAATCAGGCGGGACTTGTTGACTTTATCGAACGCGTGCGTGCGGCCTATCCCGAGGGGTCGGGCAAGACCATTTGGTGCTTTACCGGCGACGTGCTCGAGGAGCTTATGCCGGGTGGCCGTCATCATACCGAGGTGACGGACCGTATCCTGGCCTGCCTCGACATGTTGGTGGACGGCCCGTTCGTTCAGGATCTGTACGATATCTCGTTGCGCTTTAGGGGCTCGAGCAATCAACGCGTGATTGACATGAACGCCACGCGTGCCCGTGCCGAGCGTGAGAACGTTGCGCTTTGCGACGCCGTGGAGCTTTGGCGGGACGATCCGGTCTATTCGACCCATACTATGTAGCTTGTGGCCGATGCCGGAGGGCGTGGTACCATAGCGCGAACGCAAAATCGGAAAAGTGAGGCCCAGATGGTCGATCAGGAAAAAGTCGAGGCCGCCATTAAGCTGTTGCTTGAGGGCATAGGCGAGGACCCAACTCGTGAGGGCCTGCTGGAGACCCCGGCGCGCGTTGCCCGTATGTATGGTGAGATCGCTGGCGGTATGGACCAGAGTGCCGAGGAGCACCTGTCCAAAACCTTTGCCGTCGCTTCGAACGACTTGGTTATTGAGCGCGACATCACGTTTTACTCGCTGTGCGAGCATCATCTGCTGCCGTTTTACGGCAAGGCTGCCATTGGCTATATCCCCAACGGCCGTGTCGCAGGGCTTTCTAAGCTTGCCCGCACGGTAGAGGTCTACGCCCGTCGTCTGCAGCTGCAGGAGCAGTTGTGCGCACAAGTTGCCGATGCCCTCATGGAGTATCTCGCTCCCCAGGGAGCGATTGTGCTCATGGAAGCTGAGCATATGTGCATGACCATGCGCGGCGTGAAAAAGCCTGGCACCAAGACCGTGACGCTCGCTCGTCGCGGCGTCTTTGAGGCCGATCCGGCGCTCGAGGAGCGATTCTTTAGGATGCTGGGACGCTAACTATGAGAGTCGTCAACGACTTTGCATCGAAGACCGATGAGGGAACGCCTCGTCGCGGCTTTATGGCTTCGGGCCTGACTCCCTTTGGTGCCATGCCTCGCATTGATTACATCTGTGCCAACGGACTGTTCCGGCGGCATCTGGGCAACATTGCACAGTTGGAATCGGGGCGCATCTTCTGCCGCCACGGTATTGACCACCTGCTGGATGTCGCTCGCATTATGTGGATCAAGAATCTCGAGGAACAGCTCGAATTTGACCGCGAGGTCATCTACGCCACGGCACTTCTTCACGATATCGGCAAAGATGAACAGTATGAATCGGGTATATCCCATGATGTTGCAAGCGAACGCGTCGCTGATGCGATTCTCGGCGGTATGCCCGATGACGTAGCGTTTGAGCCGGCCGATGCCGCAGCCATTAAGACGGCCATTCTGGGCCATCGAAAGCTGCGCGTGAACAGCCAGCCGCTCGAGCGTCTGCTCTATGCAGCCGACAAAGCGTCGCGCGCCTGCTTTGCATGCCCCGCGCGCAATGCTTGCAACTGGAGCGATGATAAAAAGAACCTGTCGATTCGCGTGTAGTTAGTTTACGCGGTCGGGGTTCTAAACGAAGGAGACGATCGCGATGAGTAACAAGAAACTGCCCGAGAATGCAACCAAGACTGAAGGTGCCGAGCTCGCCCGCCGTGGAAGGGGCGAAATATCCACCGCAACGGCGGTGCCCCACGTGAACTATGACGATCTGCGCCATGCCGACCGCATCACCGTTGAAGGTCTTGAGGTTTTTGCTAACCACGGCGTGTATCCCGAAGAGAACGCGCTGGGCCAGAAATTCATCGTGTCCTTGGTACTCTATGCTGACCTGCGTGCAGCGGGAGAGCACGATAACTTGGACGCCTCGATTGACTACGGCTCGGTGTGCCACGATGTCGATGGCTATCTGCGCGAGCATACGTTTAAGCTCATCGAGGCGGCAGCTGAAGGTACGGCCCAGATGCTGCTGCGCCGTTATCCCTCGCTGCTTGGTGTGCGCATCAAGCTCGATAAGCCGTGGGCGCCTGTTGGCCTGCCCTTGGCAAGCTGTGGCGTCGAGATCGAGCGTGTGCGCTAACCGGTTCTAATACGTCTCTATGGGTGGCTGCTTGAGCCGCTGCGACAGAGCCCTGTTGTTGGGGCAGTACGTGTCGAGCAGCGCGTGAAACCGATGATTGTGGCTCGGCTCGAGCAGGTGGACGAGCTCGTGGGCGACAACCATGTCAAGGCACTCGACGGGGTAGGCGGCAAGTTCTCGTGCGATGCGAATGGCGCCGGTTTTGGGCGTGCATGATCCCCAGCGCGTTTTCATGCTGCGCACGGAAACGCGGGAAACGGCGACACCCATTGCGATTTCGTATGCGTGCACCATATCACGCAGCGCCGATGTGACTTCGGACGTATAGAGCTGGTCAATATGGGCTTGGATCTCACTGGGCGTTAAGCCGTCGAGGGTCGCATTCCACTTGGCCTGCGGACGTTCGTCTGGCTCGTCGGCACCCATAAAACTTGCGAAGGTGGCCTGCTTGGGCCGCGGTGCGGGTGATGCAAAGTTGTGATCGAGTGCGTCCTGTACCGTGATGGGCTTGCCCCAAAGCGCAATGATGGACGAGGGGCTGAGCGGCTCTCGTGCCGTCGCCTGACGTTGCTCGCGCTGGGCAAGCCGGCTGATAATCCAGGCGCTGTTGCGCTTCACAAACGCTTCGATGCGCTCGCGACTGGCGCCGAGCGGTGCGCTGGCGTGGACCTCACCGCTCGATGTGACGCGTAGGTTTAAGTTCTTGACGCGCTTTTTGGTAACGACGACGGGGATGGGCGTCCCATGCGGTCGGGATACGGAAATCGTAAACTGCTGCGTCAAAAGCGGTCCTTCAGATTGGGGACGGGCCGGCATGTCAACCGTTCGGCATGCCGACCTGCTCAAGGGATGTGAAATTAATAACGCTCAAAGAAGGCAAGCGCGTTGTCGCTGCAGAGCTTTTGCATCACGGTCTTGCCAAAATGCTTGGAAAGCATGTTCTGGAACTCGGGCATCTTGCTGGCATCGGAGAGGAAAGCGGGCACCGTGGCACCGTCCCAGTCGCCGCCGAGTGCGATGACGTCCTCGCCGCCCAGGTCGAGCCAGTGCTCGATATGTGCCGCTAGCTGGTCGAAGGTGACGTCTGCGGCGGTCTTGTCGGTTGCGTCGTTGGAAAGGAACTCGCTGCAGTAGTTGAGGCCGACGATACCGCCCATGTCGCGAATGGTGCGGAACTGGTCGTCGGTAAGGTTGCGTTTGACGCCGCAAACCGCACGGGAGTTGGAGTGGCTGGCGACGAAGGGACGCGTGGCGTGGGCGACAACCTCGTCAAAGCACTCATCGTTGAGGTGGGAGACGTCGAGTACCATGCCGGCGTGCTCCATCTGCGTAAGTGCCTCGATGCCGGCGCCGGTGAGGCCGGCGTGGGTGTCGTGGCCGCTCGCGAGCGGCCCCTGCGCATTCCAGCTGAGTGACGACATAAGCACGCCCAAGCTCTTGAGCACTTCGATCAGCGCGGGGTCCTCGGCAAAGAACGTGGCGTTTTCGATGGTGTGGATGCAAGCGACCTTGCCGTCCTTGAGCGCGGGGCGAATGTCTGCGGCGCTGCGCACGTTGACCATACGGTCGTGGTTGAGCATTGCCTGGCCGCTCATATGCGCCATGATCTGCGCCTGGAAGCGCGCGGCGTGGGCGGTGGGAATCTCGTCGGGGACAAACGTGGCGAAGCACTGTGCCCACGGCGTGTTGCCGATCTTTGCGAGCGAGATGGCACAGGCGTTACCCTCGATGAGGTCGAAATCTTGCGGATGCGTTTCGTCGCCGGGGAAATAACCGTCGGTGCCGGCGGTAAAGCGCAGGTCGAGATCGAGCGTGGCCCAGCCGATTCGGTCGGCGGTGTCGCAGTGTAGGTCAAATACGGGATATGCCATGGTTCCTCCGGTTGCAGCGTTTCTTTGCAAACTGTCTTCAAATTGTATGACTAGGGTATAGTTAGCGCCATATGTTCATGGCGGCCCGTGTTGTGCGCCGCCCTTATCACGGAGGTTTCCATGTCCAACCAGGGCAAGAAGGTCAAGACTCATTATCGCGGCACGCTCGACGACGGCACGCAGTTCGATAGCTCCTACGATCGCGGTGAGCCGCTGGAGTTCACCTGCGGCGCCGGCCAGATGATCAAGGGCTTCGACGCCGCTGTTGTCGACATGCAGGTGGGTGAGAAGAAGACCGTGCACATTCCTGCTGCCGATGCCTACGGCGAGCACAATCCCGAGATGGTTCTGACCTTCCCGGCCGAACAGGTTCCCAACATCGAGCAGATTGAGAAGGGCATGAAGCTCTTCTTGTCCACGCCGAGCGGTATGCCCGTCCCCGCCGTGGTCATCGATGTAACGCCCGAGGCCGTGACGCTCGACGCCAACCACGAGCTGGCCGGTAAGGACCTCAACTTTGATATCGAGCTCGTCGAGGTCGAGGGTTAGAGTATGCCTGAACGCTTGGTTTCGACGACATGCTTGGGAAATCTCAACGATCCGTCCTATGAACTCCTGCTTCGCCGGAAGTTGGGCGGCGTCTTTGAAGTTGACGATCTGCTGCTCGATTGGGACCAGGCTGATGTATACGCGTTTGTGGGCGTGACGGAGCTGGGGCGCACGGTCGATGTTCGGCTGGATACTGCCGACGGCGGTCGTCTTGCCGACGGCGACGTGCTCGCCATTGACCGTTCGGGCATGGTGCCCGTGGCGGTTGTCGTGCGCTTGCGCAGCGCCGAGGTTTATTTGGTCGAAGTTGACCGCATGGACCCGATTGCGCTCGCGCATTCGTGCTGGGAGATCGGCAACATGCATGCGCCGCTCTTCCGGGGCGACTCGGACGAGCATACTGTGCGCATGTATACGCCGGTGCAGCCTGTTTTGGGCCGCATGCTCCGGGGTGTCGAGGGTGTTCGGCTCTCGCTGGTTACCCGTGAACTCGATGCGGACCGGCGCTTTGCGTCGAGTGCGGCGGAGGTCGTCGTGAGCATGGCTCCCGACTTTACCATCGTAAAAAAGGCGCGCGGCTAAGCGCGCGTATGCGCAAGACGGGCTTTGAGGGGCGACCGATCAAGGTCCGTCTTGCTGTTGATATGAGGCTTTGGGGGAAGCATATGGGTCTTGAGGGAATCAAACTGATTGCATGCGATTTGGACGGCACGTTGCTGCATCCGGGGGAGCGCGAGCTGCGTTCCGAGGCCTTTGAGCTTATCGATGAGCTGCATCGTCGTGGTATCGTGTTTATGCCGGCGAGTGGCCGTCAATATGCGAGCTTGCGCTACCTGTTTGCCCCGGTGGCCGATGAGCTCGCCTATGTATGCGAAAACGGAACCCTGGTGATGAGCGAGGGGCGTGCCGTCGTCAAGCGTTCCATGGAGCGTAGCCTTGCTATGGTTATCGCGAATACCGTGGTTGCGTATCCCCATACCGACATGACCCTTTCGTGTGAGGGGCACATCTACACCATGAGCGGCAACGATGCGTTCGTCGACCATTTGCGCTATGTGGTCCACTGCGATGTGGCGGTGGTCGACCGTCCCGAGGACATCGACGAGGATGTCATTAAGATTGGCTTCCAGACGCCCGAGGTGGATTATCCGGCGGCCCGGGAGTATTTCGAGCGCCTCTTTGGCGACCGTGTCGATGTGATGACGTCAGGAACCGCATGGACGGACCTTATCGGTTTCGGTTCGGGCAAGGGCTCCGCGCTTGTCGATTACGGTCGTGTCCTGGGGATTTCGCCCGATGAGATGATGGCATTTGGCGACAATGAGAACGATCGCGACATGCTCAACGTCGTGGGCCATCCCTATCTGATGGAGAGCTGCAACCCCACCATGCGCGGTATCAACGATCGCGTCCGTTACGTGCACACGGTCGAAGAAGAACTGCACCGCCTGCTCGCCGAGTAGGTTTTCGGGACATGCCTAGAAATGTACTGTTTGCTGCAAAGCGCGGAAAGGTGGATTTTAAGGCATGTCCCGAACATCTACCGGCAGTCGGGGCAGAGACCCTCGAAGATGGTGTAGTGCGACGTGACGTGCCAGCCGATTTGCTCGGACGCTTTGGCGTCGAGCTGGGCATCGAAGGGGAGCGGTACGTCGATGACGCGGCTGCACGAGGTGCAGATGATATGCGCATGCGGCTCGATCGTGCGATCGAAGCGGCTGCCGCCCGGCGTCTTGATGGAGAGGATCTCGCCGGCGTCGGCCAAGAGATTGAGATTGCGGTAGACCGTACCGCGGCTGATTTTGTCATCCTGCGCGCGCACGGCGTTGTAGATTTCGTCGGCGGTGGGATGGTTATAGCTTTGGCGCACGGCGTCAAGAACCAGCTTTCGCTGCCTGGTATTCCTTCTTTGCACCGCCATGCGCCTCGCCTCTTTTCTATCAACGGTCGTAGGTAAATGATACCGTATTTAGCACACAATACTAATAATGAGGACTGAAACCGTCTTCATTGGCAAGTGGGGCTCGGGCCTGAGCGTCTATGAGGCGAAAACGCGTTCCCATGCGCTCGTAGGAGGCATGAAGCGCCTCGAGATGAGATAGGATATTTGCCGGAGCTCCCTGTATCTCCATCTCGACTGAGCCGTCTTCCATGTTACGCACCCAGCCGGTGAGTGCGCGTGCCTGCGCGAGGTTGGTGTTGGTAAAGCGAAAACCAACGCCTTGGACTTGCCCCTCCCAGCGCAGGAAATAGCGCAGGGGAGTGTCTTGAGTGGCCTCGTCGCTTGCGAGCACAGTAAGCCTGCGGCGCAGCTCGAGCTCGACGTTTGATGGTTTTTGAGGCTCTCGACTGCCGCCGGTGACGCTGGAGAAGAACGTATCGAAGAAGCCCATCGCTATGCCTGCTTGCCTGCGTCGGCCGGGAAGGTTATGCCGGCCTGCTGGCGCACGGCATCCATGATGCGCAGTGAGACGAGCGTGACATCGCGGTAGTGGCCAAGCTCGTGGCGTCCCGCCGGGGTCTCCCAAATCTCTTCTTTAACGTTATCGATGCCGCCGATGGCGGTGATAAAGTCTGTGAGTTCGTATTCCATAGTGTTGCTCGATTTGGGTAGGTCGAGCACGCGGCCGTTGTCGCCCTGTCCGCGCGGCGCCTCGGTCGCCGAGCCGCGTACGACATCGCCGCGATAGTCGATACGGACGTTGCGGGGCGTGGACAGATGGTCAATCTGGATAGTGCCACGCTCGCCTTCGATCTGCGAGGGAAGCAGGTCATTCGTAATTTTGGAGTGCGCGAGCTCGACGGAGATACGGCCACCGCCGTAGCTGGCGAGGATGGAACCGCAGCCGTCGATGGGGCCGTGCGTGAGCTGTCGCGTGGTGGGGTCGAGCAGAGTAGCCATGCTCGTAAGGCCGGAGGGCATGCCGAAAATCTCGACCATGGGCTCGACGGTGTAGACGCCAATGTCCATGAGGGAACCCGAGGCCATATTGCAGTCGAAGATATTGGTGGCGCGTCCCGCGAGAATCTCGTTGTAGCGCGAGGAATATTTGCCAAAGCGCAATGAGGCGCGGCGGATGGGCGCAATCTCGCCCAGGGCGTCCTCGATGGCGTGGAAAGCGGGATCGTGGAGGGGGCGCATGGCCTCGAGGGCCACGACACCTGCTGCCTCGGCAGCGCGGAAGACTTCCAGCGCCTGCGCCTCGGTGGCGCAGAAGGGCTTCTCGACGATGACGTGCTTGCCACCGGCGATGCAGGCGAGCGCCTGCTCGTAGTGGAGCGCATTGGGGCTGCCGATGTAGACGGCATCGACGTCGGCAGCGGACGCAAGCTCGTCAAGCGCGGTGAAGTTACGCTCGCCACCGTGCTTGGCGGTGAAGGCGGCGCCGCGATCTGCATCGCGCGAGAGCGTGCCCACAAACGCAGCTTGGTCGTTGGCGTTGACGACCTGGATAAAGTCGTCGGTAATCATGGATGTGCCGATGGTCGCTATACGCAGCATGTATCCCCCTCGTGCCGTTCGGTTTACAGGATGAGTGTAGCGCGAAGGGGTTGGAAATAGCGTGCGAAAACGCCGCTACAGGTCGCTCTCGTTAAAGCCGGCGTCGATATCGAGGTTGCTGCCGTCGGCCGCCGTGGTGGCAAGCTCGTCGCAGCGCTCGTTGAGCTCATGGCCGGCGTGGCCCTTAACCCAGATGAACTCCACTTTGTGCTTGCTCTTTGCGGTGAGCAGGCGCTCCCACAGATCGCGGTTCTTGACGGGCTGTTTGTTGGCAGTCTTCCAGCCGCGTTTTTTCCAGCCGTCGATCCAGTGCTTGTTGAAGGCGTTGACGACGTACTGCGAATCGGAATGGACTTCGACGTCGCAGGGGCGGTTGAGTGCCTCGAGCGCCACGATAACGGCCATGAGCTCCATGCGGTTGTTGGTGGTCTTGGCGTAGCCGCGCGAAAGCTCGGAGGTGAAGGTCTTGCCGGCGGGGTTGGTGTATTTGAGCACGGCGCCGTAGCCGCCGCGTCCCGGATTTGATCGGGCCGAGCCGTCGGTATAGATGATGACCTTCACATGGTTCCTTTCGTTGGGTACGTTTCGTGCGAGTGACCATTGTAGCGCCATGCCCGCTGGGGGCTAGCAATCTACGATTTCTACCCCGTCTTCCGACGGTTAGTTGGCGTGGATGATGCGGTTGAGCTCGTCGAGGTATTGCTGCAAGAGGGGAGAGGGCTTGCGCTCGTCGTGCATGATATAGCCTACGTGCATCGTTGGGGCGTCTGCTAACGGGATCGATGCCATACCCCATTGCATTTCATTGGAGAGGACACCAGTCGACAGGGTGTAACCGTTCGACGTGATAAGTAAGTTAGTAAGTGTTCCGCGGTCCGAGATTCGTATGTTGCGATCGCAAGGGATATAGCTAAAAGGTTCCTCGGCGTAATAGAAGGAGTTTGAGGTTCCCTGCTCAAAGCTGTAGCGCGTATAGGGCGTGAGGTCGGCAAGGGACAGCTGAGGGCGGCGTGCGAGCGGGTGGCGCTCGCTGACGAAGACGTGGACCGTCGCGTCGAATAGGGGATGGAAGCTTGTACGGGCATCGGCAAAGGCCTTCTGCAGAACGCGGGCGTTAAAGTCATCCAGATAGAGGATGCCGATGTCGCTGCGAAACGCACGGACGTCATCGATGATCTGCGATGTGGTGGTCTCGCGCATGATGAACTCGAACTTGCTGTCGCGGCAGCGCTCGACCACGTTGACAAAGGCCTCGACCGAAAAGGCGTAGTGCTGGGCGGAGATGGCGAGGCGGGCTTGCGGGGTGCCGCCGTCCTCGTAGCGCGCCTCGAGCATATCGGCCTGCTCTACGACCTGGCGCGCATAGCCCAAAAGCTCGGTGCCGTCGTTGGTGAGCGTGACGCCGCGGCTGGAGCGCGTAAAGATCTCCAGGTGGAGCTCCTGTTCCAGGCTTTTGACGGCGTTTGAGATGTTGGACTGAGCGGTATAGAGGCGCTGAGCTGCGGCGTTAATTGAGCCGGACTCTGCCACGGCAATCAGAAAACGAAGCTGCTGAAGGGTCATCGACGCCATCCTTTCGATTGCTATCTATAAAACCGATAACAGGTTAGCGCTTTTAAGTGATTGACCGAGCGAAACAATGCTCGTACTATTCAAAACACACAAAGGCGGTAGGTAATTAAACCGACCACAGAACCGGGATGCGAAAGGAGGCCCGCATATGAATTGCTTACCAAGACGAATGCCGGGCTCCTGTTTGCGCCCGTCGGCGTGATCAGGAGACAGCGACTTACTTCTCTCTTTTTATTTACTTTTGTTCGATCAAGGAGATCATCATGAGCCAGTTCATCAACAACCCCGAGCACACCTTTGGTTTCGATACCCTGCAGCTTCACGTTGGCCAGGAGAGTGCCGATCCTGCATCCGACTCCCGCGCCGTGCCTATCTACCAGACCACGAGCTATGTGTTCCGCAACTCCCAGCACGCCGCCGACCGCTTTGGTCTTGCCGACGCCGGTAACATCTACGGCCGTCTGACCAACTCCACCCAGGGCGTCTTCGAGGACCGTATCGCCGCACTCGAGGGTGGCGTGGCAGGTCTCGCCGTCGCCTCCGGTGCTGCTGCCATCACCTATACCCTGCAGGCTCTTGCCCAGGCCGGTGACCACGTGGTGGCTCAGAAGACCATCTACGGTGGCTCCTACAACCTGCTGGAGCATACGCTCTCCCAGTTTGGCGTCGAGACCACGTTTGTCGACGCTCATAACCTGGAAGAGGTCGAGGGGGCCATCAAGGACAACACCACGGTCATCTATCTCGAGACGCTCGGCAACCCCAACTCCGACATCCCCAACATCGACGCCATCTCCGAGATAGCCAAGAAGCACGGTCTGCCGGTTGTCGTCGACAACACCTTTGGCACCCCGTATCTGTTCCGTCCGCTGGAGCATGGTGCCAACATCGTCGTCCACTCCGCAACCAAGTTCATCGGCGGCCACGGCACCTCGCTGGGCGGTGTGATCGTCGACGGCGGTAACTTTGACTGGAAGGCGAGCGGTAAGTACGCCCAGATCGCTGAGCCCAACCCCTCCTACCACGGCGTTTCGTTTGCCGAGGCTGCCGGTCCCGCCGCCTTCGCAACCTATGTCCGCGCTATCCTTCTGCGTGACGAGGGTGCCTGCATCAGCCCGTTCAACGCCTGGGTCCTGCTCCAGGGCACAGAGACTCTGTCGCTGCGCGTTGACCGTCATGTCGAGAACACCAAGAAGGTCGTTGAGTTCCTGACCGGTGACACCCATGTTGCCAAGGTGAACCACCCGAGCCTGCCTGAGCACCCCGACCATGAGCTCTACAAGCAATATTTCCCCAACGGCGGTGCCTCGATCTTTACCTTTGAGATTAAGGGTGGCCAGGAGGCCGCCTGGAAGTTCATTGATCATCTGCAGGTGTTCTCGCTGCTCGCCAACGTGGCCGACGTCAAGTCGCTCGTCGTGCACCCGGCTACCACCACGCACTCCCAGCTCTCTGCCGAGGAGCTCGCCGAGCAGAACATCACGTCCTCCACGATCCGTCTTTCCATCGGTACCGAGAACGCCGAGGATATCATTTGGGATCTGAAGCAGGCTTTCGCCGCGCTGGACGAGTAAGGCGACTTGTGCAAGGACCCCTTGCGACTCGATAGGTATAACTGCATAAAATGCCTGCTCAAGGCGCCTGTGCGAACAATGGTTGCACAGGCGTCTTTTTTGCATAGAGAGGGCTCAAAAACAGGGTTTTTGACATGCTTTATGCATTCGAGTTGTGGAAAACTCCTGTTGAGAGGATGTGAGTTTTACGCAATTGACGTGCGCCTTTTGAGTAAAACCGCAGGTCGCGATTTGCTCGGGGTACTATGCAGCGCGATCGAATCACACGCAGCTCAAACGCAGCAAAAACGCACTACGGAGGTTTCCAGCTACATGAGGATCGATTCACGAAAACCGAAAGCCGCCGCCCTTTCCGCCGCTCTGACCGTGGCACTTTTGGCGGGCGCCGGTGCAACTGATGCCCACGCGGCAACACTGTCCGACACGGTTGGATCCACGCCGTCCGAGACGACGCTGGTGCAGCCCGTCGACTATCGCAGCGACGGCTTTGGCTCCATGCAGGAGTGGAACGCCTCGATGGAGGCCAAGCGCGATTCCCTTGAGATGCGTGCTCAGATCATCATGAACATGTACGGTGACTATGCCACCGATGACGAGCGCGCTGTACTGCAGAGTTGTATCGACGGTGCGGGCAGTCTTTTGACGATGGAGGAGGTCGACGCGAAGTCGACCGAGCTCGATGAGCTGCGCACTGCACTTGAGGATGCCAAGCGCGAAGCGCTCGAGGTTGCTGCCGCCGAGGCGGAGGCTGCCGAGGCCGCCCAGGCTTCGTACTACAACGCCGGTTACACTCCGTCCTACGCGAACGGATCGGGCCTGACGCGCTCTGCGGGTGTCAATAACTACAACGGTCGCCGCGAGACCTATTACAGCAGCAATGTGCTTTATCACTATCGCACGGGCGAATGGACTCAGGATTCTGAGGGCTTCTGGCGCGATTCCGACGGCTATTACGTTGTTGCCGCGGGCGATATGGCCCAGGGCTCGACCTTTACGGGCTCCAAGGGTGATTGCAAGGTCTATGACTCCGGCTGCGCTGCCGGAACCACCGATTACTACACCGGTTGGTAATTTTTCTGCATCACGGATATTTGGCGGACGGGCGTCTTTACCGAGCTTTAGGGCAACGTAAGGACGTCCGTTCTATGTATGCGTTTGAGTTAACAGAGCCCTTACCGTGGCGGTACGCTGGGCGTATGGATGCGGGGCACACTGGTTCTTGAGAAATAAGGTCTTTCTCTTGGAGGAAGTGGTCTTGTGAATGCTCGAGATATTGCCGTTGCCGCCGTCGCGTTGATGCTTGGCTGCCTTGGTCCCACGGCCGCGCTCGTCGCGGGCATGCAGGGGACATGCGGGGCTGCTCCTATCGTGGTCGGCGCGCTGATCGCGGCCGCGCTGCTGGGAAGTGCGGGTGTAGTCCTTTGTCGCGACGATGAGGACCAGGCGTCGGAGTCGCAGCTCTAACCGTTGTGAAGCTGATTTTTGGCCAAAGATGAAAAAGGAAGCCGCCGCGAGGGGAGTGCCCCTTGCGGCGGCTTTGCCCTTGGATCTGTTGGCTGCAGTATGCCGAGCACTACCAGCTGCTTTCTATTTCGCGAATCCTCTGGTAGAGCCAATCGTTTTGCGGCACTTGGATATCGTGTTTGGCGGCCAGGCGGCAAATGGTGCCCGCGAACTCCTCGACTTCGGTTTTTCGTTGTGCGATGCGGTCCTGCGCCATCGAGGGCATACCGGCGGGGTCGATTCCCTCGATGAGGTGCACCATTTGCGTCAGGTCTGCCTCGGTCAGCTCAACGCCCTCGGCGTTGGCGACCGCAAGCGTTTCGCGCATGGCGGAAACAAAGCAGCGACGCTGCTCGGAGCCCGGCTCCGTGGCGCTTCCGTAGGTCCCGCCGTAGGCCATGCAGGTCTGGTTGATGCCGTCGTTGAGCATGAGTTTGGCCCACATGCGGTGGGCGATGTCGTCCTCGACGGTATGGGCGATGCCGCAGCGCGTGTAGAGCCCGTCGATAGCGGTGACAGTCGCGGGGTCCGTGCCGGCCGCCGCGCCAAAGCGGATCTCGCCCGCATTGGTAAAGGTGAGCGCGCCGTTGAGGAACACGGCGTCCATGCCCTGGCAGATACCAAGAACGGTATGCTCCCAGCCAAAGCGTTCGGCAATCTTTTGCTCGCTCGTAATGCCGTTGCACAGCGAGGCGATGAGCGTGTTGGGTCCCACGACACGCTCCATAGTCTTGAGTGCTTGGTCGAGACCGGTGGTCTTGACCGTCAGGATGACCAGATCGGCGGGCGCTGCCTCGCTGGCGCGGACGGACGTGAGGTCGCAAGGCTTTCCGTTGACGGTGAGCGCATCGCCCGCGTGACGCTCAAAGCGGGCGTCATCCATAACGTATTCGACGGCGTCGTTGCCGAGTGCCTGGGCGATCATACTGCCGTAGAGTAGCCCGACGCCGCCCTTGCCGATAAAGGTGACCTTGTTGATCTGCATGTGAATTATCTCCCCATATAAAAGGCGCCCGCGTAAGGGGCGCCTGATGGATTGTATGCCGCCAGCGCACCTTGTGTATGCAGGGTGGCGATTTTTAAATGAATGGACGCGCGGAGCTTACGCTGCGGGGCAGACCGCGAAAACGCGTGCGGGATATCCAACGCCATCGCGCACCTTGGGGAAGGTGCAGAAGATGACGGCGCCTGTGGCGGGAAGCTCGTCCAGATGGTCCATGACCTCGATCTGATAGCGGTCGACCGAGAGGATGTACTGCTCGCCGGGATAGGGGTAGACATCCTCGCGCGTAGTCACGGACGCGGGGTCGGTGTCAGCCGGCTCGTGGCCGATAGCGCCGATGTTGCGCTCTTCTACAAGCCATTTGATGGCGTCGAGGTCCCAGCCGGGGTAGTGGGGCTGGCCGTCCTCGTCCTTGTTTTCGAGGTCGGCGAGCTTGGACCAGTCGGAGCGGAAGGCGACGAAAGCGTCCTCGGGAATACGACCGTGCTCATCCTCCCATGCTTTGAGGTCCTCGACGGTCAGGATGAAGTCGGGATTCGCGGCGCACTCCTCGTGCTTGTCGATCACGCAGAGCGGATGCATAAATTCGATGGGTTTAATCTCGCCAAGGGAACGGCCGTCAACATGGAAGTGGCGCGGTGCGTCGACGTGGGTACCGTACTGCGAGGCGACCGAATACTGGAAGCAGCGCATGGGGGCGAGCGTGTCCTCGGGCGTGCCGGTCAGGTAGTCGAAGAGCTTAGTGGACTCAAACGGCTTAAAGCCAAACCAGTGCGGGGTGTCGCATGAGAGCGTGTGGGTGAGGTCGACCCAGCGATAATCGTTGCTTTTGAGCTGGGAGGCGAGGTTCCAAAGGTCGAGCGCGGGCATGGGCGCCTCCTTTCATCGGGCTTTTTGCTGATGTTAAAGCGGTGTCGTGACAGTTCGATTTCTGCTACGTTACGATACGTTCTCGATTGCGATTCCAATGTGTTTCGATGGCGTGGCCGTTGTGTTTCGCCTCATTAGGGCTTCGAGGGGAGAGGAGGGGCAGTGCAATATCGCGTTGATCCCAAAAGCGGCAACCGTATCTCGGCGCTGGGACTGGGTTGCATGAGGTTTCCCGGTGCGTCGGGACACCCCGATTCGAAGACGGCCGATGCCATCATTTCCCGTGCGGTGGAGCAAGGAATAACCTATCTGGACACGGCCTATCTCTACCCCGGTAACGAAGCTTGTGTGGGAGCTTCGCTTGAGCGCCTGGGTCTGCGCGACCAGATTTTGCTTGCGACCAAGTTGCCGCACACTTCGTGCAAATGTGCGGAGAATTTCGATCGGTTCTTCGACGAGCAGCTGCGCCGTTTGCGGACTGACCATATCGACTATTACCTCATGCACAACATTACCTCGCCCGCCCAGTGGGAACGTGTGGTGGCGTTGGGCATCGAGGACTGGATCGCGCGTCAAAAGGCGGCGGGGCGCATTCGCCAGATTGGTTTTTCGTACCACGGCAGCGCGGCGGATTTCCTGACGATGCTCGATGCATATGAGTGGGACTTTTGCCAGATCCAGTACAATTACGCTGGAGAGCGATATCAGGCGGGAACAGCGGGGCTCATGGCCGCCGCCGAGCGAGGCCTCGCGGTGTTTGTGATGGAGCCACTGCTGGGCGGGCGTTTAGCGGGCAAGCTGCCGCCACGGGCCCGCGCTGTGCTCGATAGTGCCCGTGACCCGCATTTGCGCACTCCTGCCGCCTGGGGTCTTTCGTGGGTCTGGAATCATCCTCAGGTGACGATGCTGCTTTCGGGTATGACCGATATCGCGCAGGTGGATGAGAACGCGGTGTTGGCCGATCGGGCCCTGCCGGATTCGATGACTGCCAACCAGCTCGACACGATCGCGCACGTGCTGGATGAGTTTGAAAAATCGAATCGCGTGCCCTGCACGGGATGCGGCTATTGCATGCCGTGCCCTAAAGGCATCAATATCCCTGGATGTTTTGCCGCCTACAACGCAAGCTATGCGCACAGCTGGTTTACGGGTCTATCGCAGTACTTTACGGCGAGCGCGGTGCGCACAAGCGAGGCCAAGCTGGTGAGCAATTGCGTCAAGTGCGGCAAATGCGCGCGCCACTGCCCACAGCATATCGATATCCCCGAGCGTCTCGATGACGTGCGCCGACGTTTCCAGCCTGGCCCCGTGACGGCAGTGCTTAAGGCCTTCGGCAAAACGCGCTCCTCGTGACCCTTTTATAACTTGCGCTGGAATAGTTCCTGCTTGCGGCAGAATAGGGCTTAAACAGGGACTATTCCACCGCAACTGAAGGGGGCTGTCGTGGGCCATCGGGATTCATGGGATGATTCGCGTGAGGTTCGTTGGGGCATTTTGGGCGCTGGGCACATTTCTCATCGATTTGCATCGTCGCTCAAGAAGGTCGACGGGGCACGGCTGGTGGCTGCGGCCGGCCGCACTCCTGCACATGTCGAGGAATTTTGCCGAGCGTTTTCGATTGATGCTGCGCATGGCCATGCCTCGGTCGACGATAACGGCGATGCGGCTTATGACGCGCTGATTGCCGACCCCGATGTCGACGCAATTTACTTGGCTCTTCCGCATGGCATGCATACGCGTTGGGCCTGTCGCGCGCTGTGCGCCGGAAAGGCCGTGCTGTGCGAAAAGCCGGCCGTTTTGAGTGAGGAAGAGGCTCTCTCGATTGCCTCCACCTCTCGCGAGCGCGGCGTGCTGTTTATGGAGGCGATGAAGAATCGGTTTTGCCCGATGCGCACTCGCGTGAAGGACTTGCTTGCGTCGGGTGAGCTTGGCCGTATTGTCTCGATTGAAAGCGTGCAAAAGCTCGATTACGGCGAGTCTCCTTCGGGCTATCTGCTTGATCCATTGCAGGGCGGCTGTCTATATGACATGGGCTGCTATGCAGTCGGTTGGTTTGAGGATTTGCTCGCGGGCGCTTGCGAGGTTTCGTCTCGTGAAGTTCGCTGGCGTGACGTATCGGGCGGCCGCGTCGATTGGGCCGACGAGATCCATATGAGCGTCGGCGGTATACCCATTCATATGGTGTGCGACGGCAAAGCAACATATGAAAGCCGCTTAACGATTGCCTATGAGCGGGGCTCGTTGGAAATCGAGCGTCTCCATCGCCCCGAGCTCGCTCATGTGAAGTATTCCGACGGTCGGATACTCGAAATCGATGCACCATTTGAGGTCGATGATTTTTACGGTGAGGTGTCGCATGCGGCGCGGCTCATTCAGGCGGGGAAACTCGAAAGCCCCATCATGTCCCTAGCCGCCACACAGCGCTGTGCGCACATCATCGATGCGATTCGCTTGAAACTTTAGGGCGTGGGGGCTCGGCGGACCGTGCCCCTGATGCCCCTTTTATAACTTGCGGTGGAATACGGTCTGTTTGCGCCAAAATAAGGCACCAATAGACCGTATTTCACCGCAACTGATGAGGAGGGAGCTGGAGATGCTGACGATCGGGTGTCATCTTTCGACGACGAAGGGCTATCGGGCAATGGGGGAGACAGCGTTGTCCATTGGCGCCAATACCTTTGCATTCTTTACGCGCAACCCGCGCGGCGGCAAGGCGAAAGACCTTGACATGGATGACGTGGCGGCCCTGCGCGAGCTTATGGAGCAAAACGACTTTGGCCCGCTCGTGGCTCATGCCCCGTATACCTATAACCCCTGCTCAGCCAAAGAGCGGGCGCGCGAGTTTGCCCTGGAGGCCATGGCAGAGGACCTGCGGCGCATGGAGGCGCTGCCCGGCAACTACTACAACTTCCATCCCGGTGCGCATGTGGGGCAGGGCTCCGACGCCGGCATTCAGATGATTGTCGACACCCTGTGCCAGGTGATGTTTGAGGGCCAGCAGACGACGGTGCTGCTCGAGACCATGGCCGGCAAGGGTACCGAGGTGGGCCGCAGCTTTGAGGAGCTGGCGTGCATTATCGAGGGCGTTGCCGCCAAGTGCCCAGAGCTGTCCGATAAGCTGGGCGTTTGTTTGGACACCTGCCATGTGAGCGATGCCGGCTACGACATCATCCATGATCTGGACGGCGTACTCGACGAGTTCGACCGCGTGGTGGGTATCGATCGCTTGCATGCCGTACACATCAACGATTCGAAGAACCCTTGTGGCGCCCATAAAGATCGTCACGAGTGCATCGGCAAGGGATACCTTGGCAGCGAGGAATTTGGTGGCGGTATGCAGGCTATGCAGAATATTGTATCGAATGGCCACTTGCGTTCGCTGCCGTTTATTTTGGAGACACCGAACGAACTTGCAGGTTATGCGGCTGAAATCAACCTGTTAAGGTCGTTGCAGCAGTAATGACTGTCACAAAGTGGAGTGTTCCATTCACGTTATGGGTTTGTTTCAATCAGTTTTCTAATTGCAGATTCTCCCAAGCGGGTGCATAATAGCCATCAGTTTTTGCAGACCTCTGAATCAAACGGGGTCACCGGAAGGAGACTGATTATGAAGCTCAAGAAGCTTGGCGCATTTGCCGCCACGGGCGCCATGGCGCTCGCCCTCGCACTGACGGGCTGCGGCTCGTCCAACGCCACCTCTGGTTCTGATGCCGGTTCCAGCAGCTCTGACGACGCCAAGGTCGAGAAGGTCGACGGCTCCAAGGAGTACGCGCTCGTCAAGGACGGTACGCTGACTGTCGGCACCTCTGCCGAGTACGCTCCGTTTGAGTACAAGGATGACAACGGCGATTATCAGGGCTTTGACCTTGAGCTCATCAAGGCTATCGGCGACAAGCTGGGCCTGGATGTCGAGTACGTCAACAATGACTTCGACACACTCGTACCCGGTGTCGCTTCGGGCGCTAAGTACGACGTCTCCATCGCGGCTATCACCGACACGCCCGAGCGTGAGAAGGAAGTCACTTTCTCCGATTCCTACTACATGGACGATCAGGCTATCGTGACCAAGGTCGATAACACCGACATCACGGCCGACAACTACAGCGAGAAGCTCAACAACGCCGACGCTACCATCATCGTTCAGTCTGGCTCGACCGCCGAGTCCTTTGCCCAGGAGAACTTCCCCAAGGCCAAGATCGTCCCCTACAAGGACGCTACCGAGTGCTTCAGCGCCCTGCAGTCCGATAAGGGCGACGCCGTAGTCACCAACCGCTCCGTTGCCAGCCAGCTGACCGCCGAGCAGTTCAACACCTGCCAGACCATTAAGCAGATCAGCACCGGCGAGGAGTACGCCATCGCCATCAACCAGGGCAACACCAAGCTCAAGGACGACATCAACCAGGCCATCAAGGACCTGACCGACGACGGTACCGTCGACGCCCTCATGGCTAAGTACAACATCAAGTAAAATAGCTACTTGATTGCGCGCGGGCCCTTTCCGTTTTGGCGGAGAGGGCCTTTGCGCTTCTCTTGACGGAGAGCATTTCCGTCTCGTTTTGCCGGCAACTTCTACGATAGGAGCCACCTTGTCTCGACTGAACAAAGGGGCCGCGGAGCAGCGTTTTCCACTGCCCGCCTTGCTCCAAAAGCTAGCCTGCGTCATGGCCGTGGCGCTCGCGCTGGTGTGCGCGGGGGCATATGCGCCCACGACCGCCCAGGCGCTTGAGACCGCAAAGATTACCGCCCGACCCAATACCGGTTCGGGTAGCGCTGTGGTCGGCGGTACCGAGACGCGCATCACCTGGGAAGTTCAGGCCGATGCCGACGAGGAACTGAGCGGTCTTTCGCTGACGTTTGTCGACGGCACGACGTTTGGTACCGATGACACGCGATTGACGATGCTCTCGGGCGAGGACCTCATGGATCGTACGCCCATGAAGCCCACGTGCAAGGCTGACGGCCAGACGCTCAAGATCGACTTTGGCGAGACGGCGCCTGCCGGCGGCTTTTTCCGTGTCGAGGTCTACGGCGTGACCTTCCCCGTCGAGGGCGGCGATGAGGCCTTCAGCGGTACCTATACGCTCGCCGACGGTTCGACCAAGAAGATTTCCAAGATTCCTTCCGTCGAGATCAAGGGCGTGACGGCATTCGATAACTTCCTGGCCGATCTTAAGGAGCAGCCGTGGGTCGAGGCGTGGAACTCCAATATGTTTCTCCGCCTGTTCTTGAACCCGGTCATTTTGGTTCAAAGCCTGCCGATCGTCTTTAAGGGCTTCCTTATGTCGCTCTCGATCGTGCTTGTGGCATTTCCGTTGGCGATTCCCTTTGGCTTTGCCTTGTCGCTCATGCGCATCTCCAAGTCGCGCATCCTGCGTTGCCTTGCCGGCATTTATGTGAATATCATCCGTGGTACGCCGGCGTTCCTGCAGATCTACATCGCGTTCTTTGGCCTGCCGCTTGCCGGCGTCAAGGTGGACGACTATGTGTTGGGCGTCATCGTCATGGCCATGAACTCGTCCGCCTACCTGTGCGAGATCTTCCGCGCCGGTATTCAGTCGATCCCCAAGGGCCAAAACGAGGCCGCTCGCTCGCTGGGCATGAATGCCTTCCAGACGCTGCTCTACGTTATGATTCCGCAGACGTTCCGCAATGTTCTGCCTACGCTGACCAGCGAGTTTATCCTGCTTTACAAGGATACGTCGCTGCTCGCGGCCGTGGGCGTGGTCGAGATCGTCATGAACGCCCGCACCATCGTGGCCACGACGGGCTCCATCACGCCGTATGTGGTTGCCGCCCTGTTCTATCTGGTCATCACCCTGCCGCTTGCACGCTTGGTGAGCGGTCTTGAGGCGAGGCTTTTGGGCACGGCCGAAACCAAAAAGAAGCGTCCCACCAAGAGCGCCGGACAGGTTGTCGCGACGCCCGCCGACCATATCGCTGGTCTGTAAGGAGGTTCTATTATGAGCGAAACCAATAACTCGAACGAGGTCGTCGTCAGCATCAAGAATCTCCAGAAGGCCTTTGGCGATAACGTGGTCCTGCGCGATATCGATCTGGATGTGCACAAGGGCGAGGTCGTCGTAGTCCTGGGTCCTTCGGGCTCGGGCAAGTCGACGATGCTTCGCTGCATCAATCGTCTGGAGCATCCCACGAGCGGCTCGATCATCGTTGAGGGCGTGGATGTGTGCGCCAAGGGTGTCGACCTCAACAAAGTGCGCACGCACTTGGGCATGGTCTTTCAGCAGTTCAACCTGTTCCCGCACCTGTCAGTCAAAAAGAACGTCATGCTCGCGCAGCAAAAGGTGCTCAAGCGCAGCAAGGAAGAGGCCGAGAAGATCGCCATCGAGGAGCTGACCAAGGTTGGCCTGTCCGAGCGCATTGACTTTATGCCGAGCCAGCTCTCGGGCGGTCAGCAACAGCGCGTGGCGATCGCCCGCGCCTTGTCGATGAACCCTCACGTCATGCTCTTTGACGAGGCTACGTCGGCGCTCGACCCCGAGCTCGTCCGCGACGTTCTGGGTGTCATGCGCGACCTGGCACGCGACGGCATGACCATGATCGTCGTGACGCACGAAATGGGCTTTGCCCGCGACGTCGCCGACCGCGTTGTCTTTATGGACGGCGGCGTTATCGTGGAGGAGGGCACGCCGAGCGAGGTTTTCGACCATCCCAAGAGCGAACGCACCAAGGCGTTCTTGGGCAATATCTCGTAGCGGCGCATCGAGGTTGTCGATATAACAAACGGGGACCGGATAGTATCCGGCCCCCGTTTTTGTTTGGGCATGAGTGACTGTTGCTATGCGGTACTCGGCTGTCAGTTGCCTTGCGGCTTTCTGACGGCTTCGTTAGGCCAGCTCCGCTCCCAGGGCCTTGCAGGCCGCTTCGCCCTCATCATCGGGGGCGTCGTAGCAGATGACGGAATCGACGACGTTAACACCCGCCTCGTCGGCGTCCGCCTTCCAGTTGTCCATCCATTCGCCCTCGGCCCACGAATAGGAGCCAAAGAGGACGACCTTCTTGTCACCGAGGGTCTCCTTGACCTCGTCCCACATAGGCTGGAACTCGTCATACTCAAGCTCCTCGGAACCCATGGCGGGGCAGCCGAAGGCAATGGCGTCATAGCTAGCGGCCTTGTCTGCGGAGAAGTCGGCGCAGGAGATGACCTTTGCCTCGGCGCCGGCACCGCTTGCGCCCTCGGCGACGAGGTTTGCCATGGCCTCGGTGTTGCCCGTGCCGCTCCAGTAGACGACTGCGATCTTGCTCATATGTTTTCCTTTCGGTTGTGCGGCGTGCGGCCGCGTTTTGTATGCTCTATCGGGTTGCCTGGACAAGTTGTCCCAGGGTGCAGCCCTGTTGATAGATGTAGGTAAGGTATTGCGTGCATGCGCGATAGGAATCGAAGGTCGTGAGCGCCTGCTCAACGTTTGTGTATACCTTCCATGCGCCAAAGACCTTATAGTTTTCGCCGTGCTGGACGATAAACTGATGGACATCTTCGTAGGGATAGCCCAAAAAATAGCCAATTTCGTGGGGGAACTCGCACATGCACCCCGTATCGCAGTGCCTATTTCGCGCGAGTGCGCAGACGCTGCCGTCATAGGCGCTTTCTGCGGCATTTCTGCTTGCCAGCGTGATGCGCGCGGCGAGATGCACCAGTGATGCGGGCAGGTTGTGGACATCGTAACCTTCGGCGGCAAGCGCCGTCGTGGCGCGGGGGTCGGAGAGGTATCGCATGAGGTCCGCAGGGCGGTACACATAGATGAGCGCTCCGCAGGGGCGCCAGACCAAAACGCTCATATGGATCCCGAGTGGCTGGAGCTCGCGGTTGCATTGGGCTATGACGGCGAGCAGGCGAGAGCGTCGCCCTTCGATATGGGCGGCGCCGGGTTTTCCGTTTTGGTTGGCGTAAACGCCGGGATAGGTAAAGAGCGATGCCGGCTTGATGCTCGCGAGCGTGGGGGAGCAGTTGCGCACGACCGCTGCCTGAAACGTTGGAATGTCTATGGTTCGAGTCACGGCGCTCCTTCTGGTCCTCACTGTTAGCCTAGGAGAACTTATACACGAAAGTAAGCCCTGGTCAACTAAAAAGTTTGAACAGGGAAACTAATTGACCGAACGGACATGTTTTTGGGTTAAGATGGGGACACCCCATGGGGGTATCTAGATAGGGCTACTTGAAAGGGGAACGCATGAGTGACTTGCTCAACCCTGCGAATCTCATTGTGCTTGCCGTGATTGTCGTTGGCATGTTCTTTGGCCTGCGGCGCATTGTCGCTTCGACACACGGGAAGAGTTGTTGCAGCGATGGCGCGAGCGGCAAGAAGGCCAAGAAGGTAGTGGTTGCGGATACTGATCCGTCCCACTACCCCTATAGCGATGAGCTGCTTATCGGCGGCATGAGTTGTGACGGCTGCGCTCAGAACGTGGCCAATGCCCTGAATGCGCTGGATGACGTGTGGGCAACGGTGACGTATGCGGACCACACGGCACGCGTACGCTCTAAGCAGCCGATCGACCGCGGCGCTCTCGTGGCGGCCGTGAGAGATGCGGGTTACTACGTTATGAAGCTGTAGGCCTTGCCTTGGATGCGCGTCCTTGTCTAGGCTCGTCCGCGCAGCTCGATGCCTTGGATATCGTCGAAGTTGATGGCGATATCCCTGAGTTTGAGCAGCTTGAATGCGGGTAACACTTCGTCGAGAATGCCCGTGCGGCTACGATAGCCGTACGTATCGTAATAGGTGACGCGCACCAGGTCGCCGCGTTTGAGGCCCTCGAGCTTTTTCGAAAGCTCGAGAGCTTTTTCTTCCGTGAGTTCGCATTTGGGCTCAACAGTGATCTCTTGTTTGCGCACGAGCTCGTAGTATCCCGTGAGGGCGGCAAAGGGCATAAACTGCGCGGCACGGCCGGCGCGGACGGCGCCGTTGGCGGTAAGTTTGGGGTCGGCGGAGCGACGTCTTCCCTCAGGGTCCGCTAGACGTTCAAAAGGTGTCGGTGGCCGCATCGGCTGTTGTTGGGACTTAGGCACGATGTCCTCCCACCTGATCGTTGCGTTCGCGTGCGGTGGCGCCAGCGGTAAAGCTTAATCCCTTGACGAGCGCGTTCTTGCCGTACTTGCCTTTCACAGCCAGGACGGCGCGCGCCAGGTCGCGCTCGCGCTCATCGGCCTTAACATCGCTAAACAGGTCGATGATGGCAAATTCTTCGGGCATGAGGTTGCCAAAGCCCAGGTTGATGCGCTTGACCGGTCGTTTGGGATCGACAGTCTGCGCCCAGAGCTCATCGAAATAGCCCATGATCTTCTTAAACGAATTGGTGCGCTCGGGCAGCTTTCGCGAGGCGTTTGAGTGTGCAAAAAGCGCAGCATAGCCACCGCGCGGTTTGCCGCCGTGCTCTCCCACAAAGATGCCATCGATTGCCTGCGCCTCGCGCACCAGGCGGCGCCGTTCGTCATCGCGCTGGACGGGCTTGGGCGCACGGGGCGCGAGCTCGGGGCCGGCGGTTGCGGTGGGTTCGATACTCGACGTGCTCGAGCGTAGGTGTCCGCATCCGTCCACATATTGCGCTGTACCGCTGGCATCGAGCCGGCGTATGTCGGCTCGTTCGCTCGCGTAGCCCACAAAGAGCGAGATGCTGTCGCAGACCACGTGCTTATCGACTAAGTCCAGCACAGCGTTGTCGACCATCTCGCGCAAGACGGTGTAGGCCTGTTCATAGGCATAGCCTTTCGAGAGCACCTGTCCTGTGGTAGTTGAGGTTGCCTGCGGGCGATAGGCCTGAATATCGGCGATAGTTGTCGGCTCGCGCCCAAAGGCGTGGTCGATAAGATACTCGGCATTGACGCCGAACTCGTCGTAGAGCAGGTTTTCGTCGAGCGCCGCGACGCCCATCAGATCGTAGACGCCGTATTTTTCGAGTCGTGCTGCCACGCCGGGCCCAATGCCCCAGATGTCGGTGATGGGGCGATGGGGCCAGATCTCTTTGCGAAAGGTCTCGTCATCGAGTATGCCGATGCGGCTGGGTACGTGCTTGGCGGTAATGTCGAGTGCCACCTTGGCCTGGAATAGGTTGGGGCCGATGCCAACCGTTGCCGTGATGCCGGTGCGCGCCAGGACCTCGTCGCGCAACATGCAGGCGAAGCCTTCAGCGTCGGTGTGATAGAGGTCCAGATAGGGCGTCACGTCGATAAAGCATTCGTCGATGGAGTAGACGTGCACGTCCTGTGGGCTGACGAATTCCAGATAGATACCGTAGATTTGCGCCGACACCTCCATGTAGTGCTGCATGCGCGGTACGGCCTTGATGTAGTCGATACCGTCGGGAATCTCGAACAGGCGACAGCGGTTATGGATTCCGAGGTCTTTCATGGCCTGTGTGATGGCAAGGCAGATGGTCGTGCGCCCGCGCGATTCGTCGGCAACGACCAGGTTGGTAGTGAGCGGGTCGAGCCCGCGGTCGACGCACTCGACGCTGGCGTAGAACGTCTTGAGGTCGATGCAGATATAGGTGTGACGCTCGTGTCCCACGCGTCCTCCCATCAAACACATGTTCTTATCGAATACTTGTTCGATAATACCCGCTCGTCCGGACATCGTCAAAACCTGTCCCTTTTTGGTAGGTATGGTCGTGCGGCTGCATCGGGTTTTTTTAACGCAGCTCTAAAGAGTGCGAAACAGCTCGGAAAACCTTGCTTCGTAGCATGAGCCTAACAATCGATACCGCCTATACGCACGGAAGGGCTGTGGGAAAGATGGTCAATTATGGGTTTGGTATGCCGACACGCTTGGTTGCGGATGGGGATGTGGCTCGCTGGTGCGGGCGATTGGTTGCCCACTATGGCGGCACTAAGGCACTGGTCGTGCTGGGAGGCGACAAGCACACGCGTGATGAGCTTGTCTCGGCGGCACTCGGCTCGCTTGATCGAGCTCTGCTCGAGCGCGTGCTTTTCCGCTGCGGCTCGGTTGAGGGCGACGGGGGAGACGAGCTGATCGACGAAGCCGTAGCCCTGGCGACCGACGAAGGCGTGGACTTTGTCCTGGCGATTGGCGATGCCGATACTGCCGGCTTTGCGCGCGAGCTCGCGCGTCGCATGGCGGCGCTCGATGCCGGCGAAGACGGCTTTGTGCCTTATGGATGCATTGTCTCGGAGGGCAAGGTGCCTGCTGTCGTGGGCACCGGCGAGGTTCCCGTTTTTGCCATTATCGCGCCCGAACTGCTGGAGGGCATCGGGTCTCCTTTGCGTGAGTTGCTCGGTAGCGTCTGCGCTGCGGCCTAATATCTGCCAGGAAGGGACAGGTTAATTTTGGTAGGTAAAGCGTTTGACCTGCCAAAATTAACCTGTCCCTTTTTGGTCGGTCGCCGTTTAGGGGCGGATTGGCAACGCTCGCTGATTACGGTCTTGACCTGCGCTAGAATAGGGTCATCTGATTATCCGGGCGCATGGAGGTATGCGCCCGTATGTTGAGGAGGACTTTATGGCAACTGTTGCCGCACCTATCGACGCTACGTCGACCGCCGCTTGGAAGGCGCTCGAGGCCCATCAGGAGAAGCTCGAGGCCGAGGGTATCGACCTTAAGGCATGGTTCGCTGCCGATGCGGAGCGCGTGAACAAGCTGAGCTTTGACGCCGGTGACCTGCACTTCGACCTGTCCAAGAACCTGGTGACCGATGAGACCGTCAAGCTGCTGTGCGATCTTGCCCGCGAGGTGAAGCTCGAGGAGCGCCGCGACGCCATGTTCTCCGGCGAGCACATCAACACTACCGAGGACCGCGCTGTCCTGCACACCGCGCTGCGCCGCCCGGCAAGCGAGAAGGGCCAGCTCATCGTCGACGGCCAGGACGTCGTCGCCGACGTGCACGAGGTCCTCGACCGCATGTATGCCTTCGCCGAGCGCGTGCGCTCCGGTGAGTGGAAGGGCGTTACCGGCAAGAAGATCGAGCATCTGGTGTCCATCGGCATCGGCGGCTCCGACCTGGGCCCGGTCATGGCCTACGAGGCTCTGCGTCCCTATGCCGACGCCGGTATCGACTGCCGCTACATCTCCAACATCGACCCCAACGACCAGGCCGAGAAGCTCAAGGGCCTGGATCCCGAGACCACGCTCGTAATCATCGTCTCCAAGACCTTCACCACGCTCGAGACCCTCACCAACGCCCGCGAGGTCAAGACCTGGATGCTCGAGCAGCTCAAGGCTCAGGGCGCCATCGACGGCTCCGATGAGCAGAACGCCGAGGCCGTGGCAAAGCACTTCGTCGCCGTTTCCACCGCACTCGAGAAGGTCGAGGCCTTCGGTATCGACCCCGCCAACGCCTTCGGTTTCTGGAACTGGGTTGGCGGCCGCTATTCCGTTGACTCCGCCGTGGGCCTGTCGCTGATCGTCGTGCTCGGCCCCGAGCGCTTCCAGCAGTTCCTCGAAGGCTTCCACGCCATCGACGAGTACTTCTGCAACACGCCGCTCGAGAACAACGCCGTCGCGCTGATGGGCCTGCTCAATGTCTGGTACGTCAACTTCTTCGGTTCCAAGAGCCACGCCGTGCTTCCGTACTGCCAGTATCTGCACCGCTTCCCGGCCTACCTGCAGCAGCTCACCATGGAGTCCAACGGCAAGCACGTCCGCTGGGACGGCAGCGCTGTGACCTCCGATACCGGTGAGATCTTCTGGGGCGAGCCCGGCACCAACGGCCAGCATGCCTTCTATCAGCTGCTGCACCAGGGCACTGTGGTGGTCCCGGCCGACTTTATCGCTTTCGCCAACACTGCCAACCCTGCGACCGACAGCGGCCAGGATGTCCACGAGCTGTTCCTGGGCAACTTCCTGGCCCAGACCAAGGCGCTCGCCTTTGGTAAGACGGCCGATGAGGTTCGTGCCGAGGGCACGCCCGAGCAGATCGTCCCGGCCCGCTGCTTTGAGGGTAACCGTCCGACGACCTCGATCTTTGGCGACACGCTGACCCCGTTCGCACTCGGCGAGCTCATCGCACTGTACGAGCACATCACGTTTGTCGAGGGCACGGTCTGGGGCATCGACTCCTACGACCAGTGGGGCGTTGAGCTGGGCAAGCAGCTTGCCAAGCAGATTACCCCGGCCTTCCACGACGACGCCGCCAAGGCCGAGCAGGACGCTTCGACCCAGGCGCTTATCGAGTTCTATCGCGCTCACCGTAAGTAGCCGCTGCTGTTAACGCATCGCGCCTTATAGTCAGGGGCCCGTATCCTATCGGATGCGGGCCCCTTTGCTTTGCCGTGGTCCCGGGGCGCACGGCCTTTGTGGAACATCGCCGGGGCGCCGCGCGCTGCGAGAACCCTGCGCCTAGATCTTGGCCTCCGCATGGCCTCGCTGCGCCTCGGGCAGCTCCCCATAGAGCGGATGGTCTTCGAGCCTAAAGCGCTCGACCTGTTCGGGAGTGCGACCGCGTACAAAGAGCCACGAGCGATCGATCGGCGTCGCCATGAGCGTGCTGAGCAGCGCGTCGGCGCGGTCGGAAAATACCCGGGCACTCTCGGGATCCTGGAACGCCAGCACCAGATGCGTGTCGCAGTTGCCCATGATGGAGCGTGCGCGTGCCTCGCCATAGAGCGCATCGAGCTGGTTGGTCGACTGCAGCAGCAGCGTTGCCCAGATGTTGCGGCTTCGGATAATCGAGAGCACGTTGTCGATCTGGGGGATCTGCAGATTTGCGAAGTCATCGAGCATAAAGCGCACGGGCACGGGCAGGCTGCCGTCGGGCTGCCTATCGGCCTCACGAATGAGGCCCATAAACGCCTGCGAAATAAAGAGGCCGGTCAGCGGATCGAGATTGCGGTCAATATCGCTCACGGTTACAAATAGGGCGCAGGGGGTGTGTCCCATGGAAGCGAAGTCCACCTGATGGCACTCACGATAGAGCTGTGCCGCACCGTCGAATCCCAGACACATGACCTTTTCGGCAAGGATGCCGACGATGCTCGCGTGCATGCGCTCGGCATTTTGCGTAATGGCGTTGCGCCGCCATAGCGAGAGGGCATAGCTTTGGGGGTCGATCGTGATCAGGTCGTCAAACAATCGACCCGTGGCACCGTCCTGCAGGTGCTCGATCAGCTTGATGACCGAGCTGATCGTCTGCTCGTCGGCGGGTAGCTGTTCGGTGACGTAGGCGATAAGACACGACAGCAGGTTTGCCGCCGCATGATCCCAAAAAGGCTGGTTGTTGTCCTCGATGGGGCAGATGGCCTTTGCCACCGAGAGGATGTCCTGCTGGTTGGGCCTGCCGTCCGCCTTGCGGCGAATGTGCCTCAGGGGGTTGTAGCCGCAGCGCTCGATGCCGGGCGCAAGGGCCGGGACGGTGTTGAGGTCGGCGAAGTTGAGACATTGCACGCGGTAACCGTGGGCTGCCAGCACGGGTCCCACTTCGCGACAGAGCGTGCCTTTGGTGTCGAGCACGATGTAGCTTGCGTTCATTTGCAGCAGGTTGGGCTTGAGGACGTTTCGGGTCTTGCCGGCTCCCGAGGGGCCGATCACAAGTGCATTGTTGTTGAGTCCCGTTTGGCGGGTGTCGCAGGAAAGCGTTCGATCCTTGGCGAGGATGGTGGACGATGCGGACTCAGATGCGGCGAGGCGGCTGGCGAGGTTAGACATGGGCGACCTCCTTGGTGGTCGAGAGGATTTCGTGGGCAAAGCCGAGCTCGACGGCGCGCTCGGCCGAAAGGTAGGTGTCTTTTGCAGTGAGGGACTGGATGCGCTTGGGCGTGAGGCCGCTGCGGTCCGAGAGGATTTGCGTGAGGGTCTTGCGGGTCTGCATGAGACGCCGGCTGGTTTCCTGCAGCGCAAGTGCCGAGCCGCCTGCCCCCTGGGGGATCAGCGGGTCGTGAATCATGAGCTCTGCATGGGGCGCCATACGGCGATCGTCGCCGCCCATAAAGATCACAGCGCCCATGGACGCGGCGAATTCCAGGCAGACGGTGCGGATGGGGCACGATGCGAGGCGCATGGCGTCATAGATCGCAAGACCCGATCGCACGCTTCCGCCGGCGCTGGCGACAAATATGGTGATGGGGCGGCTGGGGTCGGTGGCATCGAGCAGGCGGATCTGCTGGCATAGGTCGTGGGCCATCGGGGTTTCGATGTTTCCCATGACGGAGAGCTCGCGACGGGCGAGCATCTCATCGTAAATGCTGGTGAGCGTGATACCTCGGGCGGATTCACGCATGGTGAGGGGGCTGATGATGGGGGAGTGATTGGTGTCCATGAGGACTCCTTTCTGTTGGTTGTGTTGTGGAATAGGATTGTTGCCCGCGGAGGGGCTGGCGGGCTACAGGGTTCGTCCGAGCCTGAGATCGAGCTCGGTTGTGGGGCAGGCTGCCTGTTCGTGCGGCTCGCAAGCGCCAAGGGCTCCAAAGCGATGGAGCGTTGCGACGGGCGTGGTGTAGGCGAGCCGCAGCTGATGCTCGACAGGGGCACATCCGTCATTTTTGTAATGAGCCGCGTAGTACTGCGCGATGCTGGCGCTCATCTCACTGCCATTGCGATGGCGCTCAAACTGGCGTCTGCAGGTCTCGATGATCTTTGTTACCGACTTGGGTGCCGTCGCGGGAACAAGGGCGAGATAGCCCTCAAATAGCTCGTTGATGCTCAGGAGGCACAGTAGGTCGATCAGCGTCCTTATGGCTGCTCCCTCGGCGGAAAAGTGCGCGGTCATGCGGTTATATCGGTTGCGGTCGACGATGGCCGCATGGGGTCTTGGAGTTTTCTGCCCCGTGGTCCCGGGCTTTTGCCGCGCCTGTGTATTGAGCTCGACGTTGCAGCGCTTGAGGCCGTCCAACGGAAGGAACAGTGCGGTGCGCAGGGTGTTCCGCTTGCTTTCGAGTTCATGACGCTCGTCGGGTTCCCATTCGAGCTTGAGTTTCGTGTCGAGCGCCGTAAGCATATGGGCTAGGCAGCCTACGGTAAGAACGTACGAATCGTTGTCGCGTTTTGGGGCATAGGGGTCTGTCAGCTTGCGAATGTCGGGGTCGCCCATGATCTTTGTGCAGCGCTTCAGCAGTTGAGGGTGGTCGGCCAAGATCGTCGCGAGCGGTAGCGACGCGTAGTTTTTGATGGTCGCGGCGGCAAAGGCGGCGTCATATTCGTTTGCATATGCTCGCTCAATGCGGGCATCCAGAATGCTTTTCTTATCGCCGTCTTCAGCGTGGTGGTTTGTCATAGCTTCTCCAATCGGTTGATGTTCGTGCTGTTTGTTGATGTGTTGGTTGTCGTGAGTGATGTGCTTGCCGTGGGTGATGTGCTGACGTTGGGGTGCTATGCGGTTTTCAATGAGCCCGTGAGGCAGTTGCTGCAGGGGCGGGATGGAACGGCCCATGCAAGGCGGAAGGCATCGTGCTCAAAATCGAGACAGCAACGCCCTGGGTGCCTCACATGTGGCAGTTACCTCATTAAGTTGTCATTGCGTTTGGGGTTGTACTTTGCCGATCTTCCTTCTCTTACACGCTAAAACTCAAACTTCATATGCTCGATCTACTTAAAACCGCAACGGCGGTCTTTTATCAACTTATATGTCGGAATGCGTCTTTGCAAGTACTTTTTTGCCTTTGTTTCAAATGGGGTGGTTTTGCAACCGTCACGCGCCACGCTATGCGAACGTGCCCCGGCTCGGATAAGATGGTGCGATCGAGTTCTACCGCGCTCACCGCAAGTAGTCTTTGTTGCTGAGATAGGTCACGGCCGAAAGGGGCCCGTATCCCAACAGATACGGGCCCCTTGCTATTTAAATGGGCATGAGGGTGTATTGAGGGGGGGGGATGTCTTGCTGTCGGCATCCGCGTGCGGTGCCATTCGCTGTCCGTAAATTATACGTTTACGGCTAATCTCATACCACTTGTCGGAATGCGGACGCTGTCCTTGCATGCCGGGCGTACATTGAACGTGGTTTTTCGCGTGAAGCCACGAATCGGTTGCCAGCCCTGAACAAGGAGGCCCAGCATGACGCTTGCCAAACCCATCAATAAATACATCGACTATATCGATGCCCCCGAGGACACGTTTGAGCAGTATGTCGAGAAGGCGTTAAAGTACAACTTTCGCTGCGTATTTGCGAACCTGCAGGAGTACGAGACGGGCCGCGCCATGCTCGAGGGCTCTGACATCATCCTTGCCGGCGCTATCGACTTTCCCCAGGGCACTATGACGCTTGAGGAGAAGCTTGCGAGGTTTGAGGAATACGCTGCGTGTGGCTTTACCGAGATTGACTATGTTTTGAATCAGGGGTCGATCGAGAACCGCGATTTTGATGCCATCGAGCGCGAGATGACTACCATTGCTGATTTTTGTCGCGCGCATGGCATCACTGACAAGGTAATCGTCGAGATGTGCAAGCTGGACGGCGACGACGCCGCCAAGCGCCGTGTATGCGAGATCGCGCTGGAGGCCAAGCCGGGATTCCTTAAGACATCGACCGGTAGAAGCTTTGGCGGTGCTAAGCTCGAGGACGTGCGGCTGATGCACGAGGTGCTCGGCGATGCCGTGGCAATCAAGGCGGCGGGCGGTATCCATAATTACGAAGAGGCTTGCGCATTCATCGAGGCCGGCGCCAGCGCGTTAGGTGCATCGGCGGGCATCGCGATCGTCGAGGGCGCACCGAAGGATGAGCGTCGCTAGCAGACGTATTTGACCTGAGCGATAAAGCTTCACGACCACACGCCGTTCATGTTCGGGACAATATGACATTTTTCCCGTTGTAAACGGAGTCGCGATGGGTGTTCTGTATGATGGCTCAGACAAGGTTGTTCAATGACAGGGAGGCATATATGGCAATCAAAGCCATCGCGATGGATATCGACGGTACGCTCACCAACGATCAGAAAGTGATTAGCCCGCGTACGCGCGAGAAGCTGCTCGCGGCGCAGGAGTCGGGCATTAAGCTCATTTTGGCTTCGGGCCGTCCCGCATGGGGGCTGCACGCCTTGGCGCAAGAGCTCGACCTTCAAAACCATGACGGTTTGCTGGTGGCCTTTAACGGCGCACACGTCGTCGATGCCCAGACCGACGAGGTGCTGTTCGATCAGGCTATGCCTGCCGACGAATTGCATCGTCTGATTGATCACCTGCGTAATTTTGACGTGATCCCTATGATTTCGCTCGGTCGCGATTTGCACGTCGAGGACTCGTACCATTGCATGATCACGCTGCCTGACGGCTCGCAGAAGAATATCGTCAAGTATGAGCGCGACGCGTGCGATCTTAAGATTCGCGAGGTGGAGAGCCTGCATGAGGTCGCTGATGCTTATCCCGTGGACAAGCTGCTGACGGCGGGCGATCCGGCCTACCTGCAGGCGCATTACGAGGAGATGTATGCGCCCTTTAAGCAGACGCTTTCGGGCATGTTTACGGCCGACTGGTACTTTGAGTACACGTCGCCCGGTATCGACAAGGCCCGTGCGCTCGAGGGTGCCCTGCCCAAGCTCGGCATCGATGCCAGCGAGGTCGTATCGTTTGGCGACGGCCAGAACGACAAGTCCATGATTGAGTGGGCCGGCACTGGTGTTGCCATGGGAAACGCGGTCGACGAGGTTAAGGCCGTGGCCCAGATGGTGACCGCCGATAACAACGAAGATGGCATTGCGGTGACGCTGGATAAGCTGCTGGGTTAGAATCGCCGATTAATGCATGGCTCGGGCGCCTGCTTGCGGGCGTCCTTTTGTTAGGGAGGGTGCCGTGCCCGCATTTCCGTTCGACGCCGTTATCTTTGACATGGACGGCGTCATTGTCGATACCGAGTATTACTACTTGGGCGAGACTGCCGCGTTTGCCAAGGAGCTTGGGCTTAATCTGACTCAAGAGGAGTTGAATGGGCAGGTCGGTACCTCGCATCAGTTCTTCCTGCATATGCTGGTCGATTGGTTTGAGCGCGCCGGTAAGGGGCACTTCACTGGCGAGGAAGCGTTGGCCCGTTGGGACGAGTGGGCGCATAAGCGTCCGCGTGACTATCAGGCTTTGATTAACCCAGGCGCCGTGGATACGATTCGAGAGCTGCCGCGCCGTGGCGTTCGCGTGGCGCTTGCCAGCTCGTCTCCCATGGTTAGCATCGAGGAAGTGCTCAACGCATGCGGGCTGTCTGATGCCTTTGAGTATGTGGTGAGCGGCGAGCAGTTTAAGGAGAGCAAGCCCGAGCCCGACATCTACCTACATGCGCTGGACCTGCTGGGGCTGCCCGCGAATCGCTGCTGCTGCGTTGAGGATTCCGTTCCGGGCATTACCGCGGGTAAGCGAGCCGGCCTGACGGTCATTGCCAAGCGCGAGGAGCGCTTTGGCTTTAGCCAGGATGCCGCGGACAAGATTATCGACCAGCTGCCGGACCTGCTGGAACTCGCGTAGATTCTGGGCGGCATTGTTGTCACAACAGTGGTTCCGCTGGCATAAGAGAGGGGCGCGCTATGGCATTTAACGTGAGCGCACTGGGGTTTGGCGACAACGTCGTCGACCGCTACGAGCATATTCGCACGATGTATCCGGGTGGCAATGCGGTGAACTTTGCCGTGTATGCCAAGAAATGCGGAGCCGCGCGCTCCGCGTATATGGGCATCTTTGGTAATGACGCTGCTGCCGAGCACGTGATTGCGAGTCTTGAGGATGAGGACGTTGAACTAGCCAAATGCAAGCAGCTCATCGGTGAGAATGGTGCTGCGCGCGTGACCGTCGTTAACGGCGACCGTGTTTTCCTTGGCTCCAATGAGGGTGGCATCCGTGGTGATACTCGCTATGTGCTCGATCGCTTTGACCTTGCGTACATGAAGCAGTTCGACGTAGTCCACTCGGGCAACTATTGCTTTACCGAGCGCGAACTTCCCAAGTTGAAGGCCGCGGGCATCACGGTTTCGTTTGACTTCTCGGACGATTCGACCGACGAGTACTACGAGCAGATTGCTCCCTACGTTGACTTCGCATTCTTTAGCGCGGCAGACGCCGCGAGCGAGGATGAGATTCGCGAGCGTCTGGCATGGGTGAGGGGTCTAGGTCCGCGTTTCGTATCGGCAACGGCTGGCGCTGAGGGCTGCATTGCCTATGATGGCGATCGTTATTACCGCCAACTGGCTAAACCGGTAACGGATTTGAAGGACACCATGGGTGCGGGCGACTCGTTCCTGGCTTCGTTCCTGATGTGTTATCTCGATTCCGCCAAGCGTGGCGAGGATGGTGCCGAGGCCATCGAGCGTGCACTCGACTTTGCTGCCGGGTTTGCCTCGACCGTGTGCGGCATGGAAGGCTCCTGGGGCCATGGAGTGCCGATTTCCGAATAGGTGAGCAGTCCCGGGGAGTCGAATTGTCGCCTCCCTGGGACTCCATGGACAAAAAATGCTAAATATGAGTACTGTCACTAATTTAGTAACAGCGAAATTAAGCTTTTGAGGGCCTAGTTGGGTGTCTGCGAGCGATTAAAACCTGCTAAAAATGACTTTAACCACCTTAAAGTGCCTTGATAATGGATGGCTGTACATTATCAAGGCACTATTTTGCCGTAAAATAATGTTACTGGATTTGCAACAGTACTCATATTTGACATTTTTTGCCCACAGGGGTTAGCGAAGGTCAAATACAGAGCGCGCATTTGCTAAAACTGCCGACTCAATGTGCTTAGCGTCACAGTTTTTGAGTGAGGCAATGCGCATCGAGGTCCTTGTGAGCGATCTGATGAGCGACTGTGCGCTTGTTTCTGTGTTTGGCTCGGCTGGCGCATCGGTCTCGAGCAGTAGACGGTCGAGTGGAATCTGTCGGGCGTATTCGCGTCCACGTTTGGTGGCGAGCATGCGCTGGTTGACGGAAAAATAACAGTCCGCATCACGCGCGCGGACGAGTTCGTCCGAAGTGCCGCTAAACCAGTGGAAGATGATAACGGGGGAGTCGGGGTTTGGGATGAGTAGTCCATGCGATTCGAGGACGTCCAGTACGGCTCCTGCCGAACGAACGGCGTGAATTGATATCACGCGCCCGGTAAGAGGATGCTGCACGAGTGTATCGCAGAGCCGGTCAAATGCCTGTATTTGTAGCGGCTCACTTCCGGCAAAGCGTGCGGAAAAGTCGAGTCCCACCTCGCCGATGTAGCGCTCTTGGGCAGCAACTTCGCAAAGCAGATCGACTTCGGCAGGACCGCAGCGGCCGTCGGCGAGCCACCAGGGGTGGAGCCCAACGCCAGCGATGATGCCTGGTAGGCGACGGGCGCGCTCGTTTGCGGCCGAAAAGTCGCGTGGGTCGACCCCGCAGTCAAAGAGCCCCAGACCCGACGCCGCCGACTCACTGGCTGCAGCATCGGGGCCGAGCATCAAATCAAGATGACAATGCGTGTCAAAGAATTGCGGTTCCATCGCAGGACATCCTGCTAGTCCAGGCGTTGGCCGTCGGCGCGCACACGCTCGGTGCCGCGTCCACTGATCTGGCGGATAACCTCGCCGGCAATCATCTGACCCATGATGGGCGGCATAAAACTAGCGGTACCCAACTCGGTACGCTCGTGGATGTTGGACGGGTCGCGGGGTTGGGTCTTAACCGATTCCTCGCAGCTAAACAGCACGTGCAGACTCTTGATTCCGCGCTTCTTACATTCTTTGCGCATGATGCGGCTCATGGGGTCGCGTACCGTATCGAAAATGTCGGCAAAGCGGAGGCACTCGGGATGGAGCTTGTTGGCCCCGCCCATGGAGCTAACCAAACGAATGTCGTGGTCCTGAGCATATTTGGCAATGGTGAGCTTGGCCGAGATGGTGTCGATGGCGTCGACGACGTAGTCGAGCTTGCCGTCCGTCTGCTCCAAAACGCTCGCGAAGAACTCGTCGATGTTGTCGCTCAGCAGGTATTCGGTGCGTTTGATAACGGTGGCGGTGGGATTGATGTCGTGGATCATGGCTTCCATAACATCGACCTTGCGCTTGCCGATGGTGCTGTGAAAGGCGATAGCCTGGCGATTGATATTGCTGGGCGCGACGATGTCCTTGTCCAGAATGACGAAATGACCAATGCCGCCGCGGGCGAGTGCCTCGCAGCAGTTGGAGCCCACGCCTCCGCAGCCGAGCACCAACACCGTAGCATCGGCGAGCTTATCGAGTGCCTCGCGGCCCATGATGATCTCGAGCTTGGTGTCGCGTGTCTCGACGAGAGCGGCAGCGGTTTCGGTCATAGACATCCTCCGATGGGGAAGCGAATCGTGTTTTAGCTATCGCCATTATAGGTGTTATCGCGATTCCATTTGAGCCCTTGGGCTTGTTGAAATGGGATCGGGGTTCGCATAAGATTGAAGCAGATGGCACCCGTTGCAGCGGGTTGGCCAACTCTAAAACACGTTTGTAGCGTGAGAAGTGGCCGTCTTCGCATTACGCGGAGGCGGCTATTTTTTTGAGTACAAGATTAGATAGTTAGACAAACATCTAAATATTGAGTATAGTGTGCACGTCATGAGAGATGATGAGAGGAGGTCTTATGCCGGGAGAGGGTTTTAAGGCGCTTGCCGATCCAACGCGACGGCGCATTTTGGAGTTGCTGCGCGAGGGCAATTGCACGGCGGGGGAGCTTGCCGAGCATTTCGATATCAGCAAGCCGTCGTTGAGCCATCACTTGGCGACGCTCAAAAACGCCGGGTTGGTGACCGACGAACGTCATGGCCAAAACATCGTTTACAGCTTAAACACCACCGTCATGCAGGACTTGATCGGTTGGTTTATGGGCTTTACAAACACGGAAGGTGATAAGGATGAATAACGAAAACAAGGGCATTCACGCCACGGGGGTATCGTCGCGCGTGTGGGCCATGCTTGTTGTGGTCTGCGCTATTAATGTTGTAGCGCACCTCATGGTGATGCCGAGCCTGCCTGCACAGATTCCCACGCACTGGGGCGCGAACGGCGCCGTCGACGGTTGGGGTCCTAGTTGGATGGCCTCCGCGCTCGGCGTGCTGCCTCTGGCGCTTCTCGCAATGTTCTGCATGGTGCCGCGCATCGACCCCAAAGGTGAGGCATATCGAACCTCGGGCAAGTTCTACCAGGGCTTCGTAATCGCCTTCACCTTGTTCATGTGCGCCATAAGCTGGCTGGGAGAGCTTACGGTCTGGGGCGTAGTGCCGGCGGTCGGTTCGGTTAACGTGCTGATTTCCGGTGTTGTCGGTTTGCTGTTCATCGGCGTAGGCAACTACTTGCCGCGTGTGAAGCAGAACTATACGCTCGGTATCAAGACACCCTGGGCGCTTGCCGATCCCGAGAACTGGCGCCGTACGCAGCGTTTTGGCGGCGCCTGCTTTATGGTGCTGGGTATTGGCCTGATTGTGATGGGCGTGGCAGGCAGCGTGCTTTCGAGTGAAGTCGTCGCCGCGGTGATTGCGGCTCTGGCGTTTGGTTCGGTTGGAGCCGTTTACGTCTACTCGTATCTGTTGTGGCGCAAATCGCAGCGAGCCGCTCGTTAAGGTTGCGGAAAACTAGCGTACGCAGTTCATAGTATGTTCCGGGGGACTTTTCCCAGGTAGTATTAGGGGGTGTGGGCAACCATGCCCCTTTTTCGTTACGTTTCAGAGCTGGTTCCCTCATTTCGTTTCCACTAAAGCGAATCAAGAATAGGGAAACAGCAGGTAGAAAGGATAGAACAGGCAAATGGCAGAGTTTATCTACCAGATGTATCAGGCTCGCAAGGCCCATGGCGACAAGGTGATCCTTGACGACGTGACCCTGAGCTTCTACCCCGGTGCCAAGATCGGCGTCGTGGGCCCCAACGGTATGGGCAAGTCGACCCTGCTCAAGATTATGGCCGGCATCGAGGAGGTCTCCAACGGCGATGCCAGGCTCACTCCCGGCTACACCGTGGGCATCCTGCAGCAGGAGCCGCCGCTCGACGATGACAAGACCGTCATCGAGAACGTGCGCATGGCGTTTGGCGACATGATTGCCAAGGTCGATCGCTTCAACAAGATCGGCGAGGAGATGTGCGACCCGGATTGCGACATGGACGCCCTCATGGCCGAGATGGGCAAGCTCCAGGACGAGATCGACGCCGCCGACGGCTGGGATATCGATTCCAAGCTCGGCCAGGCCATGGACGCCCTGCAGCTGCCCGATTCCGACATGCCGGTCAACGTGCTTTCCGGCGGCGAGCGCCGTCGCGTGGCCCTGTGCAAGCTGCTGCTCGAGGCTCCCGACCTGCTGCTGCTCGACGAGCCCACGAACCACCTGGACGCCGAATCGATCCTGTGGCTCGAGCACTTCCTGCACAACTACCAGGGCGCGGTGCTTGCCGTCACGCACGATCGCTACTTCCTGGATAACGTTGCCGAGTGGATCTGCGAGGTAGACCGCGGTCACCTTTATCCCTACAAGGGCAACTACTCCACGTATCTGGAGACCAAGGCCGCCCGTATCGAGGCGCAGGGCAACCGCGACGCCAAGCTCGCCAAGCGCATGGAGGCCGAGCTCGAGTGGGTACGCAGCTCGCCCAAGGCTCGCCAGGCCAAGAACAAGGCCCGTCTGGCTCGTTACGAGGAGATGGAGGCCGAGGCCCGCGCAAGCCAGAAGCTCGACTGGACCGACATCCGCATCCCCGTGGGCCCGCGTCTGGGCAACAAGGTGCTCGAGGCTCATCACCTGCACAAGGAGTTCGATGGCCGTGTGCTCATCGACGACCTATCGTTCACCCTGCCGCGCAACGGTATCGTGGGCGTCATCGGCCCCAACGGTGTGGGCAAGACCACGCTGTTCAAGACCATCGTGGGCCTGGAGCCGCTGACTTCGGGCGAGCTCGAGGTGGGCGAGACCGTCAAGATCTCCTATGTCGATCAGAACCGTTCCGGCATCGACCCCGATAAGAACCTGTGGGAGGTCGTCTCGGATGGCCTGGACCACATGATGGTCGGTGAGACCGAGGTTCCGAGCCGTGCTTATGTGGCGAGCTTTGGCTTTAAAGGCCAGGACCAGCAGAAGCGCGCCGGCGTACTCTCCGGTGGCGAGCGCAACCGTCTGAACTTGGCGCTTACGCTCAAGCAGGGCGGCAACCTGCTGCTCCTCGACGAGCCCACGAATGACCTCGACGTCGAGACGCTGTCCTCGCTCGAAGCGGCGCTGCTCGAGTTCCCGGGCTGCTCGGTGGTCATTAGCCACGACCGTATGTTCCTGGACCGCGTCGCCACGCACATTCTGGCGTGGGAGGGCACCGACGAGAATCCGGGCAACTGGTATTGGTTCGAGGGCAACTTCGAGGCCTATCAGGCCAATCGCATCGAGCGCCTGGGCGAGGACGCGGCCCAGCCGCATCGTATCCACCGTAAGCTGACGCGCGACTAGATCGTTACGCGGTTTTCCAAACCGCGTAACTGCTCGACGCTGCGCGGGTCGCAAGCACCCCATCTTGCCGTTCAAGCCGTCGCTCGCGTACCGAAGTACGCGTCGCTCCTCTTTCACGGCAACCTGGGGCACTTGCGGCCCGCTCGCTGTTGGTTACGCAACATCAACAAATAAAAACGGCTCAAATCCTGATTTGGATTTGAGCCGTTTGTCGTTACTGCTCGGGTTCTTCGACTTTATCGATGGCCCAGGCGGCTCCGAGACCGCCGGTGGTGTTGCGGCGGATGCGCACGGTGACTTCGTGGCGCTCGCCGGCCTGCGTGTAGCGCAGGGGGAAGCTTGCGCGGTTTCGCGCGGCCTCGATGGTACCGCGCTCGCGGGCGATCCAGTAGTACTCGCCGACAATGCCGAGGGTATCGGCGCCGTAGGGGAGATAGGTCGACAGCTGGTGCAGAAGCGGGCCGGGGCAGAAGACCTCGGTTGCGAAATCGATGGGGAAGTCCTCGGGGATGGTCGGTGCTGCGGGTGCGGGGGTTGGGGCCGCTGCGGGTGCCGAAGCCGGTGCCGGTGCGGGAATTTGGCCGCAAGCAGAGGTGGGCACGGATTCGATGACGGGTGCGGGCTCCGGCGTCGCTTCCGGCTTGATCGTGGAATCTGCGGGCTCCACGGTGACGGGCGCGTCTGCAGCTGCGGTTTCAACCTCAACCTGCGTCGCGTCCTCGTTCTCGACGCTCGACTTTGCTTCGATGGGCGTGGATGCCATGGTGGTGATGCCGGCGTTGGCGTTCTCGGGGTCATAGACGACCGTGAGCGAGATGGCGGGCTGCGGCGTCTCGGGCTCCGGTGTCGACTCGGTAGCGTCTTGATCTGCGGGCTCGTCGGACTGATCGTCCTCGGCCTCGTCGCCAAAGACATCGCTGTTTTGGAACGCAGACGGCTCGGGTTGGTCAGCGGCTTCTTCGGTTGTCGACTTGGGCGCTTCGTTGAGCTCCACAGTGGCTTCCTGCTCGGATATGACTTCGGAATCGGTCGTGGCGGCGATTTCGGTTTCGGCTTCTGCCGTTACCTCAATAGCAACTTCGATCTCTGTCTCGGGCTCGGGTTCCGGCGCGGCTTCAACCATGGCTTCGGGCTCGGGACGCTTAACGTGCTTGGGGCGCACGGCCTTGAGGTCCTTCTCACCGCGCTTTTTCTTTTTGTAGGACTGCTTGGCGCCCTTGGCGGTCTTGGGCTTGTCCTCGCCCTTGGCAAGCGCAGCATCCCAGGCCTCGTTGGCGATGACCGTGGCATACAGGCGGCCGCCTTTAAAGACGGTCAGCTTAATGCAGTCGTCGAGCTCCTCGAGCAGCTCGCGCGTGGACTCGAAGCCCAGGTCATAAGCGGTCATGTCGCCAGCGGCGAGCGCCTCCTCGACCTGCGTCATAAACGTTTGCTTGCCACATCCAATCGCATCGCGCAGCAGGCGATACAGATAGATGTGGTTGCCCAGCGAAAGCGTGGGCCTAACTATTGTCTTGCTCATGGCAAATCTCCTCTTTACACATGTAAAGCATCTTACCATCGCATGGCGTTCGCCATGGCGGCGCCCAAGGCAAACGGGCGCGAACCGCTTTCGATTCGCGCCCGTTGTACAGGTCGGTTATCTATGAGAGGCAAACGTGCTTAGTTGCCCGATGCCGTGCCTTGGCTCGAGTTGTCAGATGCCGTGCCGGAAGCGGTTCCGCTCGAGCTGTTGGTGTTGTTACTGTCTGCCGTGCCCGTTCCCGACGTGGTGTCGCTCGTCTGGCCTCCCGTGTTCGGCTGTGAACCGTCAGTCGTTTGGCTTGAGTCGGTCGTGCCGGACGGCGTGCCGCTGTTGGCCGTAGAGGAATCAGTGCCCTGCGATTGGTTTTGGGTGTTCGAGGACGAATTGGCAGAGGTAGGACTGTCTTGCGTGTCGTCCGTCTGTGCCTGCTGATCCTGCGGCTGAGTGTTGCCATTTGCATCGCTCTCGGTCGTGCGCGACGACAGGATTGGCTCGGGACGCTCGCCCAGACCCTCACCGGCAGTGGTGATAAGGATGGCGCCGGCGCAGGCGATGACCGCGACGATGGCGATGGCGATCGAGAAGACGATGACCTTCTTTTGTGTCTGGCTGCGCTCTGCCGCCGCCTTGGCGCGCAGACTGTTGGGGGCGACGCGCGCCGTGGTCGCGCGTCCCGCAACCTGGCGCATCTCCTGCGTGGTCGCGGCGCCACCTAGGTGCTCCTCGACATCGGGCTCAACGGGCTCGTAGGCGCCGGCAGGGTAGTCGACAGCGGCATGCGTGCCCTTGATTGCTTCGGCGCTGGCGGAGATAAAGTGGCGATAGACCTGCGAGGACACAACAGTGATGACTGAGCTCACAGCGGCACCAATCACCGAGCCGGCAATGCCGATCTTTGAAGCAAGCGCCACGCTCGTGGCGGCAGCTGCGGCGCCGGCGATGATCTGGGGAATGGAAATGTCGTCGAACAGGCCCTTTTTGGGCGCGATGGCCATGGTCTGTCCAATGGAATGGTTCTCGTGTACGCCGTTGTTGAGCGATGCCGGCGTCATGACGCGCGTGCGCGGCGCGTCGGTGTACTTGGTTGTCATACGGGGTCCTCCCGGTGTAAATCTGCTTCGTTTCGTGTAGCCATCAGGGTACCCACCAGATGTGAATCGTACGTGACATTTAACAGATACCATCAACTCATCAATTGCTCACCAAGTTGGTGGGATGCGGTTCCACCCGGCGGTTGAACTACAATAGGACTTGCTAATTGTTGTGAATGGCGTCTACGCACGGGAGCATTCTTATGAATCTTCACCTTTCTCAGTCTGATGGCTTTTTGCGTGTGGCGGCGGCGTCGCCGCAGATTCGCGTGGCCGATGTCGAGGGCAATGCCGAGGTTGCGCTGGCGGCTGTTCGCGATGCTGCCGGGCGCGGCGTTCGCGCGTTGGTGTTGCCCGAGCTTAATCTGACTGGCTATACCGCGGCCGATCTGTTCCATAACCGCACGCTGCTGCATGCCTGCGAAGCAGCGCTGGTGCACATCCTCGATGAAACCCGTGAGCTGCCGATCGTCTTTACCGTTGGCTTGCCCGTTGCGGTGGCAGAAAACATCTACAACTGCGCCGCCGTGTGCTGCGCGGGCGAGCTTTTGGGCCTCACGGCCAAGAAGTATCTGCCCAACTATGGCGAGTTCTATGAGCGTCGCTGGTTTGCTCCGTCGCCTGCGGATCCCGTGTGGGTTGAATTTGCCGGTCAGGGTCCGGTTCCGCTGGGTTCGGGGCTTGTCTACCGCTGCTGTGATGAGGGTGCCGAGGATATGGTGCTGGGCGTTGAAGTCTGCGAGGACCTGTGGGTGCCGGCACCCCCTTCGACCGAGATGGCGCTTGCCGGTGCGACGGTGATTCTCAACCCGTCGGCCTCGGACGAGATTATCGGTAAGGCAGATTACCGCCGCAGCCTTATCTCCAATCAGAGCGCGCGCCTGTACTGCGCCTATGCCTACGCGGACGCGAGCGAGGGCGAGTCCACGACCGACATGGTCTTTGCGGGTGAGAACCTCGTCTACGAAAACGGCTCCAAGCTCGCCGCGACCAAACTGCTTACCTGCGATATGGCCATCGCCGACGTTGACCTTGACCGCCTGGTTGCCGAGCGCCGTCGCTCGACGACGTGGACGCGCACCGACGATGCGCCGGAATCCGCGACCGTTGAGTTTTCGTTTGAGGGCGTACTGGCCGAAGAACCTGTCCTGCGCGATGCGCTCGACATCGACCGAGTCTTCCCCCGCGCTCCCTTTGTGCCGGCCGACCACGGTGATCTGGCTGAGCGTTGCGAGACTATCCTCGACCTGCAGACCGCCGGCCTCAAGACCCGCCTTGCCCATACGGGCACCAAGGCGGCCGTCATCGGCCTTTCGGGCGGCCTCGATTCCACGCTGGCGCTCCTCGTGACCGTGCGTGCGTTCGACGCCTTGGGCCTGCCGCGCACCGGTATCACGGCCGTGTCCATGCCCGGCTTTGGCACGACGCACCGCACCAAGTCCAATGCCGAGTCGCTCGCTCGCGACCTAGGCGTGAGCTTTCGCGAGGTCTCGATCCATGCTGCCGTGGAGCAGCACTTTAAGGATATCGAGCATGATCCGACCGTGCAGGACGTGACCTACGAGAACAGCCAGGCGCGCGAGCGTACGCAGATTCTGATGGATTTGGCCAACCAGGCTGGCGGTTTTGTCATTGGCACGGGCGACCTGTCGGAGCTGGCGCTCGGCTGGGCTACCTATAACGGCGACCACATGAGCATGTACGCCGTCAACGCGAGCGTGCCCAAGACGCTTGTGCGCCATCTGGTGCGCTATGCCGCCGATGTCTTTGGCGGGCGCATTGCCGAGGTCTTGCTCGATATCCTCGATACGCCGGTGTCCCCCGAGCTTCTGCCGCCCACGGGCGACGGCGAGATTGCACAGAAGACCGAGGATTTGGTGGGCCCGTACGAGCTGCACGACTACTTCCTCTACTATCTGCTGCGTTTTGGCTTTGAGCCGGGCAAGATCTACCGCATGGCGCTCAAGAGCTTCGAGGGCGTCTACGACGCTGAGACCGTCCACACGTGGCTACGTACGTTCTACCGTCGCTTCTTTGCCCAGCAGTTTAAGCGCAGCTGCCTGCCCGATGGTCCCAAGGTGGGCTCGGTGACGCTCAGCCCGCGCGGCGATTGGCGTATGCCGAGTGACGCTAGCTCGCGTCTGTGGCTTGCGCAGATCGACGCGCTCAATCCAGTTGACTAAGGTTGGCTAAATTGAACCAATACGGGGGTTGCAAGCGTTACACTTTTGCAATCTGATGGCCCGTATCGCGCGGCGCTCTTGTCGGAGCGCCGCGTTTTTTATATCGAAAGGTGGCACCATGCAGGCATCGCAGCGTCTCGACCGCTTTGGCGCGGAGGTCTTCGCCTCGCTCAACAACAAGCTTCTCGCGCTGAAGGCTCAGGGCAAGACCATTTACAACATGAGCGTGGGCACGCCCGACTTTAAGCCGTACGACCACGTGGTCGAGGCGCTCACGCAGGCAGCCCAAGATCCCGAGATGTGGAAGTATGCCCTGCGCGACCTGCCCGAACTCAAGCAAGCCGTGTGCGATTACTATGAGCGTCGCTTTGGCGTTTCGGGCATTACGCCGTCTATGGTGCAGTCGTGCAACGGCACGCAGGAGGGCGTGGGCCATTTGGGCCTGGCCCTGCTCGATCCGGGTGACACCATTCTGGTTCCCGATCCGTGCTACCCGGTCTTTGAGGCGGGTGCCAAGATCGCCGATGCCAAGCTCGAATACTATCCGCTGGTTGCCGAGCATAATTACCTGCCCTATGTGGCGGGTATCGATCCCGAGGTGGCCGATCGTGCCAAGTATATGATCGTGTCGCTGCCCGCGAACCCGGTCGGCTCGGTGGGCACGCCCGAGGTCTACGAGGAGATTATCGCCTTTGCCCGCGAGCATGATCTGTTGATCGTTCATGACAACGCGTACTCCGACATCGTGTTTGACGGCGAGCCCGGCGGCAGCTTCTTGCAGTATCCCGGTGCGCTCGAGGTGGGCGTGGAGTTCTTCTCGCTTTCCAAGTCGTTTAACGTCACCGGTGCCCGCATCGGCTTTTTGGTCGGTCGCGAGGATGTGGTCTCTGCCTTTGCCAAGCTGCGCGGCCAGATCGACTTTGGTATGTTCTTCCCGATTCAGAAGGCCGCCATCGCCTGCCTGAACGGTCCGCGCGATGAGGTCGAGGCGCAGCGTCTGAAGTACCAGGAGCGCCGCGATGCCCTGTGCGACGGTCTTGAGGGCCTGGGCTGGGAGCGTCCCAACGCGCATGGCTCTATGTTTGTGTGGGCCAAGCTTCCCGGTGGTCGCACCGATTCCATGGCGTTTTGCGAGGAGCTCATGGAGAAGGCCGGCGTTGTGGTGACGCCGGGCGCGAGCTTTGGTCCTTCGGGCGAGGGACACGTGCGCATGGCGCTGGTCCTGCCGCCCGATCAGATCGCTTTGGCTGTCGAGGCCATTCGCGAGGCGGGCCTGTATTAGAAACCTATTTCGACTCGTCAATAGCTCGAAACCGATTTCGTGCAGTTATTTTACGAATTCTGCAAACAATTTCGGTAAACGGTCGATTTTTGGCTGCGAATAGGAGCATAATCAAAGTCCCGATTGGATGTATTGGGATTACGACAAGCCGCTCGGGTCGTTCCCGGGCGGCTTGTTTGTGGAGAGAGATGGGAGTTTCTAATGGTTAACGAGAAGAAGGTCGCTATTGTCGGCTGCGGTTTCGTCGGTTCGTCTTCGGCGTTCGCGCTGATGCAGAGTGGTCTGTTCTCCGAGATGGTCCTCATCGACGTGGACAAAAACCGTGCCGAGGGTGAGGCCCTGGATATCGCGCACGGCATGACGTTTGCCGAGCCGATGAAGATCTACGCCGGCGATTATTCCGATGTCGCCGACGCCGCCATGATCGTCGTCACCGCTGGCGCTGCCCAGAAGCCCGGTGAGACCCGCCTGGACCTGGTCAACAAGAACGTAAACATCTTTAAGTCTATTATCCCCGAGATTAAGAAGTCCGGCTTCGACGGCATTCTGCTAATTGTCTCCAACCCGGTTGATGTTCTGACCTATGCTGCCATCAAGATGTCCGGCCTGCCCGAGGGCCATGTCATCGGCTCCGGTACCGTGCTCGACACCGGCCGTCTGCAGCAGATGCTTGGTGCCCACGTCGAGGTTGACCCGCGCGATGTCCAGGCCTATGTCATGGGCGAGCACGGCGACTCCGAGTTTGTCGCTTGGTCCAGCGCTCAGGTTGCTGGCGTTCCGCTGAACACCTTCTGCGAGCTTCACGGCCACCTGGAGCATGAGACCGCCGAGAAGCGCATCGCCGAGGACGTCAAGAACTCCGCCTACACCATCATCGAGAAGAAGCACGCCACCTACTACGGCGTCGCCATGGCCGTTAAGCGCATCTGCACCGCTGTTATGCGTGACGAGCAGACCGTTCTGCCCGTTTCCTCGCTCATGGTGGGCGAGTATGGCCTGTCCGATCTGGCCATCTCCATGCCGACCGTCGTCGGCCGCGATGGCGTTGTCTGCCGCGTCCCCGTGCCGCTGAACGATGACGAGCAGCATGAGCTCACCGCCTCCGCAAAGGCCCTCAAGGACATCATCGACAGCGTCGACTTCTCCTGCTAAATCAAGCTCGCTAGAGCGAAAAGCTACAATGAAGGCGTCCGGGTCCACACGGCCCGGGCGCCTTTTTGGTGCAAAGTAACCTGACCCCAATGCACCATAGTTGATGGGAGGGCCATGTCGGATTCGCCTAATTTTTTGACCTATGCCCAGACAGCGTTTGATCCGTTTGAGGAACGGCCGTTCTGCGCGGTGGATAGCCTGGTCTTTGCGTGGTTGTCCTATTTGCGTTTGCCGGGTGATATGGCGGAGCTGACGAACTGGCAGGGCCTAGACGTACGCGAGCTGCTGCGCGCCGAGTGCTACCAAGACATGATTGGCGACCTGTGGGATCCGGAGGGGAGTCGTGCCCTGTTGGAGGCTGTGGCAGCAAGCCCTCGCTACCGTGGCGTTCGTGTTTGCGGCTATCGTAGCGTGAGTGATGCCGAGACAACGGAGCAGTTTGCGGCCATGACGTTCCGATTTCCGGCGGGGTTTAGCTATCTTGCCTTCCGGGGGACCGACAGCACGATTGTGGGCTGGAAAGAGGACTTTAACATGGCGTTCCGGTGTCCTGTGCCGGCCCAGGAATCCGCGGCGCGTTATGTAGACGAGGCGGCGGATGCGATTGACGGGCCGCTTTTGTGCGGAGGTCATTCCAAGGGTGGAAACCTTGCGGTGTACGGTGCGGCGATGTGCCCCGATGTCGCCCGTGAGCGAATCGAACGGGCGTATTCCCATGATGGTCCGGGCTTCGTCGAGGAGTTTCTGAGCGGCAACGCCTTCGCCGATCTATCCGGTCGAATCGACAAGACGCTACCTCGGTCGTCGATCTTTGGCATGATGTTCGAGACACAGGAGGACTATGCCATCGTTGAGAGCACCGAGTTCAGCCTGCTTCAGCATAATCCCTTTAGCTGGGTGGTTGATGGTCGCGACTTCGTGTACTGTGAGCGCCTGTCCGCCGGTGCTCGATACGTTGATGGCTCCATTCGCGAGATGCTGCTTGCGGTGTCGCCTAACGAGCGCGAGCGTTTTGTAGATGCGTTGTTCTCCGTGCTTGAGGCTACGGGTGCTGAGCGGTTTGCGGATATCGCTGGGAATCTGCGCGAGAGCCTGCCCGTGATGCTCCAGGCTGCGCAAGGCTTTGACAAGGATACGCGACGCTTTGTCTCGCAGACTATCGTTGCGATTCTTAAGTGTGCGCTTCTGCCCAAACGTCCCCAGATCGACATGCCCGCTGCCGGCAAGAGCTTGGCAGAACAGCTCGAGGCTTGGCAGTCCGAGCTCCTGCGCTAACCATTGGTGCAAAGCAACCTGTCCCCGATGCACCAATCTTCGATGCGCCTGGGGCGGGATCGACCGCTATACTGGTTCGTGCCGAAATCGATCTAGAACGGAATGCCGTATATGAAAATCAATCACGCGATTCTGCATATCCTGGACTTTGACTCTGCCGTCAACGTTATGAGCCAGCGCGAGCTCGATATCGAGAGCCGCACCGTGCGTAATTTCGTAACCACGCACCTGCGGCGCGCTCGTACCTCGGCTGATAACAAGCGTGCCACGTTTGCCGAGAACTCCGCATTCGGCGGCGAGCTCAAGGGCTATTTCTTTGGTGAGCGTGAGTTCGTGGATCTGTCTCAGCAGATTGCGGAGTTCATCTCTTCCGAACTTACCAAGGCCGAGAAAGCCGAGTCCACTGACGTGCTTGTGGCGGACTTTGATGACGATGAGGATGCCCGCTGGTTTGCCGTGATGCTGCTGGGCTCCAAGCAGGCTTTTATGCACGAGGTGGGTCGCGAAGAGGGCGAGGTGCGCAACGACATTGCGCGCCACTACGCCATTCTGCCGAATCCCTCGCAAAAGGTGCCGAGCTATGCAATCGTGCGTGCAAGCACCATGGAGATCGGCTATGTGGATAAGAAGCGCAAGATTGCCGGCGAGGATCGCATGCTCATTCCCGATGGCCTGCTGCAGTGCGACACGGGGGTATCGGGCAAGGAGGTCATCGACACCGTGACGCGTGTGGTCGAGGAAGTCGCCGAGGAGCACGGTGCCAACACGGCTGTAGCACTCGCCAAGGTTAAGGCTGCTGTTGCCGAGAAAGTTGAGGATGACGAGGAACTGCCCCCTTGGGATATCGTCGATGAGGTCTTTGAGGACGAGCCGGTTATCAAGGAGAGCGTGCGCGCGGCACTGACTGAGGAGAAGGTACCCGAGCGCGTGCCCGTGGAGCGCAAACAAGTCGAGCGCGCGGCCGTACGCAATCACAAGATTCGTACCGACACGGGTATCGAGATCAGCTTCCCGGCCGAGATGGGTTCGAATTCCGAGTACATCGAGTTTGTCAACGAGCCCAACGGCCTCATCTCCATCGAGCTCAAAAACATCGGGTCAATTGAGAATCGATAAACTGCGCTTGGACGCTGCAGAAAAACAAAGGCCGAAGCCTCGGATGAGGGATTCGGCCTTTTTACTTGGGGCTTAATTGCGCTACTGGTTGAGCATAAGTCAGTGAAAACGCGGTTTGTCAAAACCGCGTAACTATTAAAGCTGGCGCAGACCTTCTTCGAGGCCGGTCTTGCTGTCGGTCTTCTCGTCGCGCATCTTGATGGCGCGGGCGGGGACACCGGCCACGACGGCGCCGGCGGGGACGTCCTCGACGCACACGGCGCCGGCGGCAACTACAGCACCCTTGCCCACGTGCACGCCTTCCAGGACCACGGCGTTTGCGCCGATCATGACATCGTCCTCGATGATGACGGGCGTGGCGCTTGCGGGCTCCACGACGCCCGCCAACACGGTGCCGGCGCCGATGTGGCAGTTCTTGCCCACGGTGGCGCGGCCGCCTAGCACGGCGCCCATATCGATCATGGAACCCTCGCCGATAACGGAGCCGATGTTGATGATGGCGCCCATCATGATGACGGCACGGTCGCCAATCTCGACGCGGTCGCGGATGATCGCGCCCGGCTCGATGCGGGCATTGATGCCCTTAAGGTCGAGCATGGGCACGGCGGAGTTGCGGCAGTCGTTCTCTACGTCGTAGTAGTCGATAGAGTCGGCGTTGGCGTCGAGGATTGCCCTGAGCTCATCCCAGTCGCCAAAGACGGTCTTGCCACGACGACCGCCGTAGACATGTGCGTTGCCCCAGGCAACCTTCATGCCCGGCTTCTCGCGCACGTACAGCTTGACGGGCGTCTTTTTGGGCGCGGTGGCGATGTAGTTGATAATCTCTTGTGCATCCATCTCGGCTGCGTTGCTCATTTGCTATCTCTCCTTTGGGTGGATTCGGTTGATACCCGGTTAGGCAAACATGACCTTGTCGAACGTATAGAAGCCGGGTTCGCGGGTGACGAGCTTCTGCGCGGCTGCCAAGGCGCCGTTGACAAAGATCTGACGGCTCGTGGCGCGGTGGGTGAGCGTGACCTCCTCGTCCTGGCCAAAGAAACTAACCTCGTGCACGCCGGCGACGGTGCCGCCGCGCAGCGAGTGCATTCCGATCTCCTTGGGGCCACGCGCGCCGCACATGCCCTCGCGGCCATAGACGGGGTGGTAGCCTGCCTCGGGTTCAGCTTCGACGACGGCGTCGAGCAGTAGCTTGGCGGTGCCGCTCGGGGCGTCGACCTTTTGGTTGTGGTGCGTCTCGACGATCTCGCAGTCAAAGCCGGGCAGCTCGCGTGTGGCCTGGGCCACTAGATGACGCAGGGCTGCGATGCCGATGGAGTAATTGCCCGAGTGCATAACGCGGGTGTTCTGGCCCAGCTCACGCAAGCGGTCCATCTGCTCGGGCGTATAGCCCGTGGTACCCGAGACCAACGCGGCGCCCGTGCGCTCGACATAGGTGACGACGGCATCGAAGGTCACGACGTTCGAGAAGTCGATAATCACATCGGCGGCCGGTGCGTTCTCGAGCTCGCTCAAATCGAAACCAATCTGGGCTACGATATCAAAAACGGGTTGACCGGCGGCGTCGACAACGCCCTCGGCGGTGGTGCGGATGAGCGAGCCCATGCGGCCCGTTCCCATAATGACGGTCTTAATCAAGCAGACCAGCTCCCTTCAGGGCATCGGTAAGTGCAGAGCGCGTGTCGTCTGCCATGGGGCACAGCGGCATGCGGTAGTTTGCCTCGATCATACCCATCTGAGCGAGCGCCTCTTTGACGGGGATGGGGTTGACCTCGCTAAAGAGGACATTGATGAGTGGCTGGCCGGCAATTTGGATATCGCGGGCACGCGCCACGTCACCGTCCAAATAGGCGCGGCACATGTCATGCACGAGCTGCGGCTGCACGTCGGCCCACACGCTGATGGTGCCCGAGGCGCCTAGGCTCATGAGCGGCACGGTAAGCGCGTCCTCGCCCGAGTACATGCGGAAGTCATCGGATAACAGGTGGGCGATCTTGGCCGCGTAGGCGACGTTGCCCGAGGCCTCCTTAATACCCATGATGTTGGGGTGCGCGGCCAAGCGCTCTACGTTGCGCTCGCTGATGCCGCAGCCACAGCGGCCGGGGATGTTGTACAGAATGCAGGGGATGTCCACGGCGTCGGCCACGGTCTTAAAGTGCTGGTAGATGCCCTCTTCGTTAGACTTGTTGTAGTAGGGGGTAATGAGCAGCAGACCATCGGCGCCCAGGCCCTGGTAGGTGAGCGACTTGGTGAGCATGGTCTGCGTGGAGTTGGAGCCCGAGCCGGCGATGACGGGGACGCGTCCTGCAACATGCTTGACCACGGCGGCGACGACGGAGTTGTCCTCGTCGTCGGTCATCGTGGCACTCTCACCGGTGGTGCCCAGGGTGAGGATGGCGTCGGTGCCATTTTGCAAGTGGAAATCGATAAGGCGCTCGAGCGCGTCAAAGTCGACGCTGCCGTCCTTTTTAAACGGCGTGACAAGGGCGACGATTGAACCCTCGAGGTTGCGGATATCCATGTTCTTCTCCTTCGCCTCCGCGATCTGGATGCGTTTGTTCCATTGAGCTGCGACTGCCAGACGCTCGTCTTGGGCGCGACGGCGGGCACTTTCGGCGCGCGACTTGGCCAGCAGCTCGCGGCCGCACGGCAGCACGTCGAGCGTGGCAAAGTAATCGCCCGGGCGCTCGGCGCGGCGGATGAGGTCGGCCGCGCCATCGGGGCGCAGCAGGACCTCGGCCGAGCGCAGCCGTCCGTTGTAGTTGTAGCCCATGGAGTAGCCATGCGCACCGGTATCGTGGATTACAAGCAGGTCACCCATGTCGATATGCGGCAGCTTGCGATCGATAGCGAACTTGTCGTTGTTCTCGCATAGGTTGCCCGTGATGTCATAGGTGTTCGTGACGGGCGCTGTGGCCTTGTCGGCGCCGCCCGGCTGACCCATCACCGTAATGTGGTGGTAGGCGCCATACATGGCAGGGCGAATCAAATCGACGGCGCTTGCATCGACACCGATATAGTCCTTGTAGATCTGCTTCTCGTGGATGGCCTTGGTGACCAGGCAGCCGTAGGGGCCCATCATAAAGCGGCCCATCTCGGTGCAGATGGCCACATCGCCCATGCCGGCGGGAACCAGGATCTCGTCGTATGCCGCGTGTACTCCCTCGCCGATGGCGCGAATGTCGTTGGCCTGCTGCTCGGGCAGGTAGGGGATGCCGACGCCGCCGGACAGATTGATGAAGGCGACGTGTGCGCCGGTCTCGCGCTCCAGGCGTACGGCAAGCTCAAAGAGGATGCGCGCGAGCTTGGGGTAGTAGTCGTTGGTGACGGTGTTGCTGGCAAGGAATGCGTGGATGCCAAAGTCCTCGGCGCCCTTGGCCTTGAGCATGCGGAAGGCCTCGAAGAGTTGCTCGGTGGTCATGCCATATTTGGAGTCGCCCGGGTTGTCCATGATGCCGTTGGAGAGCTGGAACAGACCGCCTGGATTAAAGCGGCAGCTGACCGTTTTGGGGATGGGCCCCGCAACGCGCTCAAAGAACTCGATGTGGCTGATGTCGTCAAAGTTGACGATGGCGCCCAGCTTGTCGGCGAGCTCAAAGTCGGCAGCCGGCGTGTCGTTGGACGAGAACATGATGTCGTGTCCTGTGATACCCAGCGAGCGGGCGATCATGAGCTCGGTATAGCTCGAGCAATCGCAGCCGCAGCCGTATTCGTTGAGAATGGAGATGAGCGCCGGGTTGGGGTTGGCCTTGACGGCAAAGTATTCCTTAAAGCCCGGGTTCCATGCAAAGGCGTCGCGCACTTCTTGCATGTTGCGGCGGATGCCCGCCTCGTCGTATAGATGAAACGGCGTGGGGAACTGCTCGACGATATGCTCGAGTGTCTCCTTGTCCACAAACGGCTGCTTGGCCGCATATGCCTCGTTGGGGGTCAATGCCATGTCCCGTAAACCTCGCTATCCAGACGGCGCCATCTGCGCATCGAATCCGCATAGCGTGGACCCAATGTCCGGATAGCGCTCCCGCATTGCTGCAGACAGTCCTGTGGGTGTTTCCCACAGGCCCACCAGGTTGTTCGTGCCCGAAAAACCCAGTTCGGCGGGTTTCGCCTCCCCACGGGGTCAAAGCCTGCCGGCTCGCCCGCGGCTCTTCGTGCCCGCGCCTCTATCAAGTGGTAAAGACCCTATCACGTTGCACTTTACCAAACAAGAGTATTCGTATATAACGTTTAAAAAATGCAGGGATATGCTGGAAACATGTGCGCCACAATCCTGTATCACAATAAGTTGCAACAGATGTGCCTCACGAAGGGATCCTCTATGACCGAGCTCCAAGAACTCCGTCGCTATCGCCGCGATCTCCATCGCATTCCGGAGCTCGATTTCGATCTTCCGCAAACCATTGCCTATATCGAGGGCGTGCTGGCACCGCTCGCTTGCGAGGTGGCCCATCCGTGCCCCAGCTGCGTCTGTGCTTTCTTCGACGCCGGCGTTGATGCCGCGCATGCCACGGCGATTCGCGCCGATATGGATGCGCTGCCCATCGCGGAGGCGACGGGAGCGGCCTTTGCCTCGACCCATCCCGGCAAGATGCACGCTTGCGGACATGACGGACACATGGCCATGGCACTTGCCGCCGCGACGTATGTCGACCGTACGATTCGCGAGCAGCCGGGCGCCATTAGGCGCAATGTGCTCTTTGTGTTCCAGCCGGCCGAGGAAACGACCGGTGGTGCCAAGACGGTATGCGAGAGCGGCGTGTTCGAGCGCTACGGGGCGGATCTCATCTTCGGCTTCCACGTGTGGCCCGATCTGCCCGCCGGCACGTTGGCGAGCTGCCCCGGTCCGTTGCTGGCGCGTTCGAGTGAGACGCACATTCATATTCACGGGACGAGCATCCATATCGCTAAGACCTATGGCGTTCCGGTCGAGGAGTCGCACGATGCGGCGCTGGCGGCTGCCAAGTTCTTGGTTGCCGAGCGCGAACTGATGGACGAGCTGGGCACCGACGAGCCCTGTATCGGTAAGTTTGGTCTGCTGCAGGCCGGTACGGTTTGCAACGCGGTGGCGGGGGAGGCCCATGTGGCCGGAAGCCTGCGTGTGTTTACGGACGACATGTTCGACCGTGCGCGCGAGGGCGTACGCCGTGTGCTCGACGAGGCGTGCACCGCAACGGGCTGCACGTATGATCTCGACTTTGCCGAGGGCTATCCACCGGTCGATAACGACCCCGAGCTGTTTGCCAGCGTCGCGCCTGCCTTGTCCGAACTGCAACTTGTGGACGAGCCGCTGCTAATCGCCGAGGATTTCGCCTTCTATCAGCGCCATCTGCCGGGCGTGTTCTTCTTGCTAGGCACGGGCGTGCCAGAGGACCAAGACAACCCGAGTGATTCGGATGGCTGCCCCGCCTATGCAACAAGCGCCCTGCATACCGATAGCATGCTCTTTGACGAGGAAATCCTACTCAAAGGCCTCGATGTCTACAAACGATTGCTTGACTTGGAGTGATGATGAGGCGCCGACAGACTGCCGTGTATAGTCCTGGTGGGTGCGGGTGCGGCCTGCTGCTGCTTCCGGTTATTGCTGTGAGCATTGGCGTGATGTTTGCGCTTGCTGGGCTTGCCGCGGCGGCGCTCGTGCTGTTTATCACTGCCATCGGCGTGACGATTTGGCTTTGCCGCAATCGCGAGCAACGCCGTGCCGACGGTAAAACCACTGTCGGCTGGGTCGTCTTCCTGATTATTGCGTACCCGCTGAGTGCCAGCTACCTGGTGTTCTTTGTCCTGTTGATGATCAGCGCCTTTACTGGGGAATCCGTAACGGTGGGTTGACGCGCTGCCAGCAGACGGTTGCGCAAAGTGCGTTTGCTCGGCGTTTGGATAACTGCATTGGCCGTTTACTGCAGCCTTAGCTCTCAGCTAATGAATTCAAGTTCAATCCTTTCTACGATGTGCTGTGTGCCGGCGCGGTAGCCGGATCGTAGGAAGGATGAATAATGGCAAAAGAGGGAAAGAAGCCGATCGGCAAGATTGTCCTAGGCGTCATCGTGGTGCTGGTTATCGTCGGTGCCGTGGGCTCTATGGGTGGCAATTCAACCGATTCGTCTGCGAGCGATTCGGCAAAACCTGCCGGGACGACACAGCAGGCTGAGGAGCAAAAAGAACCGCAAGAACCGTATACCATTGCTGACGAGGCTGAAGACACTTCCAATCAGTTTGCCTATAAGATCACGGGGACGCTGACCAATAACACGGACAAGGAAAAGAGCTACATTCAGATTGAGTATGTTCTGTATGATGCTGATGGCAACCAGGTTGGAACGGCTCTTGCAAACACCAATCATCTGAAGGCGGGCGGCTCCTGGAAGTTCGAGGCGCTGGGCACGGTGTCTCCCGATCAGGTCGCCAGTTGGGAGCGTTCGGACGTAAGCGGTTTCTAGCATGTTGTATGCACTGGGGGAGGTGAGGTCGTATGCCCGATAAAAAGCTGACCGAGGAGTTGCTCAATGAGCTTCTCGATGCGCCAAACATCGATGGCTATATCAGGGAGCACGACTTTGCCGCCCCGTCGCTTTCGGACTACCTGAAGCAGCTACTGCAGGAAAAGGGCTTGGAGCGCTCGCGCGTGGTTCGTATGGCCGATCTCAATGAGACCTTTGGCTATCAGATCTTTACCGGTGCACGTCATCCGAGTCGCAATAAGGTGCTGCAAATTGCCTTTGCGATGGCGCTGACGCTCAAAGAGGCCAACCGTGCGCTGACGGCTGCCGGGGTAAGCGTCCTTAACTGCAAGGACCGCCGCGATGCGATTATCATCTTTTGTATCGATCGCGGGTGCAGCCTCCAAAAGGTCAACGAGGAGCTGTATCGCTTTGGCGAGGAGACGGTGAGTTAGCGGCTGATATCTGAGCCGGCGGAGCTGTCGAACAACGATGCAAACGAACGGGGCGCGGATGCCATGGGGCGTCTGCGCCCTGCGCTATGATGGAAGCCATGGATACTCAGACCCCAACATATTCCGATGACGAGCTGACCGCAGCGCTTGTCGAGCACCTGGCGTCGCTCGATCGCGACGACAGCTATCGCGTGGAGCGTGTACTTAAGCGCTCGTCCGTTGAAACAACCGAGCTCGTGTACTTTGAAGGAACCGGCGGTGGTTCGCTCGGCCCCTTTGTCCGTAAACGCATCGATGCTTCGGCTCAAATCGGTGGGGCATACGAGCGTCTGTTTGCCGCTCAGCGGGCAGGCAGACGTTTTGAGCACCTGCCCAGAATCGTCGATTGTCGTCGTGTGGGCGACGAGCTCAACGTGGTTATGGAATACATCGAAGGGGAGACGCTCGGGGCGCTGGTGGACCGTCTGGGGGCCACCCCCGATTATGCGCACGAATTGTATCCTGCCCTATGCGATGCCGTGGGCGAGCTCCACGCCGGTTTTGCAATGGCGGGGGAGACGTCGGCGCCGGTGATCCATCGCGACCTCAAGCCGTCGAATATCATCGTGACAGGTGCCAACTATACGCCTGATGACGGCCTGACATTTTCATCGCTGGTGATTATCGACTTGGGGATCGCGCGCGTATGGCGCGATGGCGCCGATACCGATACCGTCAAGTTTGGGACACGGCCCTATGCGCCGCCCGAGCAGTATGGGTTTGGGCAGACGAGTGTGCGAAGCGACGTCTACGCGCTTGGCGCCCTGTTGTTCTTCTGCTTGACTGGAGTCGACCCTAAACCAGGGCTCGACATGCGCGAGCAATGCGAGGCGAGCGGCATTTCCACTCCACTTGCCGATGCCGTCTGCGTGTCGATGGCACTCGACCCGGCCAAGCGTTTTGCGAGCGCGGAAGCGTTGGGACGGGCGACGCGCGCGGCATACGATCTGAGTCGCCCCGTGCGGCCTCCTGCGCCTGCGCCTGTCCGTACTCCGGCCTCGGAGGCGGTGTTGACGCCCCAAGGGCTCCAGAACCCTGCAGGGCTTCCTGGGCCTGCCGCCTCCGCTGCATGCGGTCTGCTCTCTCGCGTTCCGGAGTCTCTGGGGCGCATTTGGAATACGCTCGTCTGCTTTTCGCTGCTTGTGTTCTTTGCCGGAAGTCACTTTGCCGTCTTTCACCCCACGGGAGCAAACCAAAGCTACCCGACGTGGCTTCTCATAATCGAGTATTTTTTCTTTGTCGATGGCCTTATGGTGCTTATGCATTTTGCGCTGCTCGATAAGCGCCGTCTTCGTCGGCGATTCGCACTGCTCGACAGCTATCGCGGCAAGAAACTCGCGAAACTCTGGCTCAAGGCATTGGGTGTGCTGCTCCTATGCATGATCGTCATAGTCGCGGTTGCCAATGCGACCGGCGTCGTCGATACCTCCGCTACCTAAAAGAAAAGGGCCCCGTTGGGGCCCTTTGCAGTTGCACTTAGATGCGGTTCATCTGAGCGGCGACTTTGTTGTACCAGTCCTGCCACGTGGGCGGGCAGTACTTTTTGGCCGCAGCCGGGGTAAGGGTGGAGCCGTAGTTGGCGCCCAGATAGGCAACGTGAGCGGAGATGCCCTCGCTCCAGCTGCCAAAGCTGCGCCAACCGCCGCCACGTGCACTCCAGCCCCAGGCGTTATAAGAATTGGCGCAATAAGCACCCTTGGTGCTCTCGATGCAGGCGATGGCGGGGGACCAACGGGGGTCGACACCGGTATTCCAAGCGGCGACGGCAAAGTTGTAGCCCTGGCCTGCCATGGGGGAGCCGGCGAGATAATTGTCGATGCGGCTCGTCCACTCATTAATGAACGAATCGTAATCGGAACTACCGGTATTGGAGTTGTTCACCGTGGTGTCGATGGTGGTGTTGGTGTTGGTGGCCTGGCTGCTGGAATTGCTGCCGCTTACGCCCTCGCCCGAGAGCTTCTCGGCGGCAGCGGCCTTATCGGCCTCAAGCTTGGCAAGCTCGGCGGCATTTTCCTGCTCGGCTTTTGCCTGTGCCTCGCTGCGGAGCTGCTGGGCCTGCGCCAGCGCATCCTCGGCGTTTTTCTGCTCTGCCTCAAGCTGTGACTTGGCCTGCTGGAGCTCGGCCTTGTTCTGCTCAAGTTCGGTTTGCATGTTATTGAGCTCTTCGATCTCGTCGACGCTCGAGCTCGTGATCTGGTTGGTGTATTTGCAGGTCGTGATGAACTCACCCAGGCTCTGCGCGTTGACCAGGAAGCTCACGATGGGATTGGTGCCCTTCTGATACTTGTACAGATCGCGCATGGCAGAGCTTGCCTTGGCCTGCTGCTCGGGAAGCTTAGCCTCGATTTCCTCGATGCTCGCCTCATTGGAGTCAATCTGCTTTTGCAGGTCATCGAGTTTGGTGCGGGCGTCGTTGTAGGCGCTCGTGGCGGCTTCGATCTTCTGCTGGGCTGCGGAAAGCTGGTCCTGCGTTGCCTGCGAGGCGGCATACGCCGCAACGGGGGAGAGCATCGGCGTGGCCGTCAGCGCAACGGCGAGCGCGGCGCTCGTGATGATACGAGCCGGCTTCGACGCAATGAGCGCTGCGGTGCGATGATTCGAATGCTGCATCCAGTCCCTCTGCAATCAATCGTAGGTTATGGTTCGAACGGTATTCTACTACTGCTTTCGACCTCAACTTGAACCTTAAAGGTTCCAAAGGGTCAAGTTGAACTTGAGGCTTTGGCTTTGACCTGCAGTTATGATGAATTGTTGAGAAACCATAGAGTTCAACTTTAACGTTACGGGGGCCTGTTTAAGAGGGGTTTGGGGCTGTAAAAGCTATCTCAACGTGGGGTTTTACAACTACAGCGTGCCCTCCTGGCGAGCCTGCTCAATCTCTTCGAGCGCCTCGGCGGGGGTGAACGAACAGGTGCCGTCGCCGAGTTTGACTACCTGGATATCGTCGCCGATATGGACCTCTCCGCCCTTTAGTACCACGCCGAAAACGCCCTCGTGGGGAAAGATGCAGTCGCCGGCTAGATAGTAGATGGCACAGCGTGTGTGGCAGACCTTGCCGATCTGACTGATTTCGACAAGCACCTCGCTGCCAAGCTTGAGCTGCGTGCCCAAGGGGAGCGAGAGCAGGTTGATGCCCCGGGTTGTGAAGTTCTCTCCAAAGTCACCCTCGTGTACGTCGAGCCCGCGTGCCTGCGCCGTCTGGATGGACTCCGCGGCTAAAAAAGAGACCTGGCGGTGCCAATGTCCGGCGTGCGCATCGGTAGCGAGGCCAAATTGCTCGATGACGGTGTCGCGTCCATCGGCGACGGGCGACTTGCGAGTGCCTTTGTGCTCCGACGTGTTGATTGAGACGATACGAGCAGGCCCGTTGTAAGCATCGTTTGCGGTGCGTAGGGGAGCTGCCGTCCGGGCACGATCCGCAAGTTCGCGCTTGGCGGCGTCAATGATGGGGTTGTTGATCGGATGAGCCTGGGGCACGGTGCACCTTTCGACGGGGCGGGCAACATGTTGAATCCTACAACAATGGTAGGTTCATTGCCCATTGTCATACAACGACAACGGTGAGCGCCGCCTTCGTGCTGGCCTTCGTGCTGGCCTTCGTGCTGGACGATTACGTCGATTGCCATAGATACGGTGGAGCTTTGGGCGCCGGCGGCTTGGCACGCTAAAATAAATCAGTTGCGCAAAGACCGCCCGTTGTGTGGGCAGTTCATGATAGGAAGTTTCCATGGCATTGCAGTTTACAGAGCGCGAGTTCATCCCCGTGCTGCTCGGTGGCGACATCAACGCCTACTCGGTGGCGCGCGCCTTCTACGAGGAGTACCAGGTCAAGAGTCTGGTCTTTGGCAAGTACCAGACGGGCCCTGCGTACCGCAGCCAGATTATCGACTACACGCCCAACGTGGATATCGATACCATGCCCGTGATGCTCAAAACCGTCAACGGCATTGCCCAGGCGCATGCCGACAAGACGATTGTCCTTGTGGGCTGTGGCGATAACTATGTTGCCCTCGTGGCTCAGGCCAAGGATGCCCATGAGTTGGCGGATAACATCGTCGCGCCTTACGCTCCCTATAGCATGCTTGAACAGTGTCAGAAGAAGGAGATCTTCTACGAGCTGTGCGAGAAGCATGGCGTGCCCTATCCGCACACGTTTACCTTTACCAAGGCGATGCTCAATGCCCAGGGTGAGGCGCCTGCCGAAGTGCTCGACCAGATCGATTTTCCTTACCCGATGATTCTGAAGCCTTCCGACGGCATCATGTGGTGGCAGCATGAGTTCGAGGGCCAGAAGAAGGCCTATGAGATTGCCGACCGCGCCGAGCTGGAACAGGTCATTCGCGATTCGTATGCCAGCGGCTACACCGACGATCTGATCTTGCAGGATCGCGTGCCCGGCAACGACGAGTACATGCGCGTGCTCACTAGCTATTCCGACCGCAACGGCAAGGTGCGCATGATGTGCCTGGGCCATGTGCTGCTCGAGGAGCATCAGCCCCACGGTGTCGGCAACCATGCCTGTATCATTACCGAGCCCAACGACGAGCTCATGGGCGGCGTGCGCAAGTTGCTCGAGGACCTTCACTTTGTGGGCTATTCCAACTTTGACGTTAAGTACGACGAGCGCGACGGCTCGTTTAAGTTCTTCGATTTCAACACGCGCCAGGGCCGCAGCAACTACTACGTTACCAACAGCGGCTTTAACGTTGCCAAGTATGTGGTGGACGAGTATGTGTTCAACCGTCCGTTTGAGCCGGAGTTTGTGACGGCTCAGGACGAGGCCCTGTGGATGGTCGTCCCCATGGGCGTCGTCGACAAGTACGTCAAGGATCCCGAGCTGCGCGCTAAGGTGCATCGCCTGGACAAGGAAGGCAAGGGCGCCGACCCTTCGTTTATGAAGGGCGACTTTGTCTTTAACCGCTGGCTGCGCATGTGGCACACCAAGCTGCGCCACTTTAAGCTGTTCAAGACGTATTACAAGTAGATGAGCGCGGCGCCCGTCCGGTTTGCATCGGGCGGGCGCGGGTATGATACGCGCAATTGCGCAAGCGTCACCAAGGAGGCGGCGATGGAAAAGCTGGGAGTTATCGGCGGCATGGGCGCCGAGGCCACGTCGTATTACTACGACCAGGTGGTGCGTCATACGGCTGCTGCCTGCGATCAGGAACATATCGACATGGTGGTGCTCTCCAAGTCGACCATGCCCGACCGCACGCTGGCCATTAAGACCGGCGAGCATGCCAAACTGCTGGCGACCATGAAAGAGTGCGCCCAGGCACTCGAGTCGCTGGGCTGTGCACACATTGCCATTCCTTGCAACACGTCACACTACTTCTATGACCAGATCCAGTCGTTTACGAAGGTGCCGATTATCCACATGCCGCGTGAGTCGGTGCGCTATGCTCTGGCCGGCGCGGTGATGGGGGAGTGCGAGTTCGACCCCAACCTGAGTATGCCGGCCGAGCCGGTGCGCAAGATCGGCATCATGGGCACCGATGGCACCGTGGGCGCGGGCGTCTACGGCCGCGAATGTAAGGCTGCGGGTGTTGAGGTCGTCTATCCCAGCGAGAAACGTCAGAACGATGTGATGTCGCTTATCTACGATGATGTGAAGGCCGGACGTGAGCCCGATATGGATAAGTTCGACCGCGTGATGTGGGAGTTCGCCCGTAGCGGCTGCGACCGCGTCATTCTGGCCTGCACCGAGCTATCGGTGCTGCAGAAGTACCGAGAGATGCCCGAGATCACCCTCGACGCCATGGACGTCCTGGTGCGTGAATCCATCATCCGTAGCGGCGCTCCCTACCGCCTCTAGCTTCCGACCCGCCAAAAAGGGACAGGTTTATTTTGGTAGGTTTTATCTGGTGAAACAGTAAAGGCCCCGGCTCGTTTGGTGCGAGCCGAGGTCTTTTGCGTTGGGCGGTTGCTGTCGGTGGTGAACTAGAACAGGAAGCCGATGGCGATGAGGGCGATGCTGACGATGAGCACGGCGATGTCCAGGCCCTTGATGGGGTAGCGCTTGTACGAGCTGGCGCGCGTACGCAGATAGAAGCCGCGCTGTTCTGCCGCCAAGGCTGTGGCATCGGTCTTGCCCACGCTCGAGATGAGCAGTGGCACGCACAGTGGCAGCATGAGCTTAAGCTTCTTGATGGGGTTCTTGGTGTCGTACTCGACGCCGCGTGCGGTCTGCGCCTCCATGATGGCGTTCATCTCCTGACCAAACACCGGCACAAAGCGCAGCGCCGTGGTAAAGGTGAAGGCATAGCGATACGGCACGTGCAGCACCTCGACGCAGGCGTTGGCAAGGTCGTTGAGTTTGGTCACCATGAGCATGAGGATGAGCGGTAACGCCACACCCAGCAGGCGCAGGCAGGCCTTCGATCCTGTGATGAGGCCCGTGTCGGTGATAAAACCCCACACCACGTTGCCATCGCGCATAAAGGCCAGCTGGAGCACCAGCATGATAAGCGCGAGCGGAATCAGCAACTTGAGCAGCGAAAACAGACGGTCGACGACGCCGGCATAGGCACCCAGCGCAAGGGTGAGTGCCAAAAAGCCCAGCAGCGCCACGTAGGTGTCGGACAAGAAGATGCCGACGATGATGGCGGCGGCGAGGCCCAGTTTGACGACGGGATTCAGGCGATGCAGCAGCGTATCGCCCGGCATGTAGTCGATGACGTTAACCACGGTGGACCATCTCCTTGGTAATTCGAACGACATCGGTGACCTCGCTCACCTGCGCAAAAGCGGGCGAGACGGAAGATGCCAGACGGCGCGAGAGCTCGATAACCTGGGGAGGCTCCACGTAGGCACGCCGCATGAGATCGATGTTCGAGAATAGCTCGTGCGTGCGGCCGCGGTCGAGGATGCGACCGTCGGCCATTACCACAATGCGCTCGGCAAAATCCGAGACGACTTCCATATCGTGGCAGACCATGATAACGGCGCAACCGCGCTCGGCCATGGTGCGAACCGTTTCCATGACGGTCATGCACTCGCGGTAGTCAAGGCCGCTCGTGGGCTCGTCGAGCACGACGATCTTGGGCTCAACCACTACGACGGAGGCAAGCGCCACCATTTGTCGCTGGCCGCGCGAGAGCGAGAAGGGCGCCTCGTCGGCCGGCAAGCCAAAGCGGTCGATGACGAGCTGGGCGCGACGCAGCGCCTCGGCACGGTCGATGCCGGCAAGCTCCAGGCCAAAGGCGACCTCGTCGAGCACGGTGTCCTTGCAGATCTGACGGTCGGGGTTTTGGAAGAGCGTTGCGACCTCGCGGGCAATGCGGCTCGTGGGGACGGTTGCAGTATCCAGTCCCGTGACGCGCACGCTGCCCGAGGCGGGCTTGAGCAGGCCCGTGAGCAGCTTGGTGAGTGTGGTCTTGCCGGCACCGTTCTGGCCGACGATGCCCACGAGCTCGCCAGGATAGAGCGTCAGGCTAAGGTCGTGTACGGCGGCTCCGCCATTGGGATAGGCAAACTCAACATGGTCGAAGGTGAGTACGGGTTCGGCGTCCTTGGCATGAGGACGCAACGACGGTGCATGCGGGGAACCGGCGGGCGCCTGGGCTTCGATAGCCGCGTGTGCGGGGTCGACGATGCCTGAAATCAGGCGCTCGGCCTCATCGACATCCAAGCAGGGGGTACCGCTTACCAGGCCATCGGTTTCGAGGCTATTGAAGATACGCGTGACGCGAGGGCAGTCGACGCCGATGGCACGGAGCTCGTCGGTATGCGCGAAGACCTCGTGTGGCTCGCCCTGCAGCGCGATTTCGCCATGGTTGAGCACGAACACGCGGTTGCAGTACTCCGAGAGCAGGGCGACCTTTTGCTCAACGACGACGATGGTGATTCCAAGTGCGCGGTTTGCCTCACGCAGCGTCTCGAAGACCAGCGTGGAGCTGGCGGGGTCGAGTGCCGCGGTGGGCTCGTCGAGAACTAAGACGCGCGGACGCATGGCGAGGATGGCGGCGATGGCCACCTTTTGCTTCTGTCCGCCCGAGAGGGTGGCGATCTCGCGGTCGCGCAGGTCGCTGATGCCGACGGTCTCGAGCGTTTCGCTCACGCGCTGCTCGATCTGGTCGTGGGGAACGCCAAAGTTCTCGAGGCCAAAGAGCATCTCGTCCTCGACGACCGAGGCGACCATCTGCGTGTCGATATCCTGCAGCACATTGCCGACGATTTGCGACACGTCGGTGAGCGAGACCTCGCAGGTGTCGTGGCCGTCGACCATGACGGACCCAAAGAACGTGCCGGTGTAGTGGTGGGGCACGGCGCCCGACAGGCAGGCGGCAAGCGTGGACTTGCCGGCGCCCGAGGGCCCGATGATGCCGATGAAATCTCCCTTGTTCACGCTGAGCGAGATGTGGCTGAGCGCCTGCTCGGTCTGCGTGCCATAGGAGAACGAGACATCGTCGACGTTGATGATCGTTTCCATGGATACCTTTCGTAGTCATTGGGGACGTTCTTAAATGACCAGTCGTTTAAGAACGTCCCCAAAAGCTAGTCGTTTGGGACAGTCTTTGCTGGTGGGGCAGCGATGAGTTAGTTGAGCTTCAGGGCCTTCTGGATGGGCAGATAGAGGGCGCCGACCAGAATGGCGTTAAAGACGGCGGTCATGGCGACGACGGGCAGCATGGCGGCGGCGAGCTCGCCTACCACGCCGAGCATGGCCATCTTGATGACCATGAAGATGACGCCGGAGACAAAGGTGGTCAGGAAGGTTGCGACAATAGCGATGGCGGGCTTGACCTGACCGTTCTTGCCGGCGGCGTTGACGATGCCGGCCATGAGCATGGCGGCGATGCCCTCGGCGGCAAAATCGACGAACGGCGAAGTGGTGGTGATCTGGATCACGGCAGCCGAGATGAGGCCAATGACGAGCGCCTGGCCGATGTTGGGACGAACGACCAGGATGGTGAGGCAGAAGGCCGAGATGATGAACTCGGGGCTGATCATGCCGCCCGAGATGCCCGAGATGGCCTTGCCGACGGTGAAGTTGAGGATGAAGCCGGCGGCGAGCAGGATGGCGAGCAGGACGAGGGCGCGGACATCGAGTTTGCCGCGGTCGGCGGTCTGGACGGTGCGGGGCTGGGCGGCGGTGGTGTTCTGAGACATGGTGAAAATCCTTTCGGAATGGGAGTGCAAGAGAAAAGCGGAGGCGCGTGATGCGAATGCGATCGGGCTCGAGATAGAAAAAGGCCCCCGGTCGAAACCGGAGGCCTTCCAATCACCTAGAGCGCAAAAACAGGCGTGAGGGACTCACTGTCGACCGATCGTATTCGCATCACGCCACCACCAGTTGTTGAGAGACTTCATCGTGTTCTTCATGTTGGTGGCTCCTTTCGTGATGCCGTGGCGCGGTCGCACCTAGTTGCTGTTGCGCTGCACTATAGCACAGCGAAGTGTGTGCGGGGAAATCTTTTTTGAAAAGATTTCAGGCGGGTTTTCCGTCGGTCAAAAGAGCGGGCTGAGCGGGCGAGGTGACTCATGTGCCCCGCCTGCTCAGCTAGGACATGAGGGTCTTAGGCCTTCTTGCGACGATAGATCACGTAGGCGCAGACACCGATGATGACGACGGCGCCAACGGCCATGGCGGCCATGTTGTTGCCCTCGGACTTCTCCTCGGTGACCTCTTCCTCTTCGGCCTCTGGCTCGGTCACGTCCTCATCGGAAAGGGCCTCGTCGGCGTAGGTGATGGATTCGACCAGGCAGTCGTTGTCGGCATCGTAGTCGCTCGGGACGAACTCCTCGGAGAAATCGCCCTCCTTGAGGTAGTCGCGCATCTCCTCGAGCATGGCCTTGCACTTAACATAGGTGTTCTTGGTTGCAGCCTTGCCGGCCTTGTTGGCCAGGGCGGTACGGGCCTCGGTGCCTTCTTCGGCCTGCATGGCCTCGTCGACGGTCAGGTTCTGCTCGATGAGTTCCTTCTGCAGGGCGTCGAGATAGGCGCGGACGCCGGTGGCGCAGTGGTCGCGGTTCTCATAGGCGAGCGTGTTGATGTCCATGAGGACGTAGTTGATGGAGTTCTTGGGCTCCTCGTTGTTCACGACGTCTTCCTCTTCGCAGTGATCGAAGGAGACATCCTGATCGCTGAAGTAGGGGCTGACCTCGGTGAGCAGTGCGGAGTAGAAGGGGATGGCGACGGAGAATTCGGCGTTGGAGAGCATCTCCCACTGAATGGCCGCGATCTCGGGGTCCATGCCCTGACGGATCTGGAAGGTGTGGATCTCGGTGTTGCGGTTGGAGCCGATGGCATAGGCGCCGTCGGTGTTGGCGTTGAGGCCGGCGACATTCTCGCCGCGAGCGGCGAAGGAACGAATCATCTCAAAGGTGTTCCAGTCGGACTTGCCGGGCTGGAAGAACAGCGGCTGCATCTCGTGGACCAGGGCGCCGGTCGTGGCGCGAGCCTCTTCGCGCTCGTCCTTGACGATCTCGTAGTCGGTGCCCTCGGCAAGCGGAGCCATGAAGTAATCACGACCCTGGATATAGCGCGACCACTGGTGCATACCGGCCTCGCTAATCTCCTCGCCGTAGGTCTTGGCGACGTCGAACTTGCCGTCGGCGTACTCGGCAAAGCCCTTCTCCTTAGGCATGGACTCGATGCCTTCGGAATGGAGACAGTTCTCGGTGTCATCGAGGTCGACGTTATAGGTGAGGTTGCCGATGTTGGGGTTGAGCGAGGCGATGTCATCGGCGAGCTTCATAGCAATCCACTGATGGCCGGAAAGCGCGGCGAACAACCAGGTCTCGGTGCTGTCGGCGATGATGATCTGGTCGTTGGAGCAGACGCCCTGCTCGTCGATCAGGCTGCCGATGAGCTCGACGCCCTCGCGGGCCGTGGCGCTCTCGCCCAGGATGACGCTGGCATAGCTGTATTCGCCAATGCCAGTCTCCTCGGTGATGGGGTCGGCCTCTTCGGCCTTCTCGTTATAGGAGGTGCTCAGCGTGGCAGAGCAGGAGACGCCCTTCTCGTTGATGCCTGCCTCGGAATATGCGTCGTAGCGATCTTCCCACTGCGAGGGGTTGTCGCGAACGAAGGTGTAGCGGTAGGTTGCGCCCTTGGACTTGTACTCAAAACCGGACTCGACCGAGGCGTACTCGTTGCCGTCCTTGTGTGCGGGCTCAATGCCAAAGTGCTTGACATAGCGCGGACCGAAGTCCTCGGAACGGCCGTAGTACGTGTTGCCGTCTGCCGTGAGCTTGCTGCCCATGTAGATCTGGGTGCAGGCGAGTGCCGAAGTCGGCATGGCCATGATGGCCGCTGCTCCAAACGCAAGGCCGCAGCCGAGCTTCTTGAGCGTGTTGACAGGATGAGTAAACCTCATAATCCCTCCCAACTGTTGAAACCCCGCGAAACCGTACGGAGTTTCAGCTAATAAATACATCTACTAGCCTAAAGGAAGTGTAAAGAGTATTCACTCGACAACAGCTTTTACTCGATGAGCGTGTGGAAATATACGATGAACGGATAATAATACTCATTTTATGGCTTTAGTTAAATAAAGGCACCCTGCATTTACTGTAGCTGAATAAAGCATTAGACGGCGCTCAAAAAGAAAACTCTCCCGCTGTTTAGGATTTGCATAAACAGCGGGAGAGTCGATAACTGGATGAATATCATACCAATGTGGATTTACTTCTTTCGGCGGTGAATCACGTTGATGGCGTAACCGACGAGCATGGCCAAAACGATGATGATAAAGCCGAGCAGGGGATTGTCGTTCATAGGGTCCTCCTATTTTCCGAGCGGGGAGAATTCGTCGACGATGAGGTCGAGGCATTGCGGAAGCGCGCGGGCTCCAAAGACGCCCGAATTGCTGGAGATAATCTCGCCATCGAACTGCATGCCCAGCGACGGTGTACAGGTAATCTTAGCTTCCTTGGTCTGGATGATCTTGAACTGCGGGCGACCGAGCACCTTGCCGGCGGGGTCGAGCGCAGCGGTGATCACGGTGGGCAGCAACTGCACGGTTTTTACGGGCTCGATGACCGCGATGTCGACCATGCCGTCGTTCATGCGGCAGTCTGGGAACAGGTTGATGTCGTTTTGGATGACCGAGGTGTTGCCTGCCATGCAGCAGATGCCGTCGAGCTCCTCGACAATGCCGTCATGCTCAATCGTAAAGCGCGCCACTGTGGGATTGGGCGTGGCAAGCGCCGACAGGAAGTAGGCGATCTCGCCGATGTCGTTTTTGGTGGGGGCGGCCTTCATCATGATCTCGGCGTCGAAGCCCGAGCCGGCGATGATGATAAAACCATGGCGCTTTTCGTTGCCGTCCTCGTCGAGCCAAAAGAGCTCACCCATGTCGACCTTGACCGTGCGGCCGGCGCGGCAGGCCTTGGCGAGTGCCGCCGCCTCGGGGGCATTGCCTATGTTGTTGAAGAACAGGCATGCCGTGCCAGAGGGGAAGACGAGTGTGGGGACGCCGCATCCGCGCATCTGGTCGAGCACGTTGGAGACGGTGCCGTCGCCGCCCGAGACCACCACGCGATCGAACTCGCGCACGTCCGCCACGGCGTCCTCGGGCTCCATGCCATCGCCGATAAAGCGCATCACGACCTCGTCGCCGCCCTGCGCGAGGGCGTGCGTGAATGCGAAGATTTCATCTGAGCTGGGGCCCGATGCCGGGTTGTGGATGATAAGGCAGCGCATACTTACGTTCCCGTTCTGTGACTAACCGAGTATAGTTGTAAGGCAATGCCGATATCCTACCCGTGTTTTTCGGGCCTAACCTTATTCGATGGGTTGATATGTACATTTCCACACATCAGGCTCTACTCGACTTTTGCCAGCGCGCCCGTGAGTTCGACGCAATTGCCGTCGATACCGAGTTTTTGCGCGAGCGCACGTTCCATCCGCGTCTGTGTTTGGTTCAGATTGCTACCCCTGCCGAGAGCGTAGCGGTCGATCCCCTGGTGATCGACGACCTATCGCCGCTGGCCGAGCTTATGGCCGACGAGAGCGTGACCAAAGTCTTTCACGCCTGCTCGCAGGATATGGAGGTCATGCTTCATACCGTAGGCGCACTGCCGCGACCGATTTTTGACACACAGGTTGCCGCCGCCTTTTTGGGCGAGCGCCAGCAGATTTCGTATGGCGCGCTCGTGCAGACGTTTTGCGGCGTCTCGCTGCCCAAGACCGAGTCGCTGACCGACTGGTCGCGCCGCCCGCTGACCGATAAGCAGATTGAGTACGCGATCGATGACGTCAAGTACCTGATCGTCGCCTATACCGAGATGATGAGCCGCCTGCGCGAGCTGGGCCGCGTGGACTGGGTGCTCGACGAGCTACGTCCTCTGGCCGATGAGTCGCACTACCGTGCCGATCGCCACGAGGCGTTCCGCAAGGTCAAGCGCATCAATTCGTGCAGCCGTCACCAGCTGGGAATCGCGCGCGAGCTCGCCGCCTGGCGCGAGGACCGCGCCGAGCGGCGCAACATCCCGCGCAAGTGGGTCATGTCCGACGACACACTGCTTGCGCTCGTTAAGCGCAATCCCGTGCGCGTTGAGGAGTTCCGCAGCATTCGCGGTACCGATCAGTTGGGGGAGCGCGACGTGGACGGTGCGCTCATGGCCATCAAGCGTGGCGCAAGCTGCCCGCACGATCGCCTGCCGCTCTTGGTGCGCGGGCATCGCCAGATCTCTCCGGAGCTGGAGAGCGTGACGGATCTCATGTACGCGCTCATCCGCCTGGTTGCCGAGCGCTCGGGCGTGGCGACCTCGGTCATTGCCTCGCGCGATGACCTGGCCGACTATATTGAGCACCCCGAGCAGAGCCCCCTGCGCGAAGGCTGGCGCTTTGAGCTTGTGGGCTCGCGTCTGGACGATCTGCTTTCCGGCAATATGGGGCTGACGGTGAAGGACGGCAAAATCGAGCTTTTGTAGTCATATAGTTACGCGGTTTTACCAAACGCTGTAAACGTTCTAGAGCGGCAATGCCAAAACATCGATGGCGTCTCGTTGGCTGGGCGAGTGGGTAGAATGCCTCCAACGTGTAACTCGACTCGGAGGAATTCGCATGCCTTATTACTATGGATACGGCTTTGGCATCGACCCACTGTACCTGCTGGTTGTTCTTGTCTGCACGGTGCTTGGCCTTGCCGCACAGAACTATATCAACTCGACGTACAAAACCTGGTCCAAGGTTCGCTCGGACGGCGCCACGGGCGCCACGGTCGCTCGCTGCATGCTCGACGCCAACGGCTGCAACGCCGTGGGTATCAAGGGCGTCGCCGGCGAGCTCACCGACCATTACAACCCGCAGGACAATAACCTGTATCTCTCGGATGCCAACCGTTCGGGCGGGTCGGTCGCAAGCGTTGCCGTCGCCTGCCACGAGGCGGGCCATGCCGCCCAGCGTCAAAGTGGTTACGCCATGATGAAAGTGCGTACCGCCCTGGTTCCGGTCGTCAACTTTACCCAGAACACTTGGACCATCGTGTTGCTCATGGGTCTCTTTATGAACATCGCGGGACTCACGACCCTCGCACTGATCTTCTTCTCGTTTAGCGTGCTGTTCCAACTGGTTACGCTGCCGGTCGAGATTGATGCCAGCCGCCGCGCCGTGGCGTACATCGAGCAGTCGGGCATGAGCTCCAAGCAGGTCAATGGTGCCAAGAAGGTCCTGACGGCAGCCGCGCTTACCTATGTTGCCGCAGCGCTCACTTCGATCATTCAGCTGCTCTACCTGATGGCTCGCTACAACAGAAACTCCAACCGATAACAAATTGGCTTGACAGGCGCCGCGGAGATTTGTGTCCCCGCGGCGCTGTACTATATGTTGGACTTGAATTTGCGCAGGGCCGGAGCCCTTGTGCACGATAACGAAAGGAGGCTGCGTGGCAGGCTGGAATCTGACCGGCAATGCCGTTTCCGCCGAGTTCGACGGTTCGGACGAGCAGGAGCGTAAGGAACTCAGCGTGAGCCAGGCGGTAGAGATCGCCGCCGGTGCGCTCGATGCCATTCCGCAGCTGAGCGTTCTGGGCGAGGTCACGGGCTTCCGTGGCCCCAATGCCCGAAGCGGCCACTGCTACTTCCAGATTAAGGACGACTCGGCCGCCGTTGACTGCATCATCTGGAAGGGCGCCTACCTTAAGCGCACCTTCGACTTGCGCGATGGCATGCAGGTGAGCTTTAAGGGCAGCTTCAATCTCTATAAGGCCACGGGCCGCATGAGCTTTGTCGCTCGCTCGTTTTCGCTGGCGGGGGAGGGTCTGCTGCGTCAACAAGTGGCGCAACTGGCCGAAAAGCTACGCCGCGAGGGCCTGATGGACGAAGCGCGCAAGCGCCGCATCCCGGTGTTCTGCTCCCGCGTGGCGGTCGTCACCTCGCTTTCGGGTGCCGTAATCGACGACGTCAAGCGCACATTGCGTCGTCGCAACCCGCTCGTCGAGCTCGTCTGCGTGGGCGCCAAGGTTCAAGGCGAGGGTGCGCCGGCCGAGCTTATTGAGGGCCTGCGCCGTGCCGCCGCCATCACGCCGGCGCCCGACTGCATCTTGCTGGTGCGCGGCGGCGGCTCCTTTGAGGACCTCATGACCTTTAATGACGAGGAGCTTGCCCGTGCGGTGGCGGCTTGTCCTGTGCCCGTGGTGACCGGCATTGGCCATGAGCCCGATACCTCGATTTGCGACATGGTGAGCGACCGCCGCGCCTCCACGCCCACGGCGGCGGCAGAATCGGTGGCGCCGGCTATGACGGAGTTGGCCGACGTGCTCGAGGCGCGCCACCAGCGTCTGGGTGCCGCGATGGCATCGATGATTGGGTCGAATCAGGTTGATCTGGAGATGCTCGACCAGCGCGGTCGCCGCGCCTGGGATACCTATACGGCCCGCTTGGGCGATGCGCTCGATGCGGCTGCGTGCCGCCCGTGCCTCAACGACCCAACGTTTATGGTCGAGCGTCGCGAATCGGAGCTTGCGCTGACTGCCGATCGCCTGTCGGGCGCCATAGTACGTTCGGTCGGGACATTCCGCTCCAACTTTGAGCGCCTGCCCGAGCGTCTGGTTGCAAGCACCTCGGGGCTCGATGGTAAGCGCCATGCGCTCGCGCTTGCGAGTTCCCGTCTGGAGCATCAGGGGCGCACGATGCTCAACAAGCCCGCGTCCGACCTGGGCCGTGCGGCAGCCTCACTCGATGCCCTGTCGCCGCTCAAGGTGCTTGCTCGCGGCTATTCCATCGCGTACAGCGATGATGGTGTGGCCACGAGCGCCAAGACCTTTAAGCCCGGCGACGCCATCCGCGTGCGCATGGCAGACGGCAACGTGGCGGCAACGGTCGATACGGTCGAGTAGGCCGCGTTTCATAGCGATAAACCTTTAGGAAAGGAAACAGATATGGCAGAGAAAACCCCGGTCGAGCAGCTTACGTACAAGCAGGCTTCGCAGGAGTTGGAGCTCATCATCCGTAGCTTGGAGTCGGGCGATATGGAGCTCGAGGAGTCGCTCGAGAGCTATACCCGCGGCGTAGAGCTCCTCAAGAGCCTGCGCACCCGCCTGTCCGATGCCGAGCAGAAGGTCTCGGTGCTTCTTAAGGACGTCGACGGCAACGACGTGCTCGCCGATGGCGAAGCCGCCAACACCGACGACAACCTCTCGTTCTAACCATCCCGACCAAATATAATTACCTTGGCCTGTGAGAAAGGAACCAACCATGTGCGATTGCATCTTCTGCAAAATTGCCAACCACGAGATCCCCTCGACCGTTGTCTATGAGGACGACCAGGTCATCGCCTTCGACGACCTCAATCCCCAGGCGCCGGTCCATACGCTCGTGATCCCCAAGAAGCACTACAGTGACATCGCCGACAACGTACCTGCCGAGACCATGGGCGCCATGGCTCACGCCATCCAGGAGGTCGCTAAGGCCAAGGGCTTGGAGGACGGTTTCCGCGTCATCTCCAACAAGGGCGTCAACGCCGGCCAGACCGTCATGCACTTCCACATGCACGTTCTCGGTGGCAAGAACCTGGGCGAGAACCTCATCTGAGGGCGCGTAGGCCGTCGACTTGGCTGCCTTTGGAGTAATCTATGCAGCTTTCTCAACTCGAATACCTTCAAGCTGTAGCGAACTATGGCGGCGTGCGCAAAGCAGCTCGCGCTGTTCATGTGAGTCCGCAGGCCGTTTCGTCGGCAATCAAAAAGTTGGAATCTGAGTATCAGATCGTTTTGCTCAACCGATCGGCGGGGGAGGCTGTTTTGTCTCCGGCGGGCAGAGAATTTGCGCGTCGTGCACGCGTGATCCTGGCGCAAGTCGACGATCTCAAAAAGTACGCTCAATCGGGGAACGGCGGCGTTTCGCCCGACGGCCATTTCCGTCTTTACGCCCCCTGTCTTCACGGGCGGGGGCGCCTTTTTTCCGAAAACTGGTACGACTCGTTTGAAAGCTCGCACTCTCAGATTCATCTTGATGTGTGGCACCAGCCAACGGCAACATGCTTTGAATCACTTATACTTGGAATTTCGGACGCGGCTATCTCGTTTGAGGAACCACGGGACAGCGTCCTTTCTTCAAAATATATGGGTGAAAAGGAGCTCAGGGTTCTTTCATGCCCAGCTGGTCATCAATCTGTTGACGCTATGACCATTCGTGAGTTACTGGGTGGCAGGCTCGCTGTTCCCATTAATTTGTCACCCTGTCTCAATGCAATCAATCAATGTCCCGAAGCTCAGCTGGTTAATTTCCGCTTTCGCGATGTCGAATACGGAAGCAGGGCGCAGGCTGAGTTTCTTCAAGCCGGGGGATTGATATTGAGTTTTTCTGGCTCTTCTCTCGCATCAGATGGATTGGAAGTGAGCGAGTGCTCTATTGAAGGCTCGCATGACGTAGCCTTGCCCATCTACTTTTGCTATCGACAAAATGCCTGGACCGATCGACACCAGACGGTTTTTCTGCACCTATTGCGTCATCTTGCTTCGTGAGATTAATTGGCTTCGAGACGTCAAGTGATTATTGACGCCTTGTAACACATAGCTGACGGCTTTGCCCTCATGCTTTTCCAAGAATCCGATTTAGATTGCTGGCTCTTGGAGGGCGGAGCATGAAAAACCGTACGGTTTTGCTTTATATGACGTTCGTTTTTCTGTCGAACTTCAGCACCATTTTGTATTTTCTGACGGTTTACCTTGAATTCGTCGGATTCTCGATGGTGGCGATTTCTAGCATGATGATTGCATATCAAGTGAGCAAGTTCATCCTTGAAGTTCCCACTGGCTATATTGCTGATAGGTTTGGACGAAAGACAAGCGGTCTCGTTGGCGTCGTGGGAATGCTTGGATACTACGCCGCCCTGCTTCTCGTCCGATCTCCTCTGCTTTTAATCGGTGCGTTTGCTCTCAAAGGTTTTGCCGTTGCATGTCTGAGCGGATCCATAGAAGCGATTTACATTGACAGCGTCTCTCAGGACCAGCTCGTAAGACTTAATGTCGTTGAGCGATTTGTTTTCTATGCCTCTTATGCCCTCTCCGCTTGTGTGGGTGGTTTCATTTCGTCCGCTGGCACGTATCTCATTGGGCTTTCGGTCGATATCATCACAATGGTGCTGACATTGGTTGTCGTTGTCTGTATTCCTGAGGCGAGAAGAGAGGGCGCTGCGGTGACACCTGGGCATGGAATGAGCCCGAGGATGATCGGTGCTGCTATTGCGGGTAATGGCATTCTTCGGTCAGCGTTCATCATGGACTGTTCTCAGGCATTTGCCTTCGTCGCTCTGGAAGACTTCTTCTCACTGTTACTTGCAGGCCGCGGAATGAATGCCGTCGCTTCGGGCGTGACCATTGCGGTCCAGCTCCTTGCCTCGGCCTCCATGGGGTTTATTGTGCCCAGTGTGATTGCTCGTGTCGACAAGGGCCGTTTTGCGCGTATTTGCGGCATCTTTCGCTTAGTATTGACAGCTTTGTTTTTGATTCCTCTTACTCCGGCTAATTTGCTGCCCGTGTTCTATGTGCTGCAGACGGTTGCGTACTCGTTGTTTGCTCCAATTAAATACTCAATTTTTCAAAATGCTGCCGATTCTTCGATGCGCTGTTCATTGATTTCGGTTCAAAGCCAGATGGTGGCGGTGGGTGCTGTTCTTTTCTATCTGCTCAACGCTGTGTTGAGCAGCGCTGCGGGCATTCGAGTCGTATTGCTTGTCGCGCTCGGGATTTCTTCTTTGGTGTATATCCCCGCGCTATTTCGTCTTACAAGCCAAAGGACATGAGTATTTAGACACCGATAACTTATATATCAACGCCAATAAACCCGAGCGCGAGGGCGTTTGGGTTTATTATTGAAGCGTATGTAACCTGGCGGCGCCACACCGCCTGTTAGTAGGGAGACACATGAACGTTCTGGTCGTCAACGCGGGATCTTCGACCCTTAAGTATCAGGTCATCGACACCAAGTCCCACAAGGTGTCCGCAAAGGGCTCCTGCGAGCGCGTCTGCTTTACCGGCGGTACCTTCACCCACGCTGCTAACGGTTCCAAGAAGGTGACCGAGAACATCGAGTTCCCCGACCACAAGGTCGCCATCGAGGTCGTCCTGAAGGACCTTGAGGCCAACGGCGTCAAGATCGAGGGCATCGGCCACCGTATCGTTCAGGGCGGTTGGTACTTTGGTGATTCCTCCCTCGTCGACGAGGACGTCCTCGCCAAGATCCGCGAGGTCGCCCCGCTGGCGCCGCTGCACAACAACCCCGAGGCCAACGTTATCGAGTACTGCCTGGAACAGTATCCCGACCTGCCCAACGTCACGGTCTACGACACCGCTTTCCACTTCAACATGCCCGAGGTCGCCAAGACTTACGCCCTGCCCAAGGACGTCTGCGACAAGCTGCACATCCGTAAGTACGGCGCCCACGGCACCAGCTACCGTTACATCTCCAAGAAGGTCGCCGAGATGACCAACGGCGAGGCTCGCAAGGTCGTCGTGTGCCATATCGGCTCCGGCGCTTCCCTGTGCGCCATCGAGGACGGCAAGTGCATGGACACCACCATGGGCCTCACCCCGCTCGACGGCGTCATGATGGGCACCCGCTGCGGCTCCATCGACCCGGCTACCGTGTGCTACCTGCAGCGCGAGGGCGGCTACACCTTCGACGAGGTCGACGAGATGATGAACAAGAAGTCCGGCCTTTTGGCTGTGACCGGCGGCAAGACCAACGACTGCCGCAACGTCGAGGAGCTCGCCGCCGCTGGTGACCCCGATGCTCAGCTCGCCTTCGACATGTTTGTCTACAAGATTGCCGCCAAGGCTGCCGAGATGGCTACTTCTATGTGCGGTATGGACACCCTGGTCTTTACTGCCGGCATCGGCGAGCACGCTCCGGCCGTCCGCGCCGGCGTGGCCGACCGCCTGGCCTTTATGGGCGTCAAGATGGATCATGCCCGCAACGCCCTGCGTGGCGACGGCGCTTGGTGCCTGTCTGCCAAGGATTCCAAGGTCAAGATCTTCGTCATCCCCACGGATGAGGAGTTCATGATTGCTTCCGACGTCGAGCGTATCGTCAACGGCAAGTAATTGCAAGAGGGGTGGGGCTGGACGACCGAGCGCCGTTCGGCCCCTCTTTTGCGCTCGTTGGGCGATATGTCTGATAGCTATTTATCAAGTTGTGATAACTTCTTATTAACATGCGGCCGCCTTAAGGGGTCTGCGCCGACCGTATCGCACTGCAAAGGAGTCTCATGAACGTACTTGTTGTCAACGCCGGTAGCTCAAGCCTTAAATATCAGCTTTTGGATACCGATACCCGCGAGGTTTTCGCCAAGGGCAACTGCGAACGTATCGGTTCGGACATGGGCATCTTTGGTCACTCCGAGAACGGTGGCGCCAAGCAGACCGAGGAGGCCCCTTTCCCCGATCATCGCTCTGCTATCGCTCGCGTGCTCGAGGAGCTCGAGAAGACCGACTTTACGATTGATGGCATTGGACATCGCATCGTTCAGGGCGGCTGGCACTTCGATGATTCCGCAGTCGTCGACGACGAGGTTATGGCCAAGATTCTTGAGGTGGCACCGCTTGCTCCGCTGCACAATTACGGCGAGGCCGCAGCAATCGAGTATTGCCGCGAGAAGTATCCGGAGCTGCCCAACGTCGCCGTCTTCGATACCTCGTTTCACATGACCATGCCCGAGGTCGCCTATACCTACGCACTGCCCAAGGACGTGTGCGACAAGTACCACGTGCGCAAGTACGGCGCCCACGGCACGAGCCACCGCTATGAGTGGATGATGGCCAAGGAGATCCTGGGTTCGCGCTGCCACCGTCTGCTTTCGTGCCATTTGGGTAACGGTGCTTCGCTTGCTGCTATCGAGGACGGCGTGTGCCGCGACACCACGATGGGCCTCACGCCGCTTGACGGTCTGATGATGGGTACCCGCTGCGGTTCCATTGACCCGGCTACCGTATGCTACCTGCAGCGCGAGGGCGGTTACAGCTACCGGGAAGTCGACGACATGATGAACAAGCAGTCCGGCCTGCTTGCCATTTCGGGTATCTCCAACGACGCCCGCGACATCCGCACGCGCGCCTCCGAGGGCGATGAGCGCTGCCTGCTTGCCTTCGATATGTTCGCATACAAGGCCATGCAGCAGGCCGGTTCCATGATCGCTTCCATGGCGGGCGTGGACACCATCACCTTTACCGCCGGCATCGGCGAGAACGATTGGTCGATCCGCAAGGCCTTCTGCGACTGCTTTGAGTGGCTGGGCGTACGCATCGACAACAACAAGAACCGCGAGGCTGTGGGCAACGGCCCGCAGGTCATCAGCGCCGCCGGTTCCGCCGTCACGGTCATGGTCATCCCCACTGACGAGGAATACATGATCGCCCACGACGTCGAGCGCCTGACCAAGAACAACTAACGCGCGCATTTGCAAGTAAACAAAAGGCCTCCAAAGCAACAGCTCCGGAGGCCTTTTTGCTAGCAGGCGGAAATACCAGTCCCAAAGTGACCATCGCCAGTAACGCCTGCACTCCCAGCAACGGCACCCGGCCATCCAGATTTTCAGCTCCAGCTCGTAGCCAAGCCGCCGTCCACCCCGGATTCTCTGATTGCTACGTGGCGGCAGGGACCCTACAGGGTAAAGCTCTGAAAATATTCCGCAGGACGCATGAAACCCCCGCCGCACGAAGTGCGCAGCGGGGGTTTCATGCATGTCCGAGGACGTTTTCAGAGCTTTACCCTGTAGGGTCCCGAGGGGATATGTCCGCTACTCAGCCATCTGGGCCTGGACGGCGGTGATGGCCACGACACCCACGATGTCGTCGGCAGAGCAGCCGCGCGAAAGGTCGTTAACCGGCTTGGCGATGCCCTGCAGGATGGGGCCGTAGGCGTCGGCGCCGGCGAAGCGCTGGACCAGCTTGTAGCCGATGTTGCCGGCCTCGAGGTCGGGGAACACGAGCACGTTGGCCTTACCGGCAACGGAGGAACCAGGAGCCTTGAGCTGGGCGACGGTGGGAACGATGGCGGCGTCGAGCTGCAGGTCGCCATCGATGGCGAGCTCGGGAGCCTTCTCCTTGCAGAACTTCACGGCCTCTTGGACCTTCTTGGCGACCTCGCCGCCGGCGGAGCCCATGGTGGAGTAGGAGAGCATGGCCACGTGCGGCTCAACGTTGCCCATGAAGGTGGACCAGGAGTGAGCGGAGGCGATGGCGATCTCAGAGAGCTCGTCGGAGGACGGGTTGATGTTGAGGCCGCAGTCGGCGAAGATCAGCGTGCCGTCAGTGCCGAACTGCGGGGTGTCGGTGCACATCACGAAGAAGGCCGAGACCAGCTTGGTGCCCGGGGCGGTCTTGAGGATCTGAAGCGCGGGGCGCAGGGTGTCGGCGGTGGAGTGGCAGGCGCCGGAGACCAGGCCGTCGGCATCGCCCATCTTGACCATCATGGTGCCAAAGTAGGTGGCGTCCATCACCTGGGCGCGAGCCTGCTCGATGGTAACGCCCTTCTTGGCGCGGAGCTCGGCAAACTTCTGCGCGTACTCCTCGTGCTTCTCGGCATTGCGCGGGTCGATGACGGTAGCGCCGGGAACGTTGATCTCGTCGGGGTTGCCCAGGATGACGATCTTTGCCAGGCCTTCCTCGATGATTTTGGTGGCCGCGACGATAGTGCGCGGATCCTCGCCCTCGGGCAGGACGATCGTCTTAAGGTCGGCCTTGGCGGCAGACTTCATACGGTTTAGGAAATCGCTCATGTTACTCCTTACAAGCGTTTCGCTAAGCTCCAGGCACCCGGCTGTTCACGAATAAACCCGCTGCTAGCGGGTTTACCTTTCAATTATGTACGCCGCGGTGCTTGAGCTTTCCTTGTGTGGCAAGCTCATTATAGGACGCATTAGCGCTATAATCGCTCTGATAAATATGTCTCGAAGAATGTTCGAGAAAAGCCCAGCTAACGAGCCCGTGGCTTTTGACAAGGAGTATCGATGCAGATTACCTCAGGCCTGCCTGAAGGCTTTAACGCCGGCGCGTACGACATGATTGTCGTCGGTGCTGGATATGCCGGTGCCGTTTGCGCCCGCCGTCTTGCCGAGACCATCGGCTATCGTGTTGCCGTTTTGGAGCGCCGTAGCCACATTGCGGGCAATGCCTATGACTGCACTGACGAGGCCGGAATCCTGATTCACGAGTACGGTCCGCATATCTATCACACCTTTAACGAGCGCGTGCACAATTTCCTGTCGCGCTTTACCAAGTGGACGGATTATCAGCACAAGGTGCTCGCCAACATCAACGGTACCCTTATGCCCGTGCCCTTCAACCATGCGAGTCTCAAGCTCGCCTTTGGTGACGAGCGCGGCGAGGAGCTGTATCAGAAGCTCGTGGAGACCTTTGGCAAGGATGTCAAGGTGCCCATTATGGAGCTGCGTAAGAAGAACGACCCGGATCTTGCCGAGGTCGCCGATTACGTCTACGAGAACGTCTTTTTACATTACACCATGAAGCAGTGGGGCCAGACGCCCGATCAGATCGACCCCTCGATCACCGGCCGCGTTCCCGTCTTTGTGGGCGATGATGACCGCTACTTCCCGCAAGCTCCCTTCCAGGGCATGCCGCAGGAGGGCTACACGGCGCTCTTTGAGCACATGCTCGACCACGACCTGATCGACGTGTTCTGCGACGTGGACGCCCGTGACCTCTTTGAAATCGACGACACCACCGTCAAGATCGACGGCAAGGTCTATGGTGGCGAGATCGTCTACACCGGTCCACTCGACGAGCTGTTCAATCTCGATCTGGGCGCGCTACCGTACCGCACGCTCGACATGAAGTTCGAGACGCTCGATATGGACCAGTTCCAGCCCGTGGGCACTGTCAACTACACCACGAGCGAGGACTACACGCGCATCACCGAGTTCAAGAACATGACCGGTCAGGTCCTGCCCGGCAAGACCACCATCATGAAGGAGTACTCCAAGGCCTATACGCCCGGCTCGGGCGAGACGCCGTACTACGCCATTCTTGAGCCCGAGAACCGTGAGCTCTATGAGCGCTATCTTGAGCGCGTCCAGAACCTGACGAACTTCCACCCGGTGGGTCGTCTGGCCGAGTATCGTTACTACGATATGGACGCCGTGACCAATTCTGCCCTCGATCTTTCGGATGAGATTATCGCCTGCCATGCATAAAGTCATAACATTCGGTATTCCCTCGTATAACGCCGCCAAGGACATGGACCATTGCATCACCTCCATTCTGGAGGGGAGCAATTATGCCACCGATATCGAGATCATCATCGTCGATGACGGTTCCAAGGACGAGACGGCAGCCAAGGCTGATGAGTGGGAGACACGTTATCCCGGAATCATCCGCGCGGTGCATCAGGAGAACGGCGGCCACGGCATCGCCGTCCTTTCGGGCTTGCGTGAGGCGCAGGGTACCTACTACAAGGTCGTCGACTCGGACGATTGGCTCGATGGTGCCGCCCTGTCGACCATGCTTTCGATCCTGCGCGGTTTTGAGGAGCGCGACCAGCGCGTCGACCTCTTTATCTCGAACTATGTGTACGAGAAGGTTTACGAGGGCACGCATACCGCTATTGGCTACAAGTTTGCCCTGCCGCGAAAAAAGATCTTTACCTGGGACCAGATTGGCCATTTCCGTCTGGACCAGAATCTGCTCATGCACAGCCTGTGCTATCGCACGGATGTGCTGCGCGCGTCCAATCTGCCTATGCCGCCGCACACGTTCTATGTAGACAACATCTACGCCTACGTGCCGCTGCCGCGCTGCAAGACCATGTACTACGCCGACATCGACCTCTACCGCTACTTTATCGGTCGCGAGGGCCAGAGCGTCAACGAGGCCACGATGGTCAAGCGTCTGGACCAGCAGTTTCGCGTGACGCGCATCATGATGGAGTCGTTCCACCTGTACAGCGATGTCGAGTCGTCGCGTCTGCGCTCGTACATGATGGGCTATTTCACCATGATGATGGCAATCTGCTCGGTGCTTACTAAGCTTTCCGACGAGGATTGTGCCGACGAGCGCCTGAAGACGTTGTGGAGTGATTTGAAGGCCTACGACGAGCGCATGTATCGTCGTGCCCGCTACGGCGTGGTCGGCTTCTTCACCAATCTGCGCGGTCGTGCCGGTGACAAAACCACACTCGGCCTATACCGTCTTGCCTCAAAGATCTTCAAATTCAACTAGCTGCCGAGTAATCGCTGCTGATAGGTTGACTGGGCCCCTTGGCCTTTAGTTTGCTACTGCGAACAGTCCTGCTCGCACGGAAAGCACATTAAGTGCTTTCCGGCTCGTGCGGAACTTGTATCAAACTAAAGGCCAAGGGGCCTCTGCTATAAGAATCGATTGTCAGACTGCCTGAATTTGAAGATCTTAGACGCGCGGTACACAGGGGCCTGGGCTGATAAGAATCTGGTTGGTAGTCGGTCGGAGACGGGCGGGCGTTACGTTTGTCGCGAGTTCCGCATGCAAAGAAGGCCACTTAATGTGGCCTTCGTCTTGCATAGGACTGTAGAGCAGCTAACGTAACGCCCGCCCGTCTCCGACCGACGGTCGAGTGGACTACTTTGCGGCGCCGGGGATGCCGTGGGAGGTTTTGGCGGTTTTGGCTCCGTTTACGATGGCGGTTTGCAAAGCCCTTACGGCGAGCATGCCCAACAGGTCCAAGGGAACGGCGGCGCTTGCCTGGGCACCCAGTTTGCCGCTGGCGAGGGTGTAGATGGTGTCGCCGTCGTTGGTGGTGTGTGTGGGGCGAATGGCGTGCGCGTAGGCATCTGCTGCCATCTGGGAGACCTTGGTGGCCTGCGCCTTGGTGAGCTCAACGTTGGTGACGATGCAGCTGATGGTGGTGTTGGTGCGGTCGAGTGGCATTTGCATGGAGCCGGCGGCGGCAAAGGCTGCGAGCTCCATGTCGACGATCTGGTCGCTGTCTGCTGCAGCGCGCATACCAGCGACCCATTCACCGGTGAAGGGGTCGACGATATTGCCGCAGGCGTTGACCGAGACCACGGCACCCACCTTAACAGGGCCGAGTGCCACGGCGGCAGCGCCTAGGCCGGCCTTCATGCAGGTGGCGGGGCCCATGAGCTTTCCGACGGTGGCACCCGTGCCGGCACCTACATTGCCCTGCTCGAGCGTGGTGGGGGTGTTGTCGAGCGCCTCGCGCACGGCGGAGATGCCAGCCTCAATGTCGGGGCGTACGGTGGGGTCGCCAAAGGCGAGGTCGAAGATGCAGCTAGAGCAAACGATGGGCACCTGCGTGGGACCGACAGGAAGGCCGATGCCGCGGCTCTCAAGCTCGCGAGCGACGCCGCTTGCAGCCTCGAGGCCAAAGGCCGATCCACCCGAAAGGCAGACGGCGTGGACCTTGTCGACGGTGTTCTCGGGTCGCAGCAGGTCGGTTTCGCGCGATGCTGGAGCACCGCCGCGAACGTCAACGCCGCCGGTGGCGCCCTCGGGTGCCACGATTACGGTGCAACCGGTGCCGGCCTCCTCGTCCGTATAGTTGCCATAGCAAAAGCCATCGACATCGCAGACGTCAATGGCCTCGAGCAGTGTATCCATGTTTAACTCCTATCGGTTTTCCGCCGCGCCTTGTGCCCGGTCGGGATCCGTACGGTACGCCAAAATTGTAGGCGCCGGGGGATACCCAGCGCCAGATGCAATTACGAGAGTTTTTGAATCGCGCGCGCGACGCGGGCGATGGGTAGGCCCACCACGTTATAGAAGTCGCCCGAAATATCGTGCACGAGCATGCGTCCTCCTGTGCCCTGAATGCCGTAGGCGCCGGCCTTGTCCATGGGCTCACCCGAGGCGACGTAGTGCTCGATCTGCTCGTCGGTGAGCTCGTAGAACGTCACGTCGGTCACATCGACAAAGGACAGGCTTTCGGCGGCATGCGGGGCGGCCGTATCGCCTGCCTTAACGATGCAGACGCCGGTTGCGACCTGGTGCGTGCGGCCCGAAAGCTCACGGAGCATAGTGCGCGCCTCGTCCTCGGTTGCCGGCTTGCCCAGAATCTTGCCGTCAAAGGTGACGATGGTGTCGGCCGCGACCGTCAGCTCATTGGGCTCGGCATACTCGGCAGCAACGGCAGCCGCCTTGGCGCGTGCCAAGCGCTCGACAAGCGTGAGCGGGGCCTCGCCATCAAAGGGCGTTTCGTCGATATCCGCGGGAATCACGCGAATGTTGTAGCCTGCCTCGCGCATCAGCTCTATGCGGCGCGGCGATTGCGAAGCCAAAATCATAGTTGGATGCCCTCGGCGACCTTCTCGACGGCCTTGTCGCCGGCGAGCGTGCGCAGCAGCTCCAATGCAAAGGGGAGGGACTGTGCCATGCCGCTGGCAGTGATGATGTTGCCGTCTTGCGTGACCTTCTCGCCGGTATAGGCGCCTTCGGGGAAGCTTTTCTCAAAGCCAGGGAAGCACGTGGCATGGCGCCCCTCGAGCAGGTCGAGCTCGCCCAGGATAAACGGGGCGGCGCAGATGGCGGCGACGTGCTTGGTTGCGGCGAACTCGCAGACCACGTCGCAGACGCGCTGATCTGCGCGCAGGTTGGTGGCACCGGGCAGGCCGCCGGGCAGCACGACGCAGTCGTACTCGTCAAAGTTGATCTCATCAAAGAGCGCATCGCAGGTCACGGGGATCTGCAGCGAGCTTACGACCTCGCGCGTGGGCATGATCGAGACGAGCGTGGCACGCACGCCGCCGCGACGCATGACATCGACCATGGTCAAGCATTCAATAGTTTCAAAGCCATCGGCGGCGAGAACGGCAACGCTGGGCATGAGGGTTCCTTTCATAGGCGGCATACAATTAGCCGTCTTATACCCCGAAGACCTCCGCTTGCCACGCTCGATTTCCCAATGTTTAAAATAGCCCCGTCCGAATTAGCTACCCTCACCCATCCTCAACAATCTCAATCTGTAACATCTAGACCCACTTTTGACCCCTAACTGTTACAGATCAAGACAAACGGAAACTGCCCCGACAAAACGTCTAAATCTGTAACATCTACGGACCAAAACCGGGTCTTACTGTTACAGAGCGAGACAGTCCCCAACAGCACCGCCCCGTTCGGGGAACGACCGCCACAGGTACGGCGGGCAGAGGCTCACTTTTTCCTCGGTTTTTCTTGACGGAATCTCACCTGTTGTAGTATTTTGTCCCAGTCTAAAAACGCGTGGACTTTTCTGGGCGCTAGCCACCTTTTTGCCACGCAACCGAGCAGTCGGTTGCGTGGCTTTTTTCGTCTTGGCAGCAGGTACCACATGCACCGCCAGAAGACCGCACGAGCCCACCTTCCGACTGCAGGGAACAGACGCACGAGACGTGCATCTGCAAGACAGCAGACGGAAGGGAGCCTAATGGCAGGAACAAACACAATCAAGCAACAGGCCGCCGGGGCAGGAGTCACGGGCGCGGGACAGGCCAAGGCGGCGCTCCAGGTCTTTGCGGGCGGCGCCTGCTACGGCGCGATGGCCACGACCTACAAGCTCGCCTACGCCGCGGGCTTCACCTCGGCACAGGTGGTGGCGAGCCAGGCGTGGTTTGGCTGCATCTTCTTCGCCCTCGCCACGCTCGCAGGGCACGCACTCGGGCACCGCTGGCAGCGCGTGGGCTGGAAGCTCGCCCTTAAGCTCATGGTCCTGGGAGCCCTCACCTGCCTCACCTCAATCCTCTACTGCTACGCCATGAGCGTGCTGCCCGCCCCGGTGGCGCTCACGCTCCTCTTCCAGTTCACGTGGCTGGGGCTCGTGTGGCAGACCGTCATGACGCGCCGGCCGCCGAGGCTCCTCCAAGTGGTCTCCGCCCTGGTCATCGTCTTCGGAACGGTGTTCGCCAGCGGCGTCTACAAGACCGGCATCACCGGGTACGACCCCGTGGCCCTGCTCTGCGCGCTGGGGGCGGCCGTGTCCTGCTCCCTCTTTGTCACCCTCTCCGGCAAGGTCGAGGCCCCCTGCTCGTCCGAGCAGCGTGGCGTCATCGTATGCGCGGGTTCCGTGGTCATGTCGCTCACGGTGTGCCCGGACTACGTCGTCTCGGGCGTCCTCGCCCAGGGCATCCTGCCCTTTGCCGTCATCGCCGGCTTCTTTGGCATGCTCTGCCCGGTCCTGCTCTTCGGCATGGGCTCTCCGCACCTGCCCGCGGGCCTCTCCACTGTCATGGCCGCCGCGGAACTCCCCGCCGGCCTGTTCATCGCCATGATCGTCCTCGGCGAGCCGCTCGGCGTCGTCGAGTGGCTGGGCGTCGCCATCATCCTCGCCGGCGTGTGCCTGGCACAAGTCCCCTCCCTGCTTGGAGGCCGGGAGGCACGTCGCGCCGCCGCAGGACAAGCCGTCAGCTAGTCACCCCTTCACAGGCGGCCCGCGCGCATCAGGGAAAGGGCCACGGGCCCGGCGCGCGAGGCCGCAAGGACGTTATAAAGCGTCCCCCGCAGAGATGGGGGCGCCAGAGAGAAGGAGGCACCATGCCATTTCCAAAAGGGTTCCTTTGGGGAGGAGCCACCGCCGCCAACCAATGCGAGGGAGGTTATGACGAGGGCGGCCGCGGCCTTGCCAACGTCGACGTCATCCCACACGGGCCGGAGCGCAACGACGTAAGCCGCGGCCTGAGGCGCATGCTCGACTTTGAGCCCGGGTACTACTACCCGGCCCAGACGGGCATCGACTTCTACCACCACTACCGCGAGGACATAGCCCTCTTCGCGGAGATGGGCTTTAAGGTCTTTCGCCTCTCCATCGCCTGGAGCCGCATCTTTCCCAATGGCGACGAGGAGGAGCCCAACGAGGCCGGGCTCGCCTTCTACGAGGACGTGTTCCGCTGCTGCCGCGAGCACGGGATCGAGCCCCTCGTGACCATCACGCACTTCGACTGCCCCATCCACCTCGTCAAGAAGTACGGCGCCTGGCGAAACCGCACCCTTATCGAGCTCTACAAGCGGCTTGTGACGGTGCTCTTCAACCGCTACCGCGGCCTCGTGCGCTGGTGGATCACGTTCAACGAGATGAACATGATCTTGCACCGTCCCTTCATGGGTGCCGGCATCGTCCTCGAGCCCGGGGAGAATGCCCGCGAGGCCGAGTACCGCGCCGCGCACAACGAGCTCGTGGCGAGCGCCTGGGCCACCAAGATCGCCCACGAGGTCGATCCGGAGAACAGGGTGGGCTGCATGCTCGCCGCGGGAAGCTACTACCCCTACTCCTGTCGTCCCGAGGACGTTCGCGCGGCGCAGGTCAAGAACCAGGAGGACCTCTTCTTCGTGGACGTGCAGGCGCGCGGTCGCTACCCCGGCTACGCGCTCAAGATGCTCGAGCGCGAGGGCATCGACGTGGGCATGACCGCCGAGGACGAGCGCATCCTTGCGGAGAACACCGTCGACTTCATCTCGTTTAGCTACTACTCCTCGCGCTGCACCGCGGGCGACCCCGACTCCGTGGGCGGCGTCGCCGAGGGCAACGCCTTCGCCGGCGTGGAGAACCCCTACGTGCGCACGAGCGACTGGGGCTGGGTCATCGACCCGCTGGGATTCCGCATCACGATCAACGACCTCTGGGACCGCTACCAGAAGCCGCTCTTTGTGGTGGAGAACGGCCTCGGCGCCTATGACGAGGTGCTTCCCGACGGCACGATCGAGGACGACTACCGCATCGCCTACCTGCGCGAGCACATCGAGGCCATGCGCGACGCCATCGAGCAGGACGGCGTCGAGATGCTCGGCTACACCACCTGGGGGCCGATCGACCTCGTGAGCGCGGGCTCCGGCGAGATGGAGAAGCGCTACGGCTTCATCTACGTGGACCGCGACAACCTGGGCAACGGCACGCTCGAGCGCAGGCGCAAGAAGAGCTTCTACTGGTATCAACAGGCCATCGCCACCAACGGAGGCGACCTGGGCTAGCCGCCCGGGCAATATCACTAAGGAGATAATAATGGCAGAAAAATACGACGACCTGGCCAGATCCATACTCGAGAACGTAGGCGGCGCCGAGAACGTCGCCAGCGTCGCGCACTGCATCACGCGCGTGCGCTTCAAGCTCAAGGACGAGTCCCGCGCCAACACGGCCAAGATTGAGACCCTCAAGGGCGTCATCCAGGTCATCCAGGCCAACGGCCAGTACCAGGTGGTCGTGGGTAACATCGTCGAAGACGTCTACGACGCGGTCATGGAGGCCGGCAACTTCTCGGGCGGCGCAAGCGCCGACGACGAGCCCCAGGGCGATAAGACCGTTGCCTCCGTCATCATCGACCTCATCTCTGGCATCTTCCAGCCCATCCTGGGACCGCTTGCCGCCGCAGGCATCATGAAGGGACTGCTTGCCCTCATCACCTACTTCGTCTCGGCCTTTGCAAACGACGGCCTCTACACGCTGCTCTACACCGTGGCTGACGGCTTCTTCTACTTCCTTCCCGTCGCCCTGGCGTTCAGTGCCGCGCGCAAGTTCCGCATGAACGAGTTCACTGGCGTGGCAATCGGCGTGGCGCTCCTCTACCCGACGATGGTCGCCCTGACCTCGGGCGAGGCGCTCGGCAGCATCGACCTCGGCGTGGCCGGCACGTTCTCGTGGTACGCCACCGCCCTCGGGGTCCCCATCATCATGCCCGTGTCCGGCTACGTGAGCTCGGTGATCCCCGTCCTTCTCATGGTGTGGTTCGGCTCTATCCTTGAGCGCTGGCTCAAGAGCTGGATGCCGACTGCGCTCAAGATGTTCCTCGTACCGCTCGCCACGATGACGGTCTCCATCGTCTTGGGCTACCTCGTCATCGGCCCGGTGGCAACCCTCATCACCAACCTGCTGAGCGCGGCGTTCTCGTTCATCTTCCAGCTTCCCGTGGTTGGTTCCGTCCTGGGCAGCGCCCTGGTCGGCGGACTGTGGATGTGCCTCGTCATCTTTGGCTTCCACTGGAGCCTCATCCCCATCTCCATCATGAACCTAAACACCCTCGGCCACGACAGCGTGCTCGCCGCCACCATCGGCCACGGGTTCGCGCTCGGAGCGGTCATCTTTGCCATGTACCTCAGAAACAAGGACGAGCGCTTCCGCGGCATCGCCCTTCCCGCGATGATCTCCGCCTTCTTCTTCGGCGTCACCGAGCCGGGCATCTACGGCATCGCCCTGCCCAACAAGCGCGCATTCGTCGTGGCATGCCTGAGTTCCGCCGTTGGCGGCGCCATCGTGGGAATGACGGGCGCCCTCATGTACATCTCGGGCGGCCTCGGCGTCTTCAACCTGCTCAACTTCATCGACGGGACCCCTGGTGGCGCCGGGATCTCTCACATGATCTTCGCGATCATCGCCTCGCTCGTCTCTGCCGTCCTGGCCTTTGTTATCGAGTTCATCACCTACCGGCCCAACGACGAAGAGGAAGGCGCCCGCTAGCTTGCGCCTCTTCTCGACCAGCTCCATGTAATTGAGGAGCAGTTGAGGTGGGTGAGGGCCGAGGGCGATCAAGGTGGCCGCCCTCGGCCCGGGACAACCTGCCAGAAGGCGTTTAGCTTTCTCGGGCGGCGCTGAAATGAACTGCGCCCCGATACTTGGACGGGTCAATTAGCGGCCTATGCCGCACATGGGGACTGATTCCGGAACTCCTCCGGGGTCAGCCCCTTTTGCTTAGCCCGCCTCCTCCTCTTGTTCCAGTGAACGGTATAGGCTTCGAGGTCCCGCTTGAACTCCTCGAAGCTCCGCCACGTCCGGTTCCTGTAGAATTCGTCCTTCAGGCGCCCCGGCAGCAGCTCCGTCGCATGAGCTTGCTCTCGCACGCCGCCGGCCCCGGCCGGGTCCGGGCACCCTTCGGCGCGCCCGTACCCCCTGTCGCAAAGCTCTGCTGCAAGAGTCCTCAGCGTGGCGTCGTGCCTGACTCTCCCGTCCATAAAGAAGCCCCCATTTTTAATGTTCAAGAAATGAGGGGGCGGTTCAATTTCGGGACGGGGATTAAATAATCATTCGGTGCAAATTGATTATTTAATCCCCGTCCCAGAAAAATCATCGGGCGTGGCCTTGGGCAAACAGTCTAGTTGCGCTTGAGGTGGACGACGGTTTCGCAGTGGAAGGTTTGCGGGAACAGATCGACCGGTGTGATCTTGACGGGGGAGAAGGTGCCTTCCTCGACAAAGCGCTTGAGATCGCGCGCCAGGGTGGCAGGGTCGCAGCTCACATAGGCGACATCGCGCGCACTCGTGCTGGCGATGAGGTCGATGGCCTCGGGCGCCAAGCCCGCGCGTGGTGGGTCGACCACCAGGACATCGGCGTCCTGGTCGGGGAACTCGCGCACGGCATCGCCGCCGATGACGTCGACGTTATCGAGCTTGTTGATCTCCAGGTTGCGACGCAGGTCGCGCACGGCCGGGCCGTAGGCCTCGACGGCGGCGACAAAGTCGCAGCGGCGGGCGAGCGGCAAGGTAAAGGTGCCGGCACCGCAGTACAGGTCCACGGCAAGCTCGTCTTCCTGCGGATCGAGCGCCTCCATAACGAGCTCGATCAAAATCTCGGCGCCCTTGGTGTTGACCTGGAAAAAAGACGGGGCAGACAAGCGCATCTGACCCTCGGCGATATTCTCGGTCCATGAGCCCTCTCCGGCGAGCATTTCGACCTTGGAGACACGGCGGGCCTTCTTTTCGCCCTTGCTCATCACGCGCACGACGCTCGTGGGATGAGCGGCGTCCGCCAGCACGCGGGAGACCTGCGAGCGCGGAAAAGAGCCTGTCGGCGTCCAGAGTGCGACCTCGAGTGCCTTGGTGCGGCGCGATGCGCGAATGCCCACGCGTTCGAGCCCCAAGTCATGGCTGCCGCTTAGATAGTTAAGTGCGCCGACGACCGATTTGAGTGCCTTCGGGAAGCGCTTATCGAACAGCGGACACATATCGACGGTCACGATTTTGCTGGGGTCGACACCGTGCATGCCAAGGCGCACGCGACCGTTGACGACGGTCGGTTCGAGCTCGATTTTATTGCGGTAGCCCCAGTCGTCCTTGGTGTGGCAGATGGGCTGTACCAACTCATCGACCTGCTCAGGAGCGAACTTGCCGATGCGCTCGAGCGTGGAGCGCAGGTTTTGCTCCTTGGCGGCGAGCTGTGCCGTGCGTGAGAGATTGCCCCACGAACAACCACCGCAGATGCCCACGAAGGGGCAGGGGGGCTGAATGCGATCGGGGCTCGGCTCCAGAATCTCGGTCGTGCGGGCGCGCATAAACGACTTGCCGTCCTGCACGACCTCGGCTTCGACGGTGTCGCCTGCCACGGCGCCCTGCACAAAGACGGCCTTGCCGTTGTCGGCATGTGCCAGACCGTCGGTGCCGTACGTCATCGATTCTATGGTGAGCTTCATATTCCTGCCTGCCATTCGCGGTTTTGTTCGCAACCATGGTAGCAGGGAAAAGCGCCCCGTATCTGGGGCATTCCTCAAATACGGGGCGCTTCTACAAACGACTATTTCGTCTTGCCGGTAATGAGCGTCTTAAGACCCAGGCCGATCAGGCCCAGGCCCATGCGCACGCGACCGGGGCGATGGCGCTCGATGGCCTTGGTCTTGCCGGCGGGCTTATCGCGACGGGCGCTCGTCTCGGATACGGGCTTGGTGACCTGCGGCTCGGGCTGAGGCGCAGGTGCAGGCTCGGGCTCAATGACGGTCGCCTGGACCTCTTGGACCTTGGGTGTGGTCGGCTGCGGATCAGGAGCTGGGGCGGGCTTTGCCTCGGCGGCGGGCTCCGGAGTCGCGGTAGCGGGCTCGGGCGCTTTCTCCATGGCGGGCTCTGCGGCAGCCTCGGGCTCATTCACCGGGGGAGCGGCAACCGCTTCCGGTTTGGCGGCTGCCCCATGTTCAACCTCGTCCTGAATAGCTTCTTCGGCCACACGTTCCTTCTCCTGTGCGCGCTGCTGCGCGGCGGCCTCGGCGTTGCGATAGGCACGCTCCAGTAGAGCTTCCTGCGAGTTGAAGGGTTTCTCACCCTCTGCACACTCCACGGGGACCCAGGTGCCGTCGCTCGTGAGGCTGCGGGCCTTCACGTTGTCCTGCAGCTGCATGCCCATGCACTCGTGTACCAGGGCGCGGCAGGTGGGGTCGAGCACGGGGAAGGCAATCTCCACGCGGTGCTCGGTGTTGCGCGTCATCATGTCTGCCGAGCTCAGGTAAATCATGTCCGAGTCCACGCCGAAAGCATAGACGCGCGCGTGCTCCAAAAAGCGTCCGACGATGGAGCGGACATGCACGTTCTCGGTCTTGCCCGGAACACCGGGCTTGAGGCACGAGATGCCTCGGATGATCATGTCTACGCGCACGCCGGCACACGATGCCTCGGCGATCTTGTCGATAACCTCGCGGTCGGTCAGCGAGTTGAGCTTAAAGAACACGCGGGCGGGCTCGCCGGCAAGGGCGCGCTGGATCTCGCGGTCAAGCCCGCGCATGATGAGCGGTTTCAGTCCGACGGGCGCCACACCCAGGAAGCGGTAGTCGCCGCGCAGGTTGCCCAGCGACAGGTTGCGGAAGAACAGGTTGGCGTCCTCGCCGATGCCGGGATGGGCTGTCATGAGCATAAAGTCGCTGTAGAGTTTGGCCGTCTTCTCGTTAAAGTTGCCGGTGCCCAAAAGTGTGAGGCGCGTTAGCGCCATGCCCTCGCGATAGGTGAGCTGGCAGATCTTTGAGTGGCATTTAAAGCCCTCGGAACCATAGATGACGGTGCAGCCGGCCTCTTCCAGGCGCTCGGCCCACTCGATGTTGTTCTGCTCGTCAAAGCGTGCGCGGAGCTCCATGAGCACCGTGACCTCTTTGCCGTTCTCGGCAGCATCGATCAGCGACTCGCATAGGCGGCTCTGCTTGGCCACGCGGTAGAGCGTGATGCGCAACGAGATGCACTCGGGGTCGTAGGCTGCTTCGTGCACCAGGTCCAAGAACGGGTTCATGGCCTCGTAAGGGTAGAAGAGCAGCTTGTCGTGCTGCAGCACCTGCTCGCGGATGGAGCGGGTCATGTCGATGGTGGGATTGGGCTGCGGCTTAAACGGCGTAAAGAGCAGCTCGTTGCGCAGGTGCTCGGGAATCTTGCCCTCAATGCCAAAGACGTAGCCCAGGTTGAGCGGGATATCGCAGGTAAAGACCGAGCGACGCGAAAGCTCGAGCGCCTTGCGGATAGTCTTGAGCGTCGCCTTCTCGAGCGATCCCGAGACCGCGAGCACTACCGGCTGCAGGCGCAGGCGCTTCTTGAGAATGCGCTTCATGTGCTGGCGGTAGTCCTCTTCCTCCTCGACGCCCTCGCCGTCCGGATCGATGTCAGCGTTGCGGGTGACGCGGATCAGCGCACGATCCAGCGGCTTATAGGAGCCAAAGCAGCTGTCCAGGCAGGCGAGGATGACGTCCTCGAGCAAGATGTAGGAGTAGGTGCCGGTGGGCGAGGGGATCTCGACCACGCGGTTCATCGAGGCGGGAATCTCGATAAGGCCCAGCAGGCTCTCCTCGTCGGTGGCACCGTCCAGACCACAGGCCAGATAGAGCGCGCCATTGCGCAGGTTGGGGAAGGGGTGGCGAGGATCGATGACCAGCGGCGAGATGACCGGTGACACGTAGGCCTGGAAGTAGCGGGTTACAAAGGTGCGCTCCTCGGGCGTAAGCGAATCGATGCGGGCGCGGTGAACGCCCAAGGTGTCGAGCTTGCCCTCGATGCTCTTAAAGATGGACTCCCAACGGGTAAGGAGCCCGGGCATTTCGGCCATGACAGCATCGACCTGTTCGGAGGCGGTCATATTGCTCTTGTTGTCGACAGGTTGTTTTTTGAGCTCCGCCAGATCGGACAGGCCGCCCACGCGCACCATAAGGAACTCGTCGAGGTTGGACTCGAAGATCGAGACGAACTTTAGTCGCTCGAATAACGGAACGGTTTCGTCGAAGGCTTCGTCGAGCACGCGGTTGTCAAAGCGTAGCCAGCTGAGCTCTCGGTTTTGCGTGTACGAGAAGTCGCGCGGCGGTTTGCGCAGCTTTGCGGCGGCTTGCTTCTTTTCGATTTTGCTCGGCATATGCATCTGTCCGTTCAGTCCCCACAAGGGACGGTAGCCTAACACTAATCACTATTGTCTCAATTTAGTCGACCGCTGGCACGGACGTATCGCGTGAACGGTATCTTTACCTACTTCTTACGCTGACAAGTCATAGGACTGACGTCCTGCTCGTCTGCAAGCGGTCTATATCCTCACTCAACTGGTACGTAAGTGTGAATAAGAATGATGGATAGCTGAATATCATTGAATGCAGGCGGAAACGTAAACAAACATCATTTATATACATAAAACCGATTTAGCTATGCAATTCTGAATCAAAAGTTTAGAGATGCAATTGCAAATAGTTTTTAGGAAAAAAGAGCATTTACCTTTGAAAAGCTACTTTAGAACGCTGAAGTGCATTATGGGGGAATCATATGCGATATACCGTTCATCGCACTTTGTTGACCGTTCGGGGGCGAGGTGGAATTGCGGGTGGAATTTGGATATAACTAGTGCTGTCAGCAAGCAGCGTCCGCTATGGAAGGGCGCTGAGAGATTCGGCCGAAAGGCCCGAAAGAAAGGTAGGAGGCCATGACGAAAGGTCTGCACGTGCCTTCCGAGATCGGCAAGCTCAGGAAGGTCTGCCTGCACCGTCCCGGCGACGAGCTCCTCAACCTGCCGCCCGACGAGCTCGAGCGACTCCTGTTCGACGACGTCCCGTTCCTGGAGGTCGCGCAGCAGGAGCACGACACCTTCGCCCAGATCCTGAGGGACCAGGGCGTGGAGGTCCTCTATCTCGAGAACCTCGTCGCCGAGGTGTTCGACCAGGTCCCCGGCGCCCGCGCCGAGTTCACCGACCAGTACATCGCCGAGGCAGGCATCCGCGGCCAGCACATGCCGCAGATCGTCCGCGAGAAGCTGGACTCCATCGAGGACAACCTCGAGTTCGTCAAGAAGACCATGGCCGGCATGACCAAGTCCGAGATCGACATGCCCCTCACGGCGTCCACGACCCTCGACTCCCTGGTCAACTCCGAGTCCGAGTCCGACCTGATCATCGACCCGATGCCCAACCTCTACTTCACCCGCGACCCGTTCGCGGTCGTCGGCGAGGGCGTCAACCTCAACCGCATGTACTCGGTCACCCGCAACCGCGAGACCCTGTACGGCAAGTACGTCTTCAAGTACCACCCCGACTACAAGGACGTCTCGCTGTACTTCCGCCGCGACTGCCAGTTCCACACCGAGGGCGGCGACGTGCTGAACATCAACGAGAAGACCCTCGCCGTCGGCATCTCCCAGCGCACCCAGGCCGCCGCGATCGACATCATGGCCCAGAACATCTTCTGGAACTCCGACTCCAAGGTCGAGCGCATCCTGGCCTTCGACATCCCGGTCTCGCGCGCCTTCATGCACCTCGACACGGTCTTCACCCAGATCGACGTCGATAAGTTCACGATCCACCCCGCCATCATGGGCACCCTGCGCGTCTACGAGCTGACCGCCGGCAAGAACCCGGGCGACGTGAACATCCGCCTGATCGAGGACACCCTCGAGCACGTCCTGGAGGACGCCACCGGCGTCGACCAGGTCAAGCTGATCCCCTGCGGCGGCGGCGACCCGATCGCGGCCTCCCGCGAGCAGTGGAACGACGGCTCCAACACCCTGTGCGTCGAGCCCGGCAAGATCTGCGTCTACGCCCGCAACACCGTCACCAACGACGTGCTGTACAAGGAGGGCCTGGACCTTCTCGTCGTGCCCTCCGCCGAGCTCTCCCGCGGCCGCGGCGGCCCGCGCTGCATGAGCATGCCCTTCTGGCGCGAGGACCTCTAAGGTCTTCAAGGACCCGTACAGGTCTTAATACATACATCTAGCTGCCATTAGATGTCTCCCATTGGGGCGGTGCGGGTATTCGCACCGCCCCATTCTTGTATGAGGAACGTCAACACGATTGGATGACTGCTTTTGTAAGGAGCTTGGCCATGGATATCAAGACGATCGGCGTTGAGGAATGGCTTAACGTTTGGGAGAAGAGCGCTACGTGGGATATCGCCCAGTCGACGATTTCGTCGCTTACCATGGGCGAGCTGCGCGCGCTCGACGATCAAGATGGTGCCACGTTCTACGAGCGCCTGGATCGCGAGAAGATGAACTACGGCTGGATCGAGGGCTCGCCGGAGTTTAAGGCCGAGGTTGCCAAGCTGTATCGTCGGGAGGTCAATCCCGATCACATTCTGCAGACCAATGGCTGCACGGGCGCTAACCTCAACGCCATCATGGCTGTGGTCGAGCCCGGCGACCATGTTATCGCCGAGTGGCCCACCTACGCGCCGCTCTACGAGATTCCGCGCACGCTGGGCGCCGAGGTCGAGTATTGGGAGCTTCGCGAGGAACTCGGCTGGAAGCCCGATATCGAGGAACTCAAGCGCTTGGTGCGCCCCAACACCAGACTCATCTGCATCAACAACGCATCGAACCCCATCGGTACGGTGCTCGATGCCGATATGCTCGGCCAGATTGCCGAGATCGCCCGTTCGGTGGGCGCCTACGTGCTGTGCGACGAGGTGTATCTGCCGCTTGAGAACACCGAGGCCTTTATGTCGATGGCTGACGTGTACGAGAATGCCATTGTCACCAACTCGGTGTCCAAGACCTATTCGACGCCTGCGGCCCGCGTGGGCTGGGTCGTGGCAGACGAAGAGATATCCAGCCGCATCCGCACCTATCGCGATTACACCATGATCTGCGGCGGCGTGTTCAACGATGCCCTGGCGACCTATGTGCTTGAGCACAAGGACAAGATCCTTGAGCGCAATCGCAAGATCGTGTTTGGCAACCGCGATATCGCGCAGGCTTGGATCGATACGCAGCACCGCGTTTCCTGGACGGCGCCGCAGGGCGTGTCCACCTCGTTTATCCAGCTTGATATTCCCGAGGACGACGAGGAGTTCTGCAAGCGCCTGCTGTCCGAGAGGGGAGTGCTGCTGGTACCCGGCAGCCGCTTTGAGCTTCCCTGCGGCGCACGCCTGGGCTACTGCGCGAGCGAGGACGTTCTGCGCGAGGGCCTGAGGCTTTTGGGCGAGGCACTGGCGGAGTTCGATCGCTAGGATTCCGATGATCTTCGAGGGCCTTATCCAAATTAGCCGAAGATAATCGAAAACGGACCCGTTTCCCTAGTGAAGCGGGTCCGTTTTTCTATACCGAGAAGTCAAGTTGTTACAAATGGAGCCGTAAAGCGAGTCGGTATCCGCTGGGCCTTATACTGAGTTTCCGGTGAACGGTATCAAGCGTCTGGTAAACGGTAATTTATTTACCAGAAATGAATAGGACAAACTTTTTTCTGAATAAAAATGAAAATGGTTGAGACACGGTATGAACCGCTAATTCTATTCATAGCTTTATTGGAAATATGCAATATGAGGGTGGTTTAGCAAAGTTTAGTTCCATTTGATTTTAGGATTGAAAACGCGTTTAAGCACGTAAATACGCTTTATTAAGATGAAGTGTGCCATGCATGAAGTATATGTGTATGCCGTTCACCCCCTATAAAAAACCGTTCGGGGGCAAGGTGGAAGTATGAGCTGATTTTGGATATAAATATGTCGTCAGCAATAACGCCTCACACGGAGGGGCGCTAACGAATCGGCCCTGACAAGGGCCCGAAAGAAAGGTAGGAGGCCATGACGAAAGGTCTGCACGTGCCTTCCGAGATCGGCAAGCTCAGGAAGGTCTGCCTGCACCGTCCCGGCGACGAGCTCCTCAACCTGCCGCCCGACGAGCTCGAGCGACTCCTGTTCGACGACGTCCCGTTCCTGGAGGTCGCGCAGCAGGAGCACGACACCTTCGCCCAGATCCTGAGGGACCAGGGCGTGGAGGTCCTCTATCTCGAGAACCTCGTCGCCGAGGTGTTCGACCAGGTCCCCGGCGCCCGCGCCGAGTTCACCGACCAGTACATCGCCGAGGCAGGCATCCGCGGCCAGCACATGCCGCAGATCGTCCGCGAGAAGCTGGACTCCATCGAGGACAACCTCGAGTTCGTCAAGAAGACCATGGCCGGCATGACCAAGTCCGAGATCGACATGCCCCTCACGGCGTCCACGACCCTCGACTCCCTGGTCAACTCCGAGTCCGAGTCCGACCTGATCATCGACCCGATGCCCAACCTCTACTTCACCCGCGACCCGTTCGCGGTCGTCGGCGAGGGCGTCAACCTCAACCGCATGTACTCGGTCACCCGCAACCGCGAGACCCTGTACGGCAAGTACGTCTTCAAGTACCACCCCGACTACAAGGACGTCTCGCTGTACTTCCGCCGCGACTGCCAGTTCCACACCGAGGGCGGCGACGTGCTGAACATCAACGAGAAGACCCTCGCCGTCGGCATCTCCCAGCGCACCCAGGCCGCCGCGATCGACATCATGGCCCAGAACATCTTCTGGAACTCCGACTCCAAGGTCGAGCGCATCCTGGCCTTCGACATCCCGGTCTCGCGCGCCTTCATGCACCTCGACACGGTCTTCACCCAGATCGACGTCGATAAGTTCACGATCCACCCCGCCATCATGGGCACCCTGCGCGTCTACGAGCTGACCGCCGGCAAGAACCCGGGCGACGTGAACATCCGCCTGATCGAGGACACCCTCGAGCACGTCCTGGAGGACGCCACCGGCGTCGACCAGGTCAAGCTGATCCCCTGCGGCGGCGGCGACCCGATCGCGGCCTCCCGCGAGCAGTGGAACGACGGCTCCAACACCCTGTGCGTCGAGCCCGGCAAGATCTGCGTCTACGCCCGCAACACCGTCACCAACGACGTGCTGTACAAGGAGGGCCTGGACCTTCTCGTCGTGCCCTCCGCCGAGCTCTCCCGCGGCCGCGGCGGCCCGCGCTGCATGAGCATGCCCTTCTGGCGCGAGGACCTCTAAGTCTTTCCGTTTCCGGTGCGGTCCCCCTACAACCGCACCGGCTTCGCCCGTTAAACGGGCAACACTGATACTTACGTAATTCATTTCTTCGAAAGGAATCGAACCATGGGTGTTAACCTCTCCGGCCGTAGCTTCCTCAAGCTTCTCGACCTCACCACCGAGGAGATCGAGTACCTGCTCAAGCTCTCCAAGAACTTCAAGGATATGAAGCGCGCTGGCGTTCCGCATCGCTATCTCGAGGGCAAGAACATCGTTCTGCTCTTCCAGAAGACCTCCACTCGTACCCGCTGCGCCTTCGAGGTCGGCGGCATGGACCTGGGCATGGGCGTGACCTATCTCGATCCCGGTTCGTCGCAGATGGGCAAGAAGGAGTCCATCGAGGACACCGCCCGCGTTCTCGGCCGCATGTATGACGGCATCGAGTTCCGTGGCTTTGCCCAGGACGACGTCGAGGAGCTCGCTGCTAAGTCCGGCGTGCCCGTGTGGAACGGCCTGACCACTGAGTGGCATCCCACCCAGATGCTCGCCGATATCCTGACCGTCCAGGAGAACTTCAACTACGACATCAAGGGCAAGACCCTCGTCTTCATGGGCGACTGCAAGAACAACGTCGCTCGCTCCCTCATGGTCGTCTGCTCCAAGCTCGGCATGAACTTCGTGGCCTGCGGCCCCGAGGAGTGCATGCCCGCCGACGACGTCATCGAGGCCTGCAAGCCCATCGCCGAGGCCAACGGTTGCACCATCAAGCTGACCACCGACGTCAAGGACGGCGTCACCGGTGCCGACGTTATCTACACCGACGTGTGGGTCTCCATGGGCGAGCCCGACGAGGTCTGGGCCGAGCGTATCGCTCAGCTCACCCCGTATCGTGTTACCTCCGAGGTCATGGCTATGGCCAACCCGGGCGCCATCTTCCTGCACTGCCTGCCCAGCTTCCACGACACCAACACCACCATTGGCGCCGAGAAGTGCGAGCAGTTCGGCATCACCGAGCAGGAGGTCACCGACGAGGTCTTCGAGAGCCCCGCTTCCAAGGTCTTCGACGAGGCCGAGAACCGCATGCACACCATCAAGGCTGTCATGTACGCCACGCTCAAGTAAGAGCATCTAGCATCTCGCTCGGGGTGTCTTGCTGCACACCCCGAGCGGCTTTGTCTGGTAAATATCTCGCACCAGGCGGCAGGCACGGCACGGAAGAGCCGCTTCGGGCGAGATCAGTAAATGATTTATGAAGGGGGGATGAGAACTATGACTGAGACCGCTAAGAAAAAGCGCGGTATGCCTTCATCGTTCACCATTCTTCTTGCTCTGCTGGCAATTGTCGCAGTGATTACCGTTATCGTCTCCGGCACGTCCGGTGGCGCGGTTACTGCCGCCCGTCTGAGCGATTTCTGCACCGCCCCGATTAAGGGCTTCGCTGACGCTCTGCCCGTCTGCCTCTTCGTTATGATCCTGGGCGGCTTCCTCGGCATGATGACCGAGACCGGCGCCCTGGACAACGGCATCGCCGTCCTGGTGCAGAAGCTTAAGGGTAATGAGATCATGCTCATTCCCGTGCTGATGCTCATCTTCTCCCTCGGTGGTACCACCTATGGTATGTGCGAGGAGACCGTTCCCTTCTACGCCTTGCTTGCCGCTACCATGATGGCCGCTGGCTTCGACCCGATGGTCGGTGCCGCCACCGTCCTGCTCGGCGCTGGCTGCGGCTGCCTGGGCTCCACGGTTAACCCGTTCGCCGTCGGCGCTGCCGTCGACGCTCTGACCGGCGTTGGCATTGAGGTCAACCAGTCCATCATCATCGGCCTCGGTGCCGTCCTGTGGATTGTTACCACTGCTATGTCCATCTTCTTCGTCATGAGCTATGCCAAGAAGGTCAAGGCTGACAAGGGTTCCACCATCCTGTCGATGCAGGAGCTCAAGGACGCCGAAGAGGCTCACGGCAAGGCTGCTTCCGAGGTTCACAATGAGGTCAAGCTCACCGGTCGTCAGAAGGGTGTTCTGATCGCCTTTGCCTTCACCTTCGTCGTCATGATCGTCGGCTTCATCCCGCTGGCCGACCTCAACGAGGGCGTCGCCAACTTCTTTGACGCTGGCGCTGTCTACGATGCCGACGGTAACGCCGTCGTCCAGGGCTGGTCTGCCCTGATCACCGGCCTGCCCATTGGCCAGTGGTACTTCGACGAGGCTTCCACCTGGTTCTTCCTCATGGCCGTCCTGATCGGTATCATCGGTGGCCTGTCCGAGAAGCAGATCGTCAACACCTTCATCACCGGCGCTGCCGACATGATGTCCGTTGTTCTCGTCATCGCCCTCGCTCGTGGTATCTCCGTCCTCATGGCTAACACCGGCCTCGACGTCTACGTCCTCGACGCTGCCGCCAATGCCCTGGCTGGCCTGTCCGGTGTGATCTTCGCTCCCATGAGCTTCCTGGTCTACTTCGGCCTGTCCTTCCTGATCCCCTCGACCTCCGGTATGGCCACCGTCTCCATGCCCATCATGGGACCGCTGGCTGTTAAGCTCGGCTTCTCGCCCGAGGTCATGGTCATGATCTTCTCCGCCGCCATCGGTGTCGTGAACCTGTTCACCCCGACCTCCGGCGCCATCATGGGCGGTCTCGCCCTGGCCAAGATCGAGTGGACGACCTGGCTCAAGTTTGCCCTTAAGCTCATCGTCGCGCTCTCCGTCGTCTGCGCCATCATCCTGACCGTCGCCTGCGTGTTGCTCTAAGTACCCAACGGGTACCCCACGGAAACCTTAACGATCCTGTAAAGGATCACCTGGTCATCGTCTGTCCGGTGGGGTCAACCCACCGGTAGACTCCTACCTTTAGCCCCCTTCCGTTCCGTGCGCGGGAGGGGGCGCTCTTGTGTTCCGGCGTTTTACCAAACCGCGGAACCGGTCGACGCTACGCGCCGTCCAGAACGACAATTTGTCATTCAAAAGGCAAGGCATGACCAAAAGGTCTATGCCTCGCCTTTTTCATGCCAACTTGTACGTTCTGGACGGCGCTCGCTGTCCGTCCTCTGCCTGCGGCGCTTTCCATTGTTGGTGCAGAGGGCGCTTTGCCTACTCTGGCGGGCTTTCGCTGGCTTATGCTCAACCTGCGACGTTTCCATTATTGATACAAAGGCCAGGTTTGTTTGAACCAAAAAGGGGAAGTTGCGGTGGAATAGTTCCTGTTTGGCCGTCTTGAGGGGTTAAACGGGAACTATTTCACCGCAACTTATCGATGGCGTGTTTGGTTGGTGCCAGTTGATTGCTTGGGCGTTGGGGAGGGTCTGCTCCGTTATAATCGCCTAGAACATTAATTGGAAACGGGACGGGAGCCATACATGCGCCAGGGTTTCGACAACGCGAAGTATATCGAGCTGCAGGCTGCTCACATTAAGGAGCGCATCTCGCAGTTTGGTGGCAAGCTCTATTTGGAGTTTGGCGGTAAGCTGTTCGATGACTATCATGCGAGCCGCGTGCTGCCGGGTTTTGAACCGGACAGCAAGTTCCGCATGCTCAAGAGCATCGCCGACGATGTCGAGGTTATCATCGCGATCAACGCGAACCACATCGAGAAAAACAAGGCTCGTGGTGACCTCGGCATTACCTATGACGAGGATGTGCTGCGCCTGGTTGACCTGTTCCGCGGCAACGGCTTTGCTGTCGCGGCTGTGGTCATCACCCAGTACGCCGGCCAGCCCGCTGCCGATGTGTTCCGCAACCGCCTGAACGCGCTCGGTATTCCCGCCAAGCTGCACTATCCCATCGAGGGGTATCCGCACGATGTCGATCTGATCGTGTCCGACGATGGCTACGGCAAGAATGAGTTTGTCGAGACCACCCGACCGCTCGTCGTGGTCACTGCCCCCGGTCCTGGCTCGGGCAAGCTTGCCACCTGCCTGTCTCAGCTCTATCACGAGCACAAGCATGGCACGGCCGCCGGCTATGCCAAGTTCGAGACCTTCCCGGTCTGGAACCTTCCCCTCACGCATCCGGTCAACATCGCCTACGAGGCGGCCACGGCGGACCTCGACGATGCCAATATCATCGACTCCTTCCACCTTGAGGCCTATAACAAGACCACGGTCAACTACAACCGCGACGTCGAGGCCTTCCCGGTGGTCCGTGCTCTGATGGAAAAGATCCTGGGCAAGAGCCCCTACCAGAGTCCTACGGACATGGGCGTCAATATGGTCGGCTTTGCCATCACCGATGACGATGCCTGCCGCGACGCTTCCAAGATGGAGATCGTCCGCCGCTACTTTACCGCGGTCGAAAATGTGCGCCGTACCGGCGTGGGCGATGAGCAAGTCGACCGTCTCAAGATTATTATGAAGAAAGCCGGCATCGATAAGAACTACTCACCGGCGCGCTCGGCGGCCCTCACCAGGGAGCAGCTGACGGGTGGTCCCGTGGGGGCCATGGTCATGCCCGATGGCTCCGTGGTGACCGGTAAGACCTCCACGCGCCTGGGCGCCGCAAGTTCGCTCATTATGAACGCCCTCAAGCACGTCTCGGGCGTCGACCTTGAGCTCGAGGTTATCAGCGATGAGGCGATCGAGCCCATCAGCAAGCTCAAGACGCATTTCCTGGGCAGCAAAAACCCGCGCCTCCACACCGACGAGACGCTTATGGCGCTGTCGATCACCTCGGCCACGAGTGAGACGGCCGCTCGCGTCCTTTCGGGCCTGGAGCAGCTGCGCGGTTGCGATGCCTTTTTTAGCGTGATTATCTCGCCGACGGACGAGACGGTACTGCGCAAACTGGGTATCAACGTGTGCTGCGAGCCCAAGTTTGAGCGCCGCGGTTTCTTCCATCGCTAAGTTTGAAGCACCGCGGTAATTGCATTGCATTTTGGCCGTATCGGGTTAGCGCCCGGTACGGCTTTTTGATCAATAAAGCGCCTATTTCGGCGAAAAATAGCTGTTTACCGGCCTAGAAACAATTTGAGCGGTATACAATAACCATAACTGTTTCATCCTTAGCGGGATGCCGCATGATGGATATTACCTGCCATCGTGAGGTGTGTCGGTCGCGCACGGCGCGTTAGATGCTCGTGCTCGGTTTGAGGAGGCTGCTATGGCGGGCAAGGGTCGTGCGAGTGTCAACGATATGAAGCGTGTCGAGGTGCTGGTGTTGATGGAGATCGACCGGCAAACCGAAGACAATGGCGGGCCGTATGGTTTCTCGCGCAAAACGCTTGCCGAGCGCGTGGGGGTTTCGCCGTATCGTGCCCGCGCCGCAATCGATCGCTTGGATTCCGAAGGCATGATTGATGTCGTCTCGCGTTATAGCGACGACGGCGGTCAGCTTGCAAATGGCATTTGCCTCACCGAACATGGCAAGTGGTATCTTGAGGGCGTCCGTACCGGCATGCTCGTTCAAGAAATGCTCGAGGACGAGGTTGCTGATCGATAGCAGCATGTAACCCTTGCCATAGTGACGCCGCCTGGGAAACCGGGCGGCGTTTTGTTTCAAGATTGAGAAATGCAATCGCACGCGAGAAAAATTGCGAACGGTCCGCGGCGCGAGTATTACAATGAAGACCCGTAAGATGTGGATAAACAACTTCTACGGGAAGCGCAGGTAACTCAATATGACCAAGCATGTGTTCGTAACCGGTGGCGTGGTTTCGTCCCTGGGCAAGGGTATCACCGCGGCCTCGCTGGGCCGTCTGCTCAAGTCGCGTGGCTACAAAGTAACGATGCAGAAGGCCGACCCGTATTTGAACGTCGACCCCGGTACCATGAGCCCATTCCAGCATGGTGAGGTCTTCGTTACCGAGGATGGTTACGAGTCCGACCTGGATCTGGGTCATTACGAGCGCTTTATTGATGAGAACCTGACCCGCGATTCCAACTTTACGACCGGTGCCATCTACAAAAGCCTAATCGCCCGCGAGCGTCGCGGCGACTTTTTGGGCGGTACCGTGCAGGTGATTCCCCACGTCACCAATGCCATTAAGGACAAGTTCCGCCGCATCGAGGAGCAGACCGGCTCCGATGTAGTCATCACCGAGCTGGGCGGCACGATTGGCGACATCGAGTCCCAGCCGTTTGTCGAGGCCATCCGTCAGTACCGCAAGGAGGCCGGCCCCGAGAACGTCTGCTACATCCACGTGTCGCTCGTTCCCTATATCGCCGCCGCCCACGAGGTCAAGACCAAGCCCACACAGCATTCCGTCAAGGAGCTCCGCAGCTTTGGCATCCAGCCCGATATTATCGTGCTGCGCTCCGACCACCATATCGATGACGCTATCCGCGGAAAGATCGCAAGCTTCTGCGACGTCGACACCGATTGCGTCTTTACCAACGAGGACTGCGCGAGCATTTACGATGTTCCGCAGCTGCTTGCCGAGCAGGACTTTGACCTGCGCATTTGCGAGCGCCTGGGTCTGGACCCGCGTGAGCGCGACATGAGCGAGTGGAACGAGTTCCTGCGCAAACAGAATCACGCCAACCATCACGCCGACAAGGTGAAGATCGCCGTCGTGGGCAAGTACACGCAGCTGCCCGATGCGTACCTGTCGGTTATCGAGGCCCTGCACCATGCGGGCGTCTTCTACGATCGCCATGTGGACGTCCAGCTGGTCGACGGCGAGAGCCTCGACGAGCAGAATGTCTCCGAGGTTCTGGGCGACGCCTCGGGCATCCTGGTCCCCGGCGGCTTTGGCAAGCGCGCCCTGGAGGGCAAGATCCTCGCGGCCGAGTTTGCCCGTGAGCACAAGATTCCGTATCTGGGCATTTGCCTGGGTATGCAGGTGGCCGTGTGCGAATTTGCGCGCAATGTCGTCGGCCTTGCCGGCGCCAGCTCCTCTGAGTTCGATCCGGATGGCCCGTATAGTGTCATCGATCTGATGAGCTCGCAGGAGGACGTGACCGAGAAGGGCGGCACCATGCGCCTGGGCGCCTATCCGTGCAAGCTCGCCGCCGATACCCTTGCTCGCGAGGCATATGGCGAGGAACTCGTCTACGAGCGTCACCGTCACCGCTTTGAGTTCAACAACGCCTTCCGCGACCAGCTCGAGGACGCCGGTTTGGTTATCTCGGGTCTGTCGCCTGACGAGCGCCTGGTCGAGATGGTCGAGCTGCCGCGCGACGTGCATCCGTGGTATGTGGCAACCCAGGCTCATCCCGAGTTCAAGAGCCGCCCGACCAACCCGCAGCCGCTGTTCCGCGAGTTCGTACGCGCTTCGATCGGCCAGCACGAGGGTGTCGACCGTCTGCAGGTGACGCCCATGAACCTCGCTACGGACTAAGGGTGCCGGCGAATAAGGAACATACCGAAGCTACTCCCTCGTCGCTCGCCGTGGCGGCGGGGGAGTATCTCGATTACCTCGCGGTCGAGCGGGGTTTGGCGCGCAACACGATTGCGGCCTATCGTCGTGACCTGACGACGTACTGCGCCTATCTGGAGCGGGCGGGTATTGTGTCTTTTGAAGAGGTGACCCGTCGGGTCGTGGAGGGCTTTGTCGCCGACCGTCGCGATGGGGGCTATTCCGATGCCTCGGTGGAGCGTGCGCTTGCGGCCGTGAAGGGCCTGCATGCCTTTTTGGTGCGCGATGGGGCTGTGGCCCAAAATCCAACGGCGGCGTTGCGCCTGCCTAAAAAGGCTGAGCGTTTGCCGGAGTATCTATCGGTGGAGGATGTCTCGGCGCTGCTCGATCAAGACTTCCCCGAGGGCGAGATGGGCTTGCGCGACCATGCCATCTTGGAAGTGCTCTACGGATGCGGCTTACGTGTGAGCGAGTTGGTGGGGCTCGATGTGGGCGATATCCATATCGACGATGGCTTTGTGCTCGTTCGCGGTAAGGGCTCAAAGGAACGCCTGTCACCGCTGGTGGGAAGCGCGGCGCGAGCTCTGACGCTCTATGTAACTGAGGGGCGTTCTCGCTTGGCGGTCCATGCCCGCGGAACCGAGACCTCGGCGGTCTTTTTAAATAAGAACGGCCGCCGTCTGTCGCGCCAGGGCATCCATGCCATCTGTGAGCGCTACGGGCGCCAGGTGGGACTGGTGGGGCTCCATCCCCATACGCTGCGTCACTCCTTTGCCACCCATATGCTTGCGGGCGGCGCAGACCTCCGTGTGCTACAGGAGATCTTGGGGCATGCCGATATATCGACCACGCAGATCTACACGCATGTCGATCGTACGCAACTGACCGAGGTCTATCTGGCGGCGCACCCGCTGGCACATCGCTAGCACCTCGCTGACCTGCATATTTATAAATATTAAAGGGGACGGGCCCCAGATTGCCGAGACGCACTTTTGCGCGCATGGGCAATCTGGGGCCCGTCCCATTTTTCGCCAGACACCGACGCGGTGGTGGGCCGTGTGTGTCGTGGGTGGGGGAGTTTGGGGGCGATGTGAACGGCGTGTAAAGGGACGTAAAAATCGCCTCAAGGTCAACTTGAAGGTTGAGGTTCGCGGGCGTGGTTCTACAGGTGGCATCACGCCTTTGCTGCAAACACAACATATTGTGTTTTCGAACATATGCTCGGGGGTGTTTAACAACATATTGAGGGTGGAGTGGTGGGGCGGGGTGGGGGAAGGGGTGGGGAAAGGTGTTGAAAAATGGGGCGGTTCCCCATATTATTGATGACGTCGACAGGCGGGGTGGTTCCCCGCGTACGTGCCATCTGAGTAACCGAGGGGAGGGCGCACATGGGAATGACGGGTGCATACGAGCGCAATCTCGATGCAAAAGGTCGTCTATCCCTGCCTGCACCCCTTCGCGAGGAGCTTGGAGAGCACGTTCGCGTGTTCAAAGCCCTGGATGTCGATGCTCTGTACGTGTTCTCTGCCGAGGCCTTCGATAAGTGGGTCGAAGGACTCTTCGCGGGTCGTGAGGGCCACGAGGGTTTTAACCCGCGTGACATCAACGACCAGAAGCTCATGAGGGCGATCAACAAGCGCACCACGTCGATGGACGTGGACAGCGCCGGTCGTATCGGTCTTTCCGAGTCTCTCCGCAAGCAGGCGAACCTCGACCGCGAGGTCACGGTTGTGGGCAACTACGACCACCTTGAGGTTTGGGATCGCGCCGCGGCCGATGAGGACGATGACGATGAGGCCCTGCTGGACCTCTTCTTCTCGTAAGGGCAAGGCACGGGTAACGGATGGAGCGTGGGATCTTGACACAAGAATATCGGCATGAACCTGTCATGCTCGGCGAAGTGCTTGAGTCGCTGCGGCTAAAGAGCGGCTCCGTTGTCTGCGATTGCACCCTTGGCGGTGCCGGCCATTCGGTAAAGATGGCCGCGCAGGTGGGGGAGACGGGCCTTTTGCTCGGCGTCGATCAGGACGACATGGCCCTCGAGGCCGCTGGTGCCCGTCTGGACCGCGAGGTTCCCGGCGTTCCGCACCAGCTGCTGAAGGGCAACTTCGGCGACTTGGACGAGCTGCTTTGCTCGGCCGAGGTGCCCGGGGTCGATGGCTTCCTGTTCGATTTGGGCGTTTCGTCACCGCAACTCGATATCCCTGGCAGGGGCTTTTCGTATAACGAGGACGCCCCATTGGACATGCGGATGGATCCGGGTAATAACACCTTAAACGCAGCTGAGGTCATCAACACCTATAACGAACACGACCTCGCCCGGATTCTACGCGTCTACGGAGAAGAGAAGTTCGCCTCGCAGATTGCGCGCGAGATCGTGCGCCGCCGCGAGCAAGAACCGATCGAAACCACCGGCCAATTTGTCGAGATCATCAAGGCGGGTATCCCGGCTGCCGCTCGTCGGCATGGCGGACACCCGGCCAAGAAAAGTTTCCAGGCCATTCGCATCGAGGTCAATCACGAGCTCGATGTGCTCGAACGAGGGCTTGATGCCGCCACCAGGTGGCTCAACCCGGGCGGACGTATCTGCGTCATCTCGTATCACTCGCTCGAGGACCGTATCGTAAAGAACCACTTTAAGGAGATGAGCCAGGGGTGCACGTGTCCGCCGGAGATTCCGGTGTGCGTGTGCGGCAACGTGCCGATACTCAAGGTCATCACCCGCAAACCCTTGGTTGCCCAGCCTGATGAGGTTGAGCGCAACCCTCGGGCGAGATCAGCCAAAATCCGCGTGGCGCAGCGTCTGTAGGCGCGACCGCGCGATATTGGACCTCCCGCTCGCACCATAAACGAAGCTTAAACACACTACCAACGTACTCGGGATGGGAGGCGGCATATCATGGGCTACAACACTTCAAGCGCAGCACTCGCCTATGATATGAACGCCATGCCCGCCTATCGTGAGACGCCGCAGGCCCCCGTTGCTCCCCGTGAGCAGCGCGCGCCGCGCTTTGATGTCTACACGGGCGCGGGCCGTCAGGCAAACCAGGCGGTAAGCCCGGTTTTCATGAGCGTTCTTAAAACGTTTTGCATCATTGCGGCTATCTTCATGACGATCGGCGTCGCCCGCGTGGCGCTCGCCGGCGTTACGGCCCAGGTGCTCAACAGCAACGCCGAGCTTACCAGCACGCTCGAAAAGGCGACCGATGAGAGCTCCGACCTGGAGGTCATGCATTCGGTCTATGGCGCCGACACGCGCATTCGCGACCTTGCGGGCGCTTATGGCATGGTGGAGCCCAGCGAGAGCGTTACACTTGACTTTTCGCAGGATGCAGCCGCGGGCGCCAACGCGACCGCGACCGCTCAGTAGCAAGACGGTAGCTGAGTATGACAAATGACTATCGCCGCGGTTCCGATGGGGGCCGCGGTTCTGGACGTCCCTCGTCGCGGGGACGTTCTGGTTATCAAGGAACGGGTCGGCAATCTTACAACGCCGGGCAGTCCCGTGGCAACGACCCGGCGTCGCGACTTCGCGGCTCGGACGGCCCTCAAATGCATAACACCAGGTCGCGCAAGAGTTCGTCGACCGAATGGCTCACAGGCACGCCTCTGCCTCGCCGCAAAGCCATCATGGGCTTCATCGGGCTTGGTTTGAGCTTGGGCGTCTTTCGCCTTGCCGACTATCAAATTGTCGAAGCCGATAAACTGCGCGAGCGTGCCGATGCGCGCCGCCTGCTTGCACAGACCCTCTATGCCAAACGCGGCACCATCTACGACCGCAACGGTAACGTGCTGGCGTCGTCGGTCGAATGTCGCAACATCGCCGTGAACCCGCAGCTTGTCGAGGATGTTGACAAGACGGTGTCGGCGCTGGTCAAGGCAACTGGAATCGATAAAAAGACCTGCCGCAAGCTCGTCGAGTCCGATGGCACCTGGGTGTATATCAAGCGCCAGGTGGACGAAGACGATGCTGCGGCGCTGGAGAAGAAGAACCTGCCCGGCGTGCTTTTTGAGCAGGCCATGAAGCGCGTATATCCATACGGCAATCTGGCATCGCAGGTGCTGGGTGTAGTGAATGTAGACAACGACGGCTTGACGGGTCTCGAAAAGCAATACAACAAGCTTCTGACCGGCACGAATGGTACCCTCGTGCGCGAGCGCGCGAGGGACGGCAGCTATATCGCGGGCGGTGCCTATAAAAAGGTGGCTGCGGTCGACGGCGTTGACATCGTGACGACGCTCGACGTCAATATGCAGCGAGCGGCTGAGGATGCTTTGGCGGAGGCTGTCGAGAAGACAAAGGCCAAGAACGGCTCGGCTTTGGTCACCGACCCCACGACTGGTGAAATTCTCGCCGCCTGCTCGTACCCGACCTACGACCAGACCGATCTGGAAAACGCCAAGACCGAGGATATGAACTTGCGCCTGGTCACCGACGCCTACGAGCCCGGCTCGGTCTTTAAGACGCTCGTGGCGGGCGCCGGCTTCGACTTGGGCGTCGTGCGATCGAGTACGTCGTTTGAGGTGCCGGCGAGCATCAAGGTGGGTGACGATACCGTCACCGATGCCGACAAGCGCGACTATGCCATGACCATGGATGTGCGCGAGATGATGCGCCGTTCGTCCAACGTGGGCTTTGTCCTGGTGGGGCGCAAGATCGGTGCGGATGACTTTGCCGCCTATGTGGACAAGTGGGGCATAGGTCACAGCTCCGGTGTCGATTTTCCGGGCGAGAGCCTGGGCATCGTCAAGGAGCGTGACCAGTATGACGGCGCCACGCTGGGTTCGATGAGCTTTGGACAGGCGCTGTCCGTCTCGCCGATTGAGATCGCACGTGCCGTGGGCGGCATCGCCAACGGCGGCGTGATGATGACCCCGCACTTCTATAAGTCCAGCAAAGGCGACGAGAAGGACTGGGGCGAAGGCGAGCGCGCGATTTCGGAGGACGCCGCATCCCAGGTGACATCGTGCATGCAGACGGTCGTGTCCGAGGGAACGGGCGTTGGCGGCGCGGTTGACGGCTATGACGTGGCGGGTAAGACCGGTACGGCCGAACGAGCCGACGAGAACGGCGGCTACCTCAAGGAGAACTACATGTCGTCCTTTATGGGCTTTGCACCGGCACAATCGCCCAAGGTGCTGTGCTATATCACGCTCGACGGAACGCCGAGCGGCTCAGATGCCGCTGCGGTGCCGTTCCAGTCCATTATGGCCAACGCGCTCGACGTGCTGGGTATCCCGCACACGAAGTAGGGGGTTACAATCTTTGGGGCGTGGTTTGTTGTCCCATATGAGGGGTGTTCACATGCCCTGCACCACGCATGCGCGGCGCTGGGATACAATACGCCGATAGCATTATTAGGTTTACAGGGGAGCTGCAATGATAGAGATCGCCGTCAACAACCTCGCGGCCGCAACAGGGGCCCGAACCGTGACGGGAGAAGCCGATCAGGTATGCCGCGGGTGCGTTATCGACTCGCGCCAGGTCGAGGAAGGGACGATTTTCGTCGCCTTTCCCGGTGAAAACGTCGACGGCAATGATTTTGCTTCCCGTGCCGTCCAGTCGGGTGCCGGCGCCGTCGTGATGACGCGTGAGCCCGAGGCCGAGCTGGTCTCGCTGGCGCAGGACAAGGGCTGTGCCATCTTGCTGACCGATGATCCCGAGGAGTTTCTGCTGCGTTTGGCGCACACGTACCGTCTGGAGCTTGGCTGCCTGGTCGTTGGTATTACCGGTTCCATCGGCAAGACGACGACCAAGGACGTGCTCGCCGCTGTGCTCGCCAAGCGCTATCGTGTCTGGGCCACCAAGGGCAATTTCAATAACCTGATCGGCATGCCACTCACGGTGCTTTCCGCTCCGGCCGATACCGAGGTCCTGGTGCTCGAGATGGGCATGAACCATTTCCACGAGATCGAGCGCCTGTCCCAGTCCGCCAATCCCAACCTTGCCATCGTGAGCAAGATTGGTACCTCTCATATCGGCATTTTGGGTAGCCGCGAGAACATCGCCCGCGCTAAGGCCGAGATTGTCCAGGGTATGTGCGCCGCTGGCGACTTCTTGCCGCTGCTGGTTTTGGGCGGCGAGGACGACTTTACGCCGTTCATTCGCGATACGTTCGCCCAGCCTGCTGGTATCGACGTGATGCTGGCCGGCGTCTCGGACGATGATGAGGTCCGTGCCCGCGACGTTCGAGTTGATGACGAGGGCCGTCCGGTCTTTACGCTCGATTTTGGTCAGGGCGAGACAATCGATACCATGCTTGCCATCCCCGGCGTGCAGTCCGTCCCAAATGCCGTTAAGGCCGCCGCGGTTGCCTATCGCCTGGGCGTGACGCCCGAGCAGATCGATGCTGCCTTTAGGGGCCTCACGATCACCGGTCACCGCCAAGAGATCAAGCGCGCCAAGAGCGGTGCCCGCGTCATCGACGATTCCTATAACGCCAGTGCCGAATCCATGGCTGCTGGCCTCGATCTGCTGTGCTCGCTTTCGTGCACGGGGTCTCGCATGGCGATCCTGGGCGAGATGGGCGAGATGGGCGATGAGGCTCCTCGCATGCATGAGCTCGTGGGCGCCTATGCCGCCGCCAAGAAGCTCGACATGCTGGCGTGCGTGGGTGGTGAGCTGGCCCAGCTTATGGCCGATGCCGCGCGCATGATGGGCATGGACGAGGACCGCATCCAGGTGTTCTCCGATTATCAGCAGGTGCTCGACCGCATGGGCGGCGCGCTTGAAAAACATGATGTTGTACTGGTCAAGGGTTCCCGTTTTGTTGAGCTCGACCGCTTTGTGGAAGGTGTGTGCTAGCCCATGTTCGGCAATCCCTCGTATCCAACGTATCAGGCTTTTTTGGGGCTTGGCATCGCCGCTGCCATTGCGCTGCTGCTCATGCCGTGGTGGATCAAGCTGCTCAAGGTCGAGGGTATCGGCCAGCAGGTTCGTGCCGACGGCCCCAAGCGTCATTTGGTTAAGCAGGGAACGCCCACCATGGGTGGCGTTGTCATCCTCGTCGCGATCTCGCTGACCTGCCTGCTGATGGGCAAGCTCACCACCGAGCTCGTGCTCGTGCTGCTCGCCACGCTGGCGACCGGCGTGCTGGGCCTGATCGACGACCTGACCTCCGTTACGCACGGGCGCTCGCTCGGTCTGACGCCTCATGCCAAGATGATCGGCCTAACCATTATCTGTGTCACCTTTACGGTACTTGCCGTCAACTGGTGCGGCGTCGCCCCCGAGATTCGTTTTCCCGGCGGCCTGACGATTGACCTCGGTGTTCTTTCGACCACCATCTGCGGCCTTTCGTTCCCGTGGCTCTACATTGTCTTTTGCTGGCTGATGATCGCCGGTCTTTCTAATGCCGTGAACCTGACCGATGGCCTTGACGGTCTTGCTGGCGGCACCTCCATGATCGCCATGCTCGCCATGGCTGCCATGGCGTTTTTGCACGGAGACGTGAACCTGTCCATCTTCTGCACCGCGTGTGCCGGTGCCTGCTTGGGCTTTCTGTGGTTCAACTGCTATCCGGCGAGCATCTTTATGGGCGATACCGGCTCGCTTGCCCTGGGCGCCGCGTTTGCCTGCACGTCCATCATGACCAACACCGAGGTCGTCTCCCTCATCATCGGCGGCCTGTTTATCGTTGAGACCCTGTCGGTCATGATTCAGGTTGTCTACTTCCACTTTACGCACAAGCGCGTCTTCCTTATGGCGCCCATCCATCATCATTTCGAAAAGAAGGGCTGGGCCGAGACCAAGGTCGTCATCCGTTTTTGGATTATCGCTGCGGCCTTTGGTGCCGTTGGCCTTGCTTTGTTCTTCCAGTTGGGATAGTGGTCTTTCATGCCTCTTGCTGATGTCTTTAGCCTGCTCGTTTTGGGTCAGGGCAAATCCGGTCTCGATGTCGCCCGCTGGGCGCTGGCACATCCCGAGCGCGTAAGCGCCGTTACCGTGTATGGCGGCGGCACCTCTGAGCCCAATGACGCCACGCGTGCGCTCGAGGCTGCTGGTGCGTCGTTTGTCTATGGGGCCGAACAGGTCGAGGGCGCCTATGACGTGTGCGTGACATGCCCGGGTATTTCGGAGTTCTCGTCCTTCTTTAAGGCGGGGCGTGAGCATGCCGCTCAGATTATGGGCGAGCCCGAGTTTGCCTATCGCTTGTCTCCCCAAAATTGGATTGCCATCACGGGCACCAACGGCAAGACAACTACCACGTCGCTGACTGATTATCTGCTCAAGGCCGCCGGTGAAGCCAGCGTGGCCGTCGGCAATATCGGTGAGCCGCCCGTGAACGAGATCGACGGCCGCGCACATAATGAGTGGTTTGTGGCCGAGCTGTCGAGTTATCAGATTGCTACGACCGCCGAGCTTCATCCTCGCGTGGCGGTGCTGCTCAACATCACGCCCGACCACCTGGGCTGGCACAAGAGCCACAAGAACTATGCGCTTGCCAAGATCAAGTTGTTCGAGAATATGGTCGACGACGACCTCGTGGTTATCGACGTTGAGGATGCCGGCATCCATGAGTTCGATGAGTACATCTACATGCCGGGCCGCCGCATCTGCAAGGTCGCTTTTGACGAGCCCGAGGGTGCAGACGCCGCCTTTGTGCGCGACGGCAAGTTGGTCGTCCGCCTGAAGGGCGTCGAGACTCAGCTTGTCGCCACTTCCGAGCTCAAGATCTCGGGCCATCACAATGTCATCAATGCCCTATGTGCTGCCACGGCTGCTTTGGCCGTCGGTGCCGATCCCGAGGGCATTTGCCGTGGTTTGGCATCGTTCCAGCCGCTGGAGCACCGCGTTGAGCCCTGTGGCGAGATCGATGGCGTGCGCTACGTCAACGATTCCAAGGCAACGAACACCGATGCAGTCGAAAAGGCCCTGACGGCGTTTCCCGACGACGATGTGATTTTGCTGCTCGGCGGCCACGATAAGGGTACGCCGCTTGCGGACTTTGCCCGCGTCGTTATGGACAACGTGCGCTCGGTCGTTTGCTTTGGCGATGCGCGCGAGCGCTTTACCGCCGCTATGGACGAGGCCGATGTCGATGGTGACGTGGATATCGCCCAGGCGGATGACCTGCGCGATGCCGTGGACGTCGCCCGTTCGCTGTCGAGCCGTGGCGACGTGATCTTACTTTCTCCTGCCTGCTCTTCGTTCGATGAGTTCTCGGGCTATGAGGAGCGCGGCCGCGTGTTTAAGGACTATGTGGCCCAGCTTGCCGCTGCGGCGAAATCGCAAATGGAATAGGGGTTGCCGGTGAGAGAGGAGAGCCCCCGACAAGGTATGAGGAGGCCCGACTCGGACCGTGCTTCCTCGCGGCGCAGCACACCGCGTTCCGGTCGCGGCGGGCAGACGTTTAGCGAACGCTATATTGCCGGCGTTCCCGCCCGTATCATGCGCCCCCGTTTGATATTCATGGCCTGCCTGTTTACCTTGGTGTGCTTTGGCCTGCTGATGGTGTACTCGGCGTCTTCGGTCGAGGCGCTGCACGAGAATGGCTCGGCGACGTTTTTTCTGTTTCGACAAGCCGCGTTTGCCGGAGTTGGCGTGCTGGCTATGGTTGCCATCGTGCGCATCTTGCCGGACAGTTGGTTTGGGGAAGACGTGCTCAGGATCTTCCTCATAGGCATGATAGGGCTACTGTTTCTGGTGTTCTTGGTGGGCAGCGGCAGCCGTGGCGCCACGCGCTGGCTCAACATCGCCGGCATTCAGTTCCAGCCTTCCGAGTTTTTAAAGCCATTTGCCATTGCGTATTCGGCCATCATGCTCGATCGCTTCTTTTCGCCCGGTGGCAACATCAACGAATTCCTTCGCAAGATGGGCATCTACCTGGGCATTTCGCTCTTTCTGATCTTTATCCAGCCCGATTTCGGTACTGTCCTGATCATCCTGTTGACCCTCATGTGCATGGCGTTGTTTGCGGGTCTCGACCCCAGATTTATCATCGGCGTGCTAATCTTCGGCATTCTCGTGATCGTGATTGCGCTTGTCGCAGAGCCGTACCGTATGGTGCGTATTCAGGTTGCCTTGAACCCTTGGGCCGACGAGTATGGTGACGGCTATCAGGCCACGCTTGCCATCATGGCCTTTGCCTCGGGCGGTCTGTTCGGCCGTGGCATCGGCAACTCAACCATGAAGTACTCGTATCTGCCCGAGGCGCACAATGACTACATCCTGGCTATCATTGGCGAGGAAGTCGGCTTTGTCGGAACCGTGCTGTTCTTCTTGGTGTTTGCGATGCTGATCTACTCGGCGTTTCGCATTGCCGAGCAGGCGACCGATCGTCGGGGCGCGCTCATGGCGTCTGGCTCCGCGGTCATTCTCGCAGTGCAGTTTTTGATTAACGCGCTGGGCATCCTCAACGTGTTTCCCATGACGGGCAAACCGTTGCCGTTTATTAGCTACGGCGGTTCGTCGATTATTGTGTCGCTTATGCTTGCCGGGTTGATCCTGCGCGTTTCGTACGAGAGCGCCCGCCGCGATGAGTATGACCGCCGCCGTGAGAGCTTTGCCGTTATGGACGAGAGCACCGCCGGCGTAGCCCATGTGCGCGGTGAACGACCTTCGCGTAGCGGCTTTACCGTTCTGGATGGTTCTGCATCCGAGCCGGCAGCTCGTCCACGCCCGCGAATGGCTCCGCAAGGTCGTCCGCAGCGCCCCAGCCCTCGCAACGCGGGCGGCGGATATAATCGAATCGATTTGAACTCGGACCCGTCGGCGCGTCTGCGTACCGACGACCAGGGACCGCGTGTACGAAGGGACTACCATGACCGATAAAATGACCGTTGCTATTGCAGCCGGCGGCACGGCAGGACACATCAACCCCGCGCTCGCCTTGGCCGAAGAGCTGCGTGACCGTGGCCACCACGTTGTGTTCGTGGGCCAGTCGCGCAAGCTCGAGGGTCGTCTGGTCCCCGAGGCTGGGTTTGATTTTGTGCCCATTACGGTCACGGGCTTCGACCGCTCCCGTCCTTGGACGGCGCTGACCTCGCTGTGGCGCGTCAACAAAGCCAAGCGTGCGCTCGCCAGTCATTTCTCAAAGGTCGGCAAGCCCGATGCCGCCATTGGTTTTGGTGCCTATGTCGAGGTTCCGCTGCTGGGGTGGTGCAAGGGCGCGGGCGTTCCGTATCTGCTGCATGAGCAGAACTCTGTTCCGGGCCTGGCCAACAAGATGATGAACTCCCACGCCGCCCGCGTGTGCATCTCGGTGCCGGCAGCGCGTTCGGTCTTTGAGCGCGAAGGTGACCCTGACCACGTGCTCATGACCGGCAACCCCGTACGTCGCTCGGTGATCGAGGGCGATCGCGCTCGCGGCCGCAAGGCACTTGGCGTTCCCGAGGACGCTACGCTGCTGCTCGTCTTTGGCGGTTCACTTGGCGCCCAGCACCTCAACGAGCGTGTGGCTTCGCTCAAAAACGAGCTGCTTTCGCGCAAGAACCTCTATGTGTTGCATTCGACGGGTGCCGACGGCTTTGAGGAGACCGAGCGCGCTTTGGCGCTGACGCCCGAGGAGGCGAAGCATTACCGCGTCCAGCCTTACATCGACAACATGGGCGATATGCTGGCTGCTGCCGATTTGGTGCTCTCGCGTTCGGGCGCATCGAGCGTGGCCGAGATCGCTGCACTCGCCGTGCCTTCGGTGCTCGTGCCGTACCCGCATGCGACGGCCGACCACCAAACCACCAATGCCCGGTATCTGGTCGACGCCGGGGCCGGCGTGCTCTGCGCCGATGCCGATATCGACGGTTCTGCCTTTGCCGATGAACTGCTGCACCTGGTCGATGACGCGGCGGCGCGCGACGCCATGCGTCAGGCGGCGCGTGGTCTGGCTCAGGATAGGGCCGCCGCTCTTCTGGCGGATGCGGTAGAGGGTTTGCGTTAGTTAGACGGGATATCGTCGGTCGCCCTCGCGCTGATGCGGTAGGTGCGGTACAGTTAACGGGTTACAGGCAGTGTTTACGCAAGGAGTACACGAGCACATGGCTGATTCCCAGACTGCAACCTTCGCGCCCGAGTTTAAGAGCGCCCACTTTATCGGTATCGGCGGCGCCGGCATGAGCGGCATCGCCCTCGTTCTGCACGAGCGCGGTTATGCCGTTACCGGCTCCGACCTTAAGACGTCACGTTATATCCGCCAGCTTACCCGCGCTGGCGTGAAGGTGCATGTGGGCCATGAGGCCGCCACGATCGACGAGGTCAAGCCCGACGTGGTTGTTGTCTCCACCGCTATTCCGGAGTCCAACCCCGAACTCGTGCGCGCTCGCGAGCTTGGTATTCCCGTGTGGCCCCGTGCCAAGATGCTCTCTGCTTTGGGCCACGGCTACACCACCGTCGCTGTTGCCGGCACGCATGGCAAGACCACCACGTCTTCGATGTGCGCCACCATGCTCGACCGCATGGGTCTGGATCCGAGCTTCTTGATCGGCGGCATCGTCGAGGGCTATGACACGAACGGCAAGAACGGCTCGGGCGACTACTTTGTCGCCGAGGCCGACGAGTCCGACAGCTCCTTCCTGTTCCTGAACCCCAACGTAGTCATTGTGACCAACGTCGAGGCCGATCACCTCGATCACTACTCGGGTATCGAGGAGATCGAAGCGACTTTCGCCAAATTCATGAGCCTGGTGGGCGAGGACGGCACCGTCATCGTCTGCGGTGAGGACCCGCATCTGGTCGAGCTCGCCAAGTCGACGGGCCGTCACGTGCTTTCCTACGGCTTTGCCGAGAGCAACGACATCGTCTGCATGCACCCGGATGTCAAGGGTATCCAGAGTGACTTTATCGTTCGCTTTGAGGATGGCACTGAACATGCCGTGGAGATCAAGAGCAATCCCGGTCGCCACAACATGCTCAACGCCACGGCGGTGCTCACCGTCGCCCATGTCCTGGGCCTTGACATCGACGCCGCCGCCAAGGCGCTCTCGAGCTTTGAGGGCGTTCGCCGCCGCTTTACCCACGTGGGCGATATCGATGGCATCACCGTGGTCGATGATTACGGCCATCACCCCACCGAGATCAAGGCGACGCTTGCTGCCGCTTCGTCGCTGGGCTACAAGCACGTCGACGTCGTGTTCCAGCCGCACCGCTATTCGCGCCTGCAGGCCCTGTGCGACGACTTTGCCGATGCATTTGCCAATGCCGATAAACTGCTGCTGATTGATGTGTTCTCGGCTGGCGAGATGCCCATCCCGGGTGTCACCTCTAAGATGCTCGCCGATACCGTGCGCGCCAAGCATCCTGGCAAGGAGGTCGTGTACTGCTCCAGCCGTCTTGAGCTCAATCAGGAGCTCGAGCAGATGGTGGGCGAGGGCGACCTGCTGCTCACTATGGGTGCCGGTGACGTTACGACCGTCGGTCCCGAGTTTATCGAGTATCTGACTGCCAAGAAAGACGCTTAAGTCTAATGGGTCTGTTTAACGCCGTCATGGCGCTCTCGGGCATGATCGACACGGATGTGATCGAGGACGAGCGCCTTGCGCGTCATACGAGCTATCGTATCGGCGGCAAGGCCGACCTCTTTGTGACGTGCCATAGCTATCATGCCCTCCGCCGCGCCGTGGCGGTGCTCGATCGCGAGCAGGTGCCGTGGGTCATCATCGGCAAGGGCTCCAATCTGCTGGTAGCCGATGGCGGTTATCGCGGCGCCGTCATTTCGCTCGGACGTGAGTTTCAGCGCACGGTTGTTGCCGATGACGGTTGTACGCTGACGGTCGGTGCGGGCGTGATGTTTGCGCGCCTGGTCAACGATGCCCTGTCGCGTAGCCTCTCGGGCCTTGAGTTTGCCGTTGGCATCCCTGGTTCGGTCGGCGGTGCGATATCTATGAATGCCGGCACACGGACCGAGTGGATTGGCTCGCTGGTTGAGGATGTCGTAACGTTTGACCCGGCATCCGGTATCAAGCATTATGCGGGGTCCGAGATCACTTGGGGCTACCGCGAATGTAGCCTTCCCCGCAATGAGATCATCCTCGAGTGCGTGCTCAAGCTTAAACCGGCGCCCAAGGCCGACATCCGCGAGCGCATGGAACGGTACCTGACGAGGCGCAAGCGTACGCAGCCCATGGGTCGCGCATCCTGCGGGTCGGTCTTTCGCAACCCGCCCGATGCGAGTGTGGGCAAGCTTATCGAGGATTGTGGATTAAAGGGTTTTTCGATTGGCGGCGCGGAAGTTTCGCCCGTTCACGCTAATTTTATCGTTAATAACGGAACTGCCTCGGCCGATGACGTTGCCGCGGTTATCAGACATGTGCACGGAAAGGTGAGGGAGGCGTATGGCATCGAGCTCAGACCGGAAGTTAAATTCCTCGGCTTCTAGAGTATCGAAACCCACCTTCCGCCGCGCCGGAGGGCGTTCCGGCGCGCCTGCCAAACCTCAACGCAATACCGTCGCGCACTCTAAGTCTGTCGGGCATGCTCGACAGACCAGTCGTCCGGTTGTCGGCTCGCAGCTCGGTAATCGTCCGGCCGCAAAAAAGTCCTCGCGTCCCTCGGTGACGTCAAAGCCTGTTATGGGCGCCAAGCCTGCCCGTCCTATGGCAACTCCTAAGCCCTCGACAGGAACTAAGGCGGCGCGTCCGAGTCGCACGCTGGGCGCATCGAAACCGCGCTCGCTGACATCGGTGCCGGCTACCGCCAAGAAGCCTTCGGGTAAAAAAGGCGTCAACCCGTTGTCTTCACTTAGGGCGATGGCAAATAAAACATCAGACGCCGCTTCTGTCGTTACAGGCAAAGGCAAAATCGTGGGCGGCGTTTTGGCCGTCTTGGCCGTGCTCGTCGTCGTTGCTATCGTGGTGATTAACTCTGGATTGTTTACCGCCACTGATATTCAGATTCAAGGAAGCGAGCATGTGACGAAGCACGATGCTATCCAGCTGATCGATTTGCCCGAGGGAACGTCGCTTTTTAACGTCGATCCCGACCAGATTACCGAGGACCTCAAGCAGAACCCGTGGGTCTCGGGCGTGGATGTCCAACGTCAGTTCCCACATACGCTCATCATTACGCCGATGGAGCGCAAGGTCATTGCAATTGCCTATATCAGCTCCGATGACCTTGCCTGGGCCATCGGGGATGATGACACCTGGATCGCCCCGCTGTCGACGTCGGTCGAAGTGGATGACCAGGGCAACGTCATCACGACGGGGCAGGGCTCAAATACCCTGACCGGCATTGATGCCGCGCTGGCGCTCGCTAAGCACTATGGCGCGGTGTTGTTGACTGATGTCTCGGCGGATGTCGCTCCGGTTTCCGGCCAGGCGGTGAGCTCCAAGGCCGTTAAGGCTGGCTTGGATTATGTGCGTGGTTTTTCGAGCGAGTTCTTGGGACAAGTCAAGGATATTTCCACGCCTTCGGTCGAAGCCATCTCGGCAAACCTCAATAACGGCATTGAGGTGTCGCTGGGCGATTCGAACGATATCGTCAAGAAGGAGCGCGTAGTCACCAAGCTGCTTTCGCAGGTAGAGGGCGTAACGTATATCAATGTGCGCTCTCCGGGTAACTATACATTTAGGAACGCTCCGACCTCATAGCGCTGGTTGATGCTTTGTTGAGGGGCCATACCACGCCGTTTATCTGGTTTGTTTGGTTTTCACGGTCAATTATTTGACTGATACGTTCATAATGTGCAAACATAATACGGTTTACCTTTGCATTTACTTTCAACCTGAAGGTTAATGTGCGCAGGGGTCGACCCATGCTATGGCTATAACCTTTGTTCGGAGGACCGACATGCACGAGACAGAGATCAACAACTACCTTGCCGTCATTAAGGTGGTCGGCGTCGGCGGCGGCGGTACCAACGCGGTCAATCGAATGATCGAAGAGGGCATCCGCGGCGTCGAGTTTGTTGCCATCAACACCGATGCTCAGGCACTCGCGATCTCTGATGCCGATATCAAGGTGCACATCGGCACCGACCTTACCCGCGGCCTGGGCGCCGGCGCCAACCCCGAGGTTGGCCGCAAGGCTGCCGATGAGTCCCGCGACGACATTGCCGAGGCGCTCGCTGGCGCCGACATGGTGTTCATCACCTGCGGCGAGGGCGGTGGCACCGGTACCGGCGCTGCTCCCATCGTTGCCGATATCGCGATGAACGAGGTCGGTGCGCTGACCGTCGCCGTCGTGACCAAGCCCTTCACCTTCGAGGGCCGCAAGCGCAAGAAGAGCGCCGAGGAGGGCATTAAGACCCTCTCCGATTGCGTCGACACCATGATCGTCATCCCTAACGATAAGCTGCTCGACATCGCCGAGAAGAAGACCACCATGCTCGAGGCCTTCGCGATTGCCGATGGCGTCCTTTCCCAGGGCACCCAGGGCATCACCGACCTCATCACCGTCCCCGGTATCATCAACCTGGACTTCGCCGATGTTAAGACCATCATGAAGCAGGCCGGTACCGCCATGATGGGTATCGGTACCTCTTCTGGGGATACCCGTGCCGTCGACGCTGCCCAGCAGGCCATCTCCAGCCCGCTGCTCGAGAGCTCCATCGATGGTGCCACGCGCGTGCTGCTCTCCATCGCCGGTTCCAAGGACCTGGGCATCCAGGAGATCAGCGACGCCGCCGACGTTGTCGCCAACGCCGTCGACCCCGAGGCCAACATCATCTTCGGTACCGTTGTCGACGAGTCCCTGGGCGATCAGGTGCGTATCACCGTCATCGCTACGGGCTTCTCCGACTCCAACGTCAACCGTCAGGACGAGCTCTTTGCTGCTCAGCAGTCTCAGAGCAAGGCCGCTGCCTCCGCTGAGCCGCAGCGCACCGCTCCTGCCACGAGCCCGGCTCAGGCCGCTCCGACCCGCAACGTCGGTGGCACCGAGCTTCCTAACTTCGGCAACGATCAATTCGAGCTTCCCGACTTCCTGAAGCGCGGTAGCTTCTAAGTCGTTCTTTGCATTGTTGTGCACAGGGGCGTGTCCGTATGGACGCGCCCTTTTTATTTCGACTTTGTAAACTAGAACCTCCAATCTCTTTACGTTCCCTTTACGATTGCCTCCAGCGCAGCAGGTATCCTTTTAGAGAAGTATGACAGCCGTATAAACGCGGGCTGTAGCGGCGATGCCGCGGTACTTGTGTTATTAGGAGGCTTTAGTATGGCAGCACGTGCGGACAAAGTTTCGCGTGTCGACCATGATGGAGTTACGTTGGTGGAGGGCGCGACATCCGATGTTCGCTTTGCCTTCACCGAGCGCGCCGGTGGCGTTTCCGAAGATGCGTACTCCTCACTCAACTTGGGCTCGCATGTTGGCGATGACCCCTTTGCTGTTCAAGAAAATCGTTGTCGTGCGCTCGAGGCTATGGGTGCCGCCGAGTGCGAGCACAACCTGCTCGTTCCCAATCAGGTCCATGGTGATCATATCGTTGCGGTGACCTCGAACGGCGCCGATGACCTTGAGGACGTTCGCGAGCAGATTGCCGAGGGCTGTGATGCCATCGTCTGCACGGCGCATAACGTGCCCGTGCTGCTCTGCTTTGCCGACTGCGTTCCCGTGGTGCTGGTGGCCCCCGGCGGATTTGCCGTGGTGCACTCCGGTTGGAAGGGCACGATTGCACGTATTTCCGCCAAGGCGTGCCAGGCGCTTTGCGATGCTGCCGGTTGCGATGCGAGCGACGTTTCCGCCTATATCGGCCCCCATATCTTGGGTGACGAATATGAGGTATCCCAGGAACTCATGGATCGCTTTGCCGCCGAGTTCTCTTGCATCGATGCGAATACCTCTCGCATGCTTGATCTTTCCGCTGCCATTCGCGAGGCGCTGGTAGATGTCGGTGTCGACGCGGATAATATCGTGGATACCCAGCTTTCGACCGTGCGTCAGAACGACCGCTTTTATTCCTACCGTAACGAGGACGGCACCTGTGGGCGCCATGCTGCGATCGGCGTGATGCTATGAGAAAGATCGTATCGGTCCTGAGCGCCGCTGTGCTTACGCTTACGCTGTGCGCCTGTTCTTCGGGATCTTCTACCTCTTCCATTACCGTTGCCGGCTCCACGACCTGCCTTCCTATCGCCGAGATTGCGGCCGAGGGCTTTAAGGAGGAGACCGGCATCGACGTGCTCGTTTCCGGTTTGGGTTCTTCCGCTGGGATCGAGGCCGTCAGCGCCGGCACGGCCGATATCGCCAGCTCCTCCCGTGGACTCAATGCCGACGAACAGGATCTGGGCCTGACTCCCATCGTCATTGCCCACGACGGTATTGCGGTCATCGTGAACGACGACAACCCCGTCGATAACCTCTCGACCGAGCAGCTCCGCGATATCTACGCCGGCAAGATTACCAATTGGAAAGAGGTCGGTGGCGAGGACCTGAGGATTCAGGTCATCAACCGAGACGAGGCGTCCGGTACGCGCGAGGCCTTCCGTACCATCGTGATGGATGGCACGCCGTTCGATCGCCGCTCGGCTGTTCTTTCGGGTACGGGCCAGGTGCGCGACGTGGTATCTCGTTCGCGTGGGGCCATCGGCTTCATTTCGCTGGGCTTCGTCGATAGCCTCAACGCCAAGACCTCGGTCAAGGCTGTCTCGGTCAATCATGTTGAGGCGTCCGAGAAGACGGTCGCGAGTGGCGGCTATCCCATCTCGCGCGACCTTTACTTCTTTGTGAAGGGTGCGCCTTCGCAGCAGGCGCAGGATTACATCGACTACGTGACGTCCGAAAAGATGGACAAGCAGATTCGCGAGGCGGGCTTTATTCCCGTCACCAACGACGAGAAGGGGAGTGAGTAGCATGGAAGCACAGGAAAACTCCCAGACTGAGCAGAATGCTCAGGCACCCAAGAAGCGCGAGCTGGCGCTCGTATCGCGCAGTACCTATATCAAGGAGAAGGCGCTGCAGTGGATCTTCTTTGCCTGCGCGTTTTTGGCGGTCGTTACCGTCATCCTGATTTTTGTCTTTACCACGTACTCGGCGCTGCCCGTCTTTACCGACATCGGTCTGGCGGACTTCTTTAGCTTTACGTGGGCGCCCTCTGAGGGCCACTACGGCATCATGTCGCTGCTTGCCGGCTCAGGTCTGGTGACCGTCGGTGCGCTCGCCATGGGCGTGCCGCTAGGTGTGGGCACGGCCGTGTACCTGGTCGAGATCGCCGGCAAGCGCGTGCGCAAGCTCATCAGCCCTGCCGTCGACCTGCTGGCCGGCATCCCTTCTATCATCTACGGCTTTTTCGGCATGATCATCATCCGCCCGTTTATCGCACAACTGACCGGCGGCCTTGGTTTTGGTGCGCTGACGGCGTGGTTTGTGCTCGCCATCATGATCGTCCCTACCATCACCACGCTCACCATCGATGCCCTCAATTCCATTCCCATGGGCATTCGCGAGGCATCGTATGCCATGGGTGCTACTAAGTGGCAGACCATCTATAAGGTCGTGCTACCTGCCGCTAAGCTGGGTATCGTGGATGCCATCGTGCTGGGTATGGGCCGTGCCATCGGAGAGACCATGGCCGTGCTCATGGTCGTGGGTAACGCCCCGGTTATTCCCGACAGCATTGCGAGCCCTATCTCGACGCTCACGAGCCAGATCGCGCTCGACATGAGCTATTCCTCGGGTCTGCATCGCTCGGCGCTGTTCGGCATGGGCGTGGTCCTGTTTATCATCTCCGCCACGCTGGTGGGCATCGTCCGTCTGATTTCCAAGAAGAAGAGGGGGTAGGCTATGTCCGATTCCGTTGACACGACGGTCGATACGACCTCGTCGCGCGAGCGCATCAAGCGTGCCCTTTCCCACGGCAAGAAGGGCCGCATCAACAAGGACCTGTCCAACAAGATCATGCTTGGCGTGTTTCGTGCCGCTGCCTACATCACCACGCTGGTGCTGGTCGCTATCATCGCCTACGTGGTCATCAACGGCCTGCCACACATCTCGCTCGACTTTATCTTCGGTTGGCCCCAGGGCGTCAACGCCGAGGGCGGAATTTGGCCCACGATCGTCTCGACCGTCTACGTGACGGCGCTCGCCATGCTTATCTGCACGCCGATCGCTGTGCTGGCAGCCGTCTATCTGGCCGAGTACGCCAAGCAGGGCAAGGTCGTCGAGCTCATTCGCTACGCTGCTGACGCTTTGGCCTCGGTGCCCTCCATCGTTATGGGCCTGTTTGGCTACGCCTTGTTTGTCGAGGCCATGGGCCTGGGCCTTTCGATGGTCTCGGCCGCCCTGGCACTCGCGCTCTTGATGCTTCCCATCGTCATGCGTACCACCGAAGAGGCCATTCGCGCCGTTCCGCGCTATATCCGCTGGGGCGCATATGGCCTGGGCGCCACCAAGTGGCAGGTTGTCTCCAAGATCGTGCTTCCTTCTGCCTTTGGCCGTATTGCCACGGGCATCGTTCTCGCCATCGGCCGTGCCATTGGCGAGACCGCGGTGGTGCTCTATACCATGGGGCAGGCCATCAATCTACCTATTTCGCCGCTCGATTCCGGCCGCCCCATGACGGTTCACCTGTATCTGCTTGCCAACGACGGCATCAACATGAACGCAGCCTACGGCACCGCGCTCTTGCTGATGGTGATCATTCTGGCCTTCAACCTGTTTGCGCGCTTTCTGTCGCGCAAGCGTCGCTAGTTAAGGAGTCCCATGTCCGTTTATCAGTCCGCTCCCACGTTGGAGCAAGCGGCCATTACGGCCAAGGATTTCAACTTTTGGTACGGTGACTTTCATGCGCTGACGGGGCTTGACCTCAACATCGCCAAAAACGCCATCACCTCCTTCATTGGCCCTTCGGGCTGCGGCAAGTCGACGTTTTTGCGCTGCATCAACCGCATGAATGACCTGATCGAGGGCACGCGCGTCGAGGGCACCATGACGCTCGACGGCAACGATATCTATGCCGAGGGTGTCGACCCGGTCGATCTCCGTCGTCGCGTGGGCATGATCTTTCAGCAGCCCAACCCGTTTCCTAAATCCATCTACGAGAATGTCGCCTTTGGCCCTCGTCTGCAGGGCGTGACTAGCAAAAGTGACCTCGATGACATTGTGGAAGAATCGCTCAAGCGCGCCAACCTCTGGAAAGAGGTATCCAATCAGCTCAACAAGGATGGTTTGGCGCTCTCGGGCGGTCAGCAGCAGCGTCTGTGCATCGCGCGCGTGCTTGCGGTGCAACCCGATGTCCTTCTGATGGACGAGCCCTGCTCCGCCATCGACCCCACGTCCGTCTCTAAGGTCGAGGATCTGATGGCCGAGCTGGCGCCCGAGATGACGATCATCATCGTCACGCATTCAATGCAGCAGGCAGCTCGCATTAGCGACTACACCGCATTCTTCTTGCAGGAAGTTGCCGGCGAGCCCGCTACGCTCATCGAGTATGGTCAAACCGACGCGATCTTCACCAGCCCGGTGGACTCGCGGACGGAAGACTATATCACCGGCCGCTTTGGCTGATCGGTGCGACTAGTCCCAAGCCGATCGGATCTGGTCCGGTGCGTATTCACTGTGCGGGCGGCATGACCGCACCCAACTGATTGGAGTGAACCATGCGCAAACTGTTTTCCCGTCAGCTCATCGAGGCCCGTCACGAGATGCTGAGCATCTACGAGGCCGTCGATCTGGCCCTCCACGATGCCGTGAAGGCCTATGTGACCGACGACCGCAAGCTCGCCACCAAGACCAAGAAGCGCACGCTTTCGATTGACGCACGCTGCGCCAACCTGGAGGCCGTCTGCTACAACCTGATTGCCACGCAGTCACCGGTCGCCTCCGACTTCCGCTTGCTGCAGACGATCATCTACGTCGACTTTAACCTGCAGCGCATGACCGATAAGGTTCGCCAGATTTGCCGCGCCACGCGTCATATGATCAAGGCCGACATCTCGCTGCCCAAGGAGCTTGTCGGCACGGTCGAGGCCGAGGCTGAGGCCGTCTACCAGGTGCTGGGCTCTTCGCTTTCTGCGCTCGTCACCAACGACATGTCCATCATCTGCAACTTGGCCGTCGAGGACGAGCCAGTGCACGCCGCCTACGAGAAGTTCTTCCGCACCTTTAACCGCATGGACACGGGCGATTTTATGGACGACGACAGCAACTATGACGACCTGCGCCGCGCCATCATGGTATCGCGCTATCTCGATCGCATCGCCTCGATTTCCATCGATGCCGCCTGCCGTCTGACCTTCCTGTTGACCGGACAGCGTATGACTGCCGGTGATATCGCCTGCACTGATGAGGATGAGCTCGAGAGCATGCGCGTGCCTTCGGGCGAGGGTGTTATCATGAGGCCCGCCGTCGATGCACGCTACGTTGCCAAGGTGCCCGTTAACGAGGTCAGCGAGGGTCTTCGCTACCTGCTCGATCATCTTGAGGATGAGGACGATGGCGAGGACGACGAGGAGTAAGTAACCCCGTTCGTCGAAAGATTGTAAATACCTAAGTGAGCGCGGCCTTGCACATGCGGGGCCGCGCTCTTGCGTTAGCATGGGACTACTTGTTTGGCTGTCAGCGGAGGCGATTGGCAATGGATAACTATTTGGACTTGATGCGCGCTCGCCGCGAGCAGATTCTGGAACGTTTTTATGCGGCGCTCGATCGCGCGGGCCGTCCCCACGACGCCGCGAGCCTCATTGCCGTGTCCAAGACCGTTGGTGTCGATGAGACCGTTGCCGCCATCCAGGCGGGGTATCGCCATTTTGCCGAGAACCGCCCGCAGGAGCTGGTTCGCAAGCTCACGGGTCTGGCGGAGCATCCGGAGCTGCCCGAGGTGCGCTTCGATATGATCGGCAACCTGCAGACCAATAAGATCAATGCGGTGCTGGGCTCAGCCGAGCTGATTCACTCGGTGGGTTCGCTGCATCTGGCGCAGGCGATCTCGAGCCGTGCTGTTCGCAAGATTGAGGCAGGCGAGCTCGTCGGCCCCCAGCGTGTGCTCATTGAGGTCAATGTGAGTGGTGAGGAGTCGAAGGGAGGCTTTTCACTCGATGAGATTCGCGCCGCCGCGGGTGAGCTTGCAGAACTTGAGGGAATTTGCGTACAGGGGCTTATGACTATGGCGCCCCGGGGGAATAAGGATGTGGCACGCCGCACCTTTGCGGGGCTTCGTGAGCTGAGGGATGAGCTGGAGGCGGCGCATCCCGATTTGAACCTGCCTGAGCTTTCCTGCGGTATGAGCGAGGACTTTGAGTCTGCCCTTGAGGAGGGCTCTACGCTCGTTCGCCTGGGCAGGGTAGTATTTAGCCCGGAGTTTGCAGTAAAATAAGGCTCTGAAGTGCGCACTGATTATCGGGGCGCCTGCACTAAACCGCGAGAGGACACAACCATGGGCTTCCTTGACGAGATTAAAAATAAGATGCACCTGGGCGGCCAGCAGGGTTACGACCAGGGTTATGGCCAGGACGACGACTACGGCTACGATGACGGCTACGACGATGGCTATCAGAACAACGGCTACAGTGGTGCTTCGGGCGAGGGCTTCTACACCCAAGACGAGCCGAGCAACGGTCTGCTTGGCCAGACGCGCCGCGGTGAAGCTGAGTCGGTTGCCGTGTATACGCGCTCCGGTCAGCTGGTCGGCGATGACTCCCGCCATGCCACGACGTATAACCCGCCTTCGCGCTCGCAGGACAGTGTTGCGAGCGGTTATCGTCCTGGTGCCTATGACACGCCGTCGAGCTACGCCGAGAATACCCGCGCCCGTGCCGCCGCTGCACCCGCGCCTGCACCGAGCGATGCCTCGGCCTATGCGAGCAATATCATCAACGCCACGCCGCAGCTGCCGGCCTATGTCCTGCGCCCCGAGAGCTATGACGACGTGGAGACCGTGGTGCGCCGCGTTCGCACCAAGCAGCCTGTCGCACTGATTTTTGTGGGCGTACGCACCGAAGTTGCCAAGCGCGTCTTGGACTTCTCTTACGGCTTTGCCTGCGGTCTGGGTGCCACGGTCAAGGAGGTGGGCGACCGCGTGTTCATGGTGCTGCCCGCCGGTTGCGAGGTCAAAGATTCCGATCTCAAGAAGCTTCGTGCCGACGGCTACCTTAAGTAAAGACAAGACGAGGAGATTCCCATCAACATCTACACTATCGTCCAGCTGGTCAACACGCTGTTCAACTTCTATTCCACGCTCATTGTCGTCTACTGCTTTATGACGTGGATTCCCATGAAGCAGGGTGGTTTGCTTCAGGATATTGCCGCGGTGCTTGATAGCGTGTGCGGTCCGTGGCTCAACCTGTTCCGTCGTTTCATCCCGCCGATGGGCGGTATCGATTTTTCGCCGGTCGTTGCGATTATTGCGTTGCAGTTGGTGCAGAGGCTGGTTCTGCAGCTTCTTATAGGTATACTCGTGTAGAACTGACTTAGTAACTTACGTCGGGCGTGTAGCGCCGAGGCGATGAAAAAGGAGACTTGTTATGGCTATTACCCCTGCAGACATCCAGGCTCAGACTTTCTCTGAGGCCAAGCGTGGCTACGATCCTGCCGAGGTCGACGTCTTCTTGGAGACGCTGTCCTCCGAGGTTGACGCTATGCTCGCTAAGATCGTCGACCTTAAGGGTCGTCTGACTGCTACCGAGCAGCAGCTTGCCGATGCACAGGCTCAGCTTGCCCAGGCTCAGGATACCGCCGACCAGGCCGTTCCTGCCGCCCCCGTGGCTGCTCCCGCCCCTGACTTCTCCGCTCAGGAGCGCCAGATTTCCGCCGCCCTGATCGCTGCCCAGCAGACCGCTGAGACCATCGTCAACGATGCCAACGAGAACGCTGAGCGTATCCGCAACGAGGCTGACGCCAAGGCCCGCGAGGTTATCCGCCAGGCTCTGACCGAAAAGCAGGCCGAGCTCGAGGAGATCGATCGTCTCAAAGCTTCCCGTGAGGAGTTCAAGGCCGAGTATCTCAAGCTCATCCAGCACTTTATGGACGATGCCCAGAACTCCTTCCCGGCCGATCTGATGGCCTCTACGCCGGTCGGTTCTGCCGCTTCTCCTGCGGTGACTGTTCCCGCCGAGCCGCTGCCCGTCGCTGACCCGGTTGTCCCCGTGGCCGATCCCTTCGCCCCGATCGACAACTTCGCTGCCGACGACCTGGACTAACATTCGGCCTACAATTTAGTGCCTCGAAAGGACCCGCAGCTTGCGGGTCCTTTTTTATGACTGTGCAAGGGCGCGCAACATAAAAAACCGAGCCCTGCACATGGTGGCGCAGAACTCGGCGAACGGGTGAGCGGTCAAGGGTAGGTTTTAAGGCATGTCCCAAAAATCTACTTGAGGAGGAAGTCGGAGAGGGGAATGGTGCGTGCCTCGCGATGCTCGGGATCGGCGATGTGGTCGGCGGGATAGCCACAGACGAGCATGTGATAGGGATAGACGCCCTTGGACAGATTGAACTGCTCCTGTGCCACCTCAGGCTTGAAATGGCACACCCAGCACGTTCCCAGGCCCTGCTCGGTGGCCTCCATCATCATCTGATCACACACGATGGACGTATCGATTTCGCTGGAATTCATCTGGTCATACGGGCGCACCCAAGCGTCATCGGTAACGCTGCAAATAAGGAAGACAAGCGGAGCCCCAAAGATAGACCCATCACGAGCAAACCGGGGCTGACAAGCAGCAGCCTTCTCCAGAAGCTCAGGCGTATCCAACACCATCACACGGGTTGGATGATTATTACAAGCAGAAGGAGCAATACGCCCAGCCTCAACAATGGCATCCACCACAGCCTGCTCAACAGAACGATCCTCAAACTCACGACAAGAATATCGACCCCGAGCCAGATCCAAATAAGACATACAAGCCCTCCAACAATTAAAAATCAAACAAACCCAAAGTAACCCAAACAGTACCCAAAGCAGCAATCAACCAAACGCTCATCGAGGGCTAAAGTGTCCGAACAGATACCAAAGGTCCCTTCAGCCAAACCCCCATTGCGCTAAACCTATCAGCCAAAGTTCCCAATGGTGGTACGTAAGGCGAAGGGCCGGCCGCGGTTTACTTTCGAACGACTTTGCAAAGCAGCCGGAGTGAGAAAGCAAACCGTGGCCGGCCCTTCGCCGCCGGGACACGTACCCCCAATTAACTGTTCTTCATGACAATCGAATCCACAACATCGGCCACATTCTCACAGCAGTCAGCACAGTACTCCAGGAAGGCGTACACGTCACGCCAAGCGATGACCTCGAGCGGATCCTTGCCGTTGACATGCAGGTTGCGCATGGCGTTGATGTAGAGCTCGTCGGCCTCGGACTCGATCGTGTTGATCTGGATGACGAGTTCGCGCAGGGTCTTGGACTTGCGGTAGTTGGGCAGCTCGACCATCAGGTCCTTCATGGCGCGGCAGGCGTCGGTCACCTTGTGGGCGATCACGATGGCATCGGGGTGGATGCTCTGGATGTTGGTGAAGTAGACGCGCTGCACGACGCCCTCGATACGATCGAGCACGGTGTCGAGCGAGCAGCTCATCAGGTCCAGATCCTCGCGCTCAAGCGGGGTGATAAAGGCCGTGAGCAGGGCGTCCTCAAGCTCATGGTGCTTCTTGTCGGCCGCATGCTCGATCGCGTGCATCTTGTTGAGCATATCGTGAATCTTTGCGGGGTCGAAGTTCTCGAAAATCTTGGTGAGCAGCTCGGCGGCCTGGACGGCAAGGTCGGCGCAGGCGACGTAGTTGTCGAAGTAGAACGAATCGGGTTTCTTTGCCATGAGTGGGTCCTTTCGAGGCGAAGACGGGTGGGCGAAGTATTACGGTCCGGATGGACGCTCGGTTTGACTAGATGAACATCATGAACAGCTTGGCCATGACAAAGCTGATGAGTCCGCAGGCGGGGAAGGTAAAGAACCAGGTGAACATCATGTCCTTGACCACGCCAAAGTTGATGGCCGAAAGGCGCTTGACGGCACCGACGCCCATGATGGCGCAGGTCTTGATGTGGGTGGAGGACACGGGGATGCCGGTAAGGGTGGCAAGCAGCAGGTTTGCGGCGCCTGCGAGGTCGGCGGAGAAGCCCTGGTACTTTTCGAGCTTGACCATGCTCTGGCCGACGGACTTGATGATGCGCTCGCCGCCCACGCTGGTGCCGATACCCATAGTGGCCGAGCACAGCAGCATAATCCAGATGGGGATGCCTGCATCGCCGACGCTCGTTTGGCCGCTGGCAAAGGCCACACCTAAAAAGAGCACGCCGATGAACTTCTGTCCATCCTGCGCGCCGTGCATAAAGCTCATGGCCGCAGCGCTCGCGATCTGAGCGTATTTAAAGAAGACATTGGCACGTCGCCTGTTGGCGGCGGCGAAAAGAATCGAGACGAGCTTGCACAGGACCCAGCCCATGACAAAGCCCAAGCCGATGGAGAGCGCCAGACCGTAGATAACCTTCATCCACTCGTGGACGTTGACGCTGCTCGCGCCGCCGAGGGCGATAGCGGCACCGGTCAGGCCGGCGATGAGGCTGTGGCTTTGCGAAGTGGGGATGCCAAAACGCGACGCTGTGGCGCCGTAGACGACGATGGAGAACAGCGCCGCGCATAGGCAGGCGAGCGCCATGGTGCTATTTCCGCCAAAGTCGACGATATGTGAGATGGTGTTGGCGACGCTCGCGTTAAAGTGCGTCATGATGAGTACGCCGAGGAAGTTGAATGCGGCGCTCATGAGAATGGCGGCACGGGCGGGCATGCAACGCGTAGTGACGCAGGTCGCGATGGCGTTGGGCGCGTCGGTCCATCCATTGACGAAGATGGCGCCCAACGCGAGGATCACGGTGACGGCAAGGACTGGGTTCGACACAATTTGGCCGAGGAAGGTTGAGAACGTTACGTCCATATATGGGCTTTCTCGAAGTTTGCAGGCACGTTACAAAAACATGATAAATCGTATCACCTCCTGCGGGTCTCTTTACCGAGTTCTGATGGGAGAAGTGAACTTTTTGGCACTAAAATTGAATATTTGCCCTGTTGACCGCGGGTGTTCTTTTTGCTAACACGCCATGCGGACACGTGTGATTACTACGACACTCCAAAACCACAGTCTGTTCGCTTTACAACATACAAACATGCGTTCGATAATAGGAGGCATGGAATATCGACAGACAGACGGCAAAACTCGGCGCGTACACAAGCAGTATGTGGACGTCGTGGCTCGCATCCTCGCGGGCGGACAGGTTGTGCCGGTTACCGTCTGCTGGGTTGACGGTCGCTGCTTTACGATTGACGAGATTGTCTCGTCTACCGGTTTTGGCCTGACGGTTCACGGCATTCGTACGGCGACTTATAAGGTTCGTTTTGGTGGACATGCGACCGAACTGTATCTGGAAGAACAGGCACGCGAGCGACCGGATGGCTCGCAGGCACACGTGATGCGTTGGTGGGTCTGGGCCTTTGATCGCACGCTCGAGGGCGAGCGCCGTAGGTAAGGACGTACGGCATTCGGGTACAATGACAGGAATCTTGTCACCTACGGTGCCGTCGCGGCGCTTTGTGAAAGGACGAAGTATGAACGATATCCAGGGCTATCAGAACGGCCTCATCGAGACCGGCGCAAGCCGCGCCAAGGAGATGTCGCCGCGCGCGTATAATCTTGCCATGTCTGCCCTCATCTTCTTGGGCTTTTGTGCCATGGGCGCTGGTGCTTACTTTACGAGCACCATGGCGTTTGCCCGCATGATGATGAGCGGCGCCGCCCTGCCACTGGTCTTTGGCTCGTTTATTTTGACCATCGTCGGCATGGTCATGATGTCGGCCGCCGCCAGTAAGCAGTCCGTGGGCCTGTCCCTTGTGGGCTACGTAATCTTTGCGAGCACCTTTGGCCTGACCGCGTCGTTTGGCCTTGCCAACTACGACCTGCCCACCATCAACACTGCCTTTATCGCCACGGCCGCCATCACCTTTGTCTTTGGCGCCTTGGGCGTGACGTTCCCCAAGTTTTTCCAGCGCGTATATGGCATCGGTTTTGGCATTCTGCTCGCCACTATTCTGGTTGAGATCGTGCTGATGTTCATGGGCGTCTCGCAGACCATCACCGATCTGATCGTAATCGTGGTGTTCGCCGGCTTTATTGGCTACGACACCTATGTTGCCACGACGGTGCCGCCTACGCTGCCCAACGCCGTGCTCATGGCGTCCAATCTGTTCGTGGACATTATCAACGTGTTCCTGCGCATCCTGAACATCCTTGGCCGTCGCGACTAGTGGCGAATTGCGGCGGTGCTTGCCGTGCGTGTAAATCGATGCGAAAGGCGGTCCTTCGGGGCCGTCTTTTTTGTACTCGGCGGGGTATCATGGATGGGAAAAGCCGATAGCGGCAGCGACAGGAAAGGTGACCACTTATGGCAGACGTCGACAACAGGAACCGTAACCGCAGGTCCAACCGAGCGGGTCAGCCCAATCCCAAGCGCGAGGCCCGTGCCAAGGCCGCCGAGCGTCACGTGGCAACTGTGTCCGAAGCGTGCGCCAAGGATATCGAGCGTTCGCTTGCCGGCGTGTGCGAGTTCGATGGTATGCCTGCCGGTTTTGTCGCGGCGATGAAGGCCAAGGTTCAGAGTGCTGTGGCCGCCGAAGAACAGGTTGCCGAGGACGTCGAGGGCGCGGAGGCTGCCGAGACCGAGACGGCGCCCGAGACCGAGGCAGCGCCTGAGCCTGCCGAGGAAATCGCCGAAGCTGAGTCCGCGCCTGCTGAGGAGCCCGCTCCGGTTCTGCCTGAGGTCACCGTGCTCGATGCCTCCGCCACGCAGGCCATCCTGGACAACGGTCGTGGCTATGCGCAGTTCTGCGACATGGCCGTGCTCGCCTTTGCCTCGTTCACCAACCCGGGCGGTGGCTACATCCAGGGCTATCTGGGCCAGGAGGCCACGCTGTGCGCCGATTCGTATCTGTACAACGTTCTCGATAAGCAGCGCAAATGGTACGGCGAGAACCGTCGCCGCAACATCAACTGCGAGCTTTACCGCAACCGTGCGCTGGTGGTGCCTGCGGTGCGCTTCGACCGCAACCACGTGCATGCATACGCCGACGTGATCGTGGCCGCCGCGCCCAACGTTAAGCGCGCCCGCCAGGAGTATCGCGTGAGCGACGATGCTCTGCTGGACGCCCTGCGCGACCGCATTCGCTTTGTGCTTGCCATCTGCGACGAGCTAGGTCGCGAGAAGCTCGTGCTGGGCGCTTGGGGCTGCGACAACAACGGCTTTGACGCAGAGGCCGTGGCCGAGCTCTTCCGCAAGGAGCTCGCGTCGGGCGACTTTAAGGTCAAGCAAGTCTTCTTTGCCGTGCCTTCTACGCGCTGGGATGAGGATTTTGCCAAGTTCGAGCACGTGCTGGCAAACTTCCCCGAGCGCAACGAGGAGTCCTATGCCCAGGTTGCCGCTCGCGCTGCGGCAGCTCGCGCCGCCGAGCAGACCCAGGCTGCTACCGAGGATGATGAGGACGAGGACGATTGGCGCAAGTACCTGTAATCGGTACGTGCTGACAGATAGGTCGAGCCGGCGGGAGAGGCTGCTTCCGTCGGCTTTTTACTGAGCGAGGGGCTTACGATGAAAAACGTTCTATGCTTTGGCGACAGCAACACCTATGGTTACGATCCGGCGGGCATGCGCGACGGCACCGCGGTGCGCTATGCGCAGGATGTGCGCTGGTGCGGCGTGGCCCAACGTGACTTAGGCGAGGGCTGGCATGTAATTGAAGAAGGCCTCAACGGCCGCACGACGGTACGCGACGACATGTGCCATCTGGACACCAATCTTAACGGCATCCGCGCACTTCCGATGCTGCTCGAGGCCCATAAGCCGCTGGACGCCATTGTGATCATGCTGGGCACCAACGACTGTAAGACGGTCTTTAACGTGACAGCTTCCGATATCGCCCGTGGCGCCATGGCGCTGATTCGCGCCGTCCGCGCGTTTCCGTGGACCGACGCTGCGCCTTGTCCGCGCATTCTGCTGATGGCGCCTATCAAGATTAAGCCGCAGATCGCCGACGTATATATGACCGATTTTGACGAGCATTCCGTAGAAGCCTCGGAACATTTTGGTGAGTACTACGCGCATGTGGCTGAGCAGTTTGGCTGCGACTTTTTGAATGCCGCCGACTTTGCCGAGCCGGGCGATATCGACTATCTGCATATGATGCCCGAAAGCCATGAGAGCCTGGGTCACGCCGTGGCAGCCAAGCTCCAAGAGATGCTCGGTGAGTAGCACGGCCCCAAACCACCACAATAGTTCTCCTTGCGACGGCTTGTTTCGTTGGTTTGCTTTGATCTGTAACAGTTGTAAGGCCAAAAACGGGCTAGATGTTACAGATTAAGATTATTTAGGTCGATATCGGTCGTTTGTCTCGATCTGTAACATCTAGGGTCGATTTTGCCGAGTTACTGTTACACATCGAGATTATCTTCTCAGTGGAATTTGGATGTCTCGATTTGTAACGGGTGGGCCGAAAAATGGACTTTAACTGTTACAGATCGAGATGTTTGTGGGAACCACCGCAAGGGTGCCTGTCCCCTTTGCGGTGGTTTTGGACTGCGAATCTTAATACTGCCACATGTGGTTGACGGGGCCGGAGCCTTTGCCCATGTCAAAGCCGGCGGCCAGAGCGCCCGTTAGGTATGCCTTGCCGGCGTTGACAGCGTCGGCAAGATCCATGCCCTGGGCCAGCGCGCAGGCGATGGCGGACGAGAGCGTGCAGCCGGTGCCGTGCGTGTTGTCGGTCTCGATGCGCTTGTGGCGGAACCACGTGGTGAGTGGATCTCCCAGATGGTTGCCCTCGTCATCGAGTGGCGCGGGTTCGGCCAGTACATCGTTGGCCTCGTTGACAAGATGCCCACCCTTAACGAGGGATGCGCAACCAAAGCGGCGGGTGAGGAGCATGGCAGCATTTTGCTGCGTGCGCTCGGAGTCGACCTCGTAGTCGAGCAGGGCCATGGCCTCGGGAATATTGGGCGTGATAACCGTCGCTAGCGGGAACAGGCGGCGGGTGAGCGCCTCGGCGGCATCTTCGGCAATCAGCCGTGCGCCCGAGGTGGCTACCATGACGGGGTCGACGACCACGTTTGTCGCGTTCCAAGCGCTCAGGCGGTCGGCGATAACATCGATAATCTCGGCAGAGGAAACCATGCCAATCTTGACGGCGTTGGGGCGGATATCGTCAAAAACGGCATCGATCTGCGCCGCGACAATATCCGGGGAGATGTTCTGTACGGCGGTGACGCCCAGGGTGTTCTGTGCGGTGATAGCGGTGATAGCCGTCTCGGCATACAGGCGGTGCGCCGTGATGGTCTTGATGTCGGCCTGAATGCCGGCGCCACCGCTGGAATCGGATCCTGCGATGGATAGAACGGCAGGTACCTTACTGCGATCCATGTTCGCTCCCTTGTTCGGTTGGAATCAAATGGGTCTATAAGCCAGCATTATAAAGATGCCCGGGCCGACTCTATGTCGAACCCGGGCGGGCGATGCAATCTTTACGCAAATGCAAGCAAATGTTCACACGTCAACAATTGACAGGCACCAGCTCGCCGCCAGAAGCGGCCGCGGCGACAGGGCTAGTCCTCCATGCCGAGGTCGATCGTGGTGCCCTCGAAGATCTTGTTGACGGTGCGGACGGCGCACATCTTGCCACACATGGTGCAAGTGCCCTCGGTGGCGGCGGGGGACTCCTCGTAGCGCTTCTTGCCCGTAACCGGGTCGAGCGCGCACTTCCACATGGCGTCCCAGTCGAGCTTGCGGCGTGCCTGGCCCATCTTGTCATCCATGTCGCGGGCGTGGGGCACCTTTTTGGCGATGTCGGCGGCGTGTGCGGCGATCTTGGTGGCCATGAGGCCGTCGAGCACATCCTGGGCGTTGGGCAGGCATAGGTGCTCTGCCGGTGTCACGTAGCACAGGAAGTCGGCACCGGAGCTGGCGGAGATGGCGCCGCCGATGGCAGCGGTGATGTGGTCGTAACCAACGCCGATATCGGTCACCAGCGGCCCGAGCACATAGAACGGAGCATTGTGGCACAGGCGCTTCTGCAGTTTCATGTTGGCGGCGATCTCGTCGAGCGCCATGTGACCCGGGCCCTCGACCATGACCTGGACGCCGGCGGCCCAAGCGCGCTTGCACAGCTTGCCCAGCTCGATCATCTCAGCGGTCTCGGTGGCGTCGTTGGAGTCGTAGAGGCAGCCCGGGCGGCAGGAGTCGCCGAGCGAAATCGTCACGTCGTACTCGTGGCAAATCTCGAGCAACTCGTCGTAGAACTCATAGAACGGGTTCTCGTTACCGGTGACCTCCATCCAGCCAAACAGCAGTGAGCCGCCGCGGCTCACGATGTTCATCAGGCGGCCGGTCTCCTTAAAGGTCTTGGTGACCGACTTGTTGATGCCGCAGTGAATGGTCATAAAGTCCACGCCGTCCTCGGCATGCGCGCGCACGACTTCGAACAGGTCGTCCTTGGTGAGCTTGACCAGCGGCTTTTCCATGTAGCCGATGGCGTCGTACATGGGGACGGTGCCTACCATGAGCGGCGTCTCGTCGATGAGCTGCTGGCGGAACTGGCGCGTCTTGCCCGAGTTGGAGAGGTCCATGATGGCGTCGGCGCCAAAGTCCTCGGCGATCTTGACCTTCTTCCATTCCTCGGCGGCATCGGCCTTGTCGCCCGAGATACCCAGGTTCACGTTGACCTTGGTGGACAAGCCCTCACCGACGCCAAAGGCGCGCATGCCTTTTTTGATGTGCACGATGTTGGCGGGAATGGCGATACGGCCGTCGGCCACGCGCTCGCGGATGTACTCGGGGTCGCGATGCTCGTGCTCGGCGACTTCCTTCATCTGCGGCGTGATCTGCCCGGCACGGGCGAAGTCGATTTGCGTGACGAGCTTGGGCTCGGTCTGTGTGCTCATTGGCACGGCTCCCTTCGTTGGCATTACCCATATCAGGTTTGCGGGTCAGGGCGGGCGCGCCCAGTCTCAGCCTGCCGTCTTGTCCTGCAAGCTCCCCGTTATGTCATGGGCTCAAGTATAGCTCGAATGGGTACGATTGGCCTAACGAGCGTGCCTGTGGGGAGGCGTACATGGAAGACAAGCATCTATATCGAGAGACGCAATGGGATGTATCGGCCGAGGAAAGCCGTGCGCACCATGGGTTGGTCGCGATTGGTTTTGCGGTGCTTGCCGTGCTGGTGATTGCCTTTTGTATCTGGACGTTTGGTGGTCGCGGCGGCGCTGCATGGGAGTTCGAGGCTGATGACAGCCTACCGATTATGACGGTGAGGAGTACTGGCGGTAATGCCAATACGCTCGCCGTTCCGGGCGATTATTGGTACCCGCGCGATGAGTTTGTGCAGTTGCAACTGAGTGGTGGGTCCATTCCAGGTGAAGAAATCGAATGCGTGACGTTTGACGCGGCGCTCAAAACGCTCACGGTGAAGCTCAAAGATCAAGGAGATGCGCCCACGACCATGGATATCGCCCTGACGGAATGGCGTCTGGAACCTCCGTCGGGCGTTGCGGTATCCGACGTAGGGCACGTTAAGATTACCTACCAAGATGGCTCGACGAGCGAGATTGCAAAGGCCGATGGCTTGGCGGAGTAATGGGGTGTTTGGAAACGGCGGGCCTATTGTGCCTGCGCGTTCATGAAAACCAGGGTGTTTTTGTCTGAAAGCTCGGGGATGTGCCGATAGCCGATGTTGAATGCGGTAAGTTCGCTTGCATCCTCGAGCTTGTTTTCTGCCATCCACCGCACCATGGAGCCGCGCGCCTTTTTGCTGGCGGTCGACCGTTGGATGGGCTTCCCGTTGCGGATACCCTCGCCAAAGAGGCATGTGACGGCCGTGGCGTCGTCCGCGAGGTGGGGCAGAACGGCTTTGGCATACTCTACGCTGGCGAGGTTGACGATCGTGGTGTTTGAGCCTGCCGGGGCGGTAGCCCGCGCGAGCTTGTCGCCCCAAAACGCGTAGAGGTCTCGGGCATCGTCAACGGCGAGCTTCGCGCCCATCTCCAGCCGATACGGTTCGACGGCATGAAAGGGACGAACGCACCCGTAGAGGCCGGAGAGGATCCACAGGTGGCTTTGCAGCCAGGCGAGCTGTTCGGCATCCATTACCTCGGGTGCCATGCTCTGGTACTGAATGCCGTGATAGGACATGATGGCAGGGGAGATGCGGCGCGCGATACCGGAATCGGCAAGATCGCCGTTTCCCAAGATGGGCTCGAACTCATGCAAAATGTCGAGACAAGGGGCCAGCAGCTTGTCGCTGACGTTCCACAGAGCTTGTAGGCCGCTGTCGCCTTCGGTTCGTTCGATGTCCAAGAGCGCATGGTGCAGCTGAGCGGTCTCGCGCGCAAAGGGCGGAATCCCCTGAACTTCAAAAGCATCTTGTGCCGCGCGCATTTGCTTGGCGGGTGAAACGATGACCTGGAGCATGAACTCTCCTCTGCCAAAAAAAGTCGCGGCGGAATACGGTCTGCGCGAGCCGGTTGAAGGCCGGGTTAGTCCGTATTCCACCGCAAGTTATAAAGGGCTGGTTTGGTGCGCCTTACGAGGGTTTGCTAGGCGCGCTCGAGGAAGGCTTTGTAGCCGCGGTAGGCCTCGTAGATATCGGCCTTGTTGGCGACCTCCCACAGGGCGTGCATGGACAGGACGGCAACGCCGGAGTCGATGACGTTCATGCCATACTTGGCCATGATGTAGGCAATGGTGCCGCCACCGCCCGCGTTGACGCGACCGAGCTCACAGGTCTGGAAGTCCACGCCGGCCTCGTCCATGATGTCGCGGACGAGGGCCACGTACTCGGCATCGGCGTCGTTGGAACCGCCCTTGCCGCGGCTGCCCGTGTACTTGTTAAAGCACAGGCCACGACCCATAAAGGCGGCGTTCTTGGTCTCGAACTTGCCGGCATAGCCCGGGTCGAAGCCGGCGGACACGTCGGAGGAGAGCATGCGGCTGCGGGCGAGCGCGCGGCGCAGGGCCAGCGGGCTATCCTCGCCGGCGAGCGTCATGATCTCGGCGACGGTGTTCTCGAAGAAGCGGCTCGTCATACCGGTGGCACCCACGGAGCCGATCTCCTCCTTATCGACGATGAGCGTGATGCTCGTGCGCTCCACGTTGGCGACGTCGATCTGGGCGAGCATGGACGGATAGGCGCAGACGCGGTCGTCGTGGCCATAGCCCAAAATCATGGAGCGGTCGAGGCCCATGTCGCGGGCGGGACCGGCGGGCACGACCTCGATCTCGGCGGAGAGGAAGTCCTCCTCCTCGACGTCGTACTGCTCCTTGAGGATGTCCAGGAACATCTGCTTGACGGGCTCCTTAGGAGCGTCCTTGTCGTCTTCATCGAACTTAACGGGACGGCCGCCCACGATCACGTCGAGGATCTCGGCGTCGACGGCGTCCTTGGCGGGCTTGGACATCTGCTCGCTCGAGAGGTGGATCAGCAGGTCGGAGATGGTAAAGACCGGATCGTCTGCCTTGTCGCCGATGTTGATGTCGACGGTGGTGCCGTCCTTTTTGCAGATGACGCCCACGAGTGCAAGCGGGGAGGCCACCCAGTGGTAGCTCTTGACGCCGCCGTAGTAGTGCGTGTCGAGGTAGGCCATGTCGCCGGCCTCGAAGGCGGGATTCTGCTTAAGGTCCAGGCGCGGCGAGTCCACGTGAGCACCCAGGATGTTAAAGCCCTGCTCGAGCGGGGCGGTGCCCAGGTTGACGAGCATGAGGTCTTTGCCGTGATTGGCGGCGTACACCTTGTCGCCGGCCTTGAGCGTGCGGCCCTCGGCAATCACGGTCTCCAAGTCGACGTAGCCCGCCTCCTCGGCCATCTTGATGCCGGTCTTGACGCACAGGCGCTCGGTCTTATTCTCGCTCAAAAACTGCTTATAGCCGCGGCAAAGCTCCTCGAGTTCCTCGACTTGCTGTGGCGTGTACTTTTTCCATGCGCAGGGACGCTCCATGACGCAGGCTCCTTTCGGATCGATCGTGCTGGTTGATGTACCGTGAGCCATCGTATCACGCGCGGGCCCGCGGCGGCAGGGAAGCCTGATGTGCGGTGGCCGCGGGGCGGGGAGCGTGTAAACTGGTGTGAGCAAACCGTGGCCAGCCCAAAGCGAGGTATTCAATATGTCTGACAAGCGCCGCACCTTTGCCGTTATCGACGGCAACTCGCTCATGCACCGCGCCTTCCACGCCGTGCCGCCCACCATGAATGCGCCGGACGGGCGCCCCACCAACGCGATCTTCGGCTTTCTGAACATGTTTCTCAAGATGATCGATGCCTTTAACCCCGACGGTGTGGTCGTGGCGTTTGACAAGGGCAAACCGCGCGTGCGCATGGAGATGCTGCCGCAGTATAAGGCGCAACGCCCGCCCATGGACCCCGATCTGCATGCGCAGTTTCCGATGATCAAGGAGCTGCTCACCGCGCTCAACGTGCCGATTCTGCAGTCCGAGGGCTGGGAAGGCGACGATATCCTGGGAACCATGGCGCGCCTGGGTGAAGAGGCCGGCTGCGACATGCTGCTGGTGACCGGCGACCGCGACATGTATCAACTCGTGACCGAGCACGTCAACGTGGTCTCGACCCGCAAGGGCCTGTCCGACGTGGCGATCATGACGCCCGAGAGCGTGGACGACCTGTATCACGGCATTACGCCGGCGCTCGTGCCCGATTTTTACGGTCTAAAGGGCGATACGTCGGACAACATTCCCGGCGTACCGGGCATCGGCCCCAAAAAGGCGAGCGCGCTCATCGCACAGTACGGCAGCTTGGACGAGGTCATCGCGCATGCCGACGAGGTCAAGGGCAAGATGGGCGAGAACCTGCGTGCGCACATCGACGATGCGCTGCTGAGCCGCAAGGTCGCAACCATTCGCACCGATGCGCCCGTCGAGCTCGACTTTGACGAAACGTCCTTCCCGGCGTTTTCTGCCGACGAAGTGTCCGCGGCGCTGGGCACACTTGGTATCACCGCCATGCAGAACCGTTTCTTGGCGTTGATCGGCGGCGAGGGCGGGGCTGCTGCTGCCTCCAGTGTGTTTGAGATACCTGCTATGGTTCGCGCAGCCGCCGGCGATGCCGACGCGCTTGGTGCCGTTGCGGCTGAGGTCTCCCGCGCGATTGATGCCGGCGAGTGGGTCGCCGCCGTGGTGGACGACGACAAGGAAGAGGGCGCGCTCTTTGGACTGACGCGCACGCTGTGGTTGGCGACGTCCAAGGGCCTGTTCGCGCTCGAGGAGGGCGACGGCGGTACCACTGCCGTAGTCGATGGCTTCAACTTCGCCCACGGCGTGATTGCCGGCGTGCTTGCGCGCCTGTTTATGGAGGGCCGCGTGGCGAGCCCGGATACGAAGGCGCTGCTGCACGAGCTTTCGCCCATCGATTCTTCTGAGCCCGAGCTCATGGATCCGCTGGCAGTCGATTCCACGCGTATCTTCGACACCGTGGTTGCCGCCTACCTGCTGGATTCTGACCGCTCTGAGTTTGACGAGGCGTATCTGGCCGATACCTATCTGCAGATGGCGCTGCCTGCGGCGCGCGGTGCAGAGGGTGCCGGTGAGGACGCTCCGGCGCCTGCCGCCCGTACTGCGGCCCTGACGCTGGCGCTCGTGGCGCCGTTGCGCGACCGCATGGCCCGCGAGAACGCCGCCAACGTGTTCGATGGTATCGAGATGCCGCTCGTTCCGGTACTTGCCAAGATGGAGCGCGCGGGCATGCTTGTGGACCCCGACCGCCTGCACAGTCTGTCCGAGGGTCTGGCGACCCAGATTGCCGAGGTTGAGCGCAGCATTCGCGACCTGGCGGGTGACGAGACCTTTAACATCGGCAGCCCCATGCAACTTTCGCACGTGCTCTTTGACGTGATGGGCCTTCCGACCAAGGGCCTCAAGAAGACTAAGCGCGGCTATTATTCAACCAACGCCAAGGTTCTGAGCGATCTTGCCCGTGACCACGAAATCGTGCGTCTGATCTTGGACTGGCGTGAGAAGTCTAAGATCAAGTCCACCTATCTGGACACGCTGGGCCCGCTACGCCGTGGTGACGGTCGCGTACACACTACGTACAACCAGACCATCACGGCAACGGGGCGTCTGTCCTCGAGCGACCCGAACCTGCAGAACATCCCGACGCGCTCGGAGCTGGGTCGTACCGTCAAGACGGCGTTTTCGGCAGGCGAGGGAAGCGTCTTTTTGGCGGTGGACTACTCGCAGATCGAGCTGCGTCTGCTGGCACATCTCTCGGGTGACGAGCACCTGGTGCGCGCCTTTAACGAGGGCGAGGACTTCCATGCCGAGACGGCGGCGCGCGTGTTTGGTGTGCCGGTGTCCGAGGTAACGCCCGACTTGCGCAGTCGCGCCAAGGCCGTGAACTTTGGCATCGTGTATGGCCAGCAGGCCTACGGCCTGTCGCAGTCGCTGCATATCTCGATGGCCGAGGCACGCGACATGATCGACCGCTACTACGAGGCCTACCCGGGTGTGCGCACGTTCCTCGACAACGTGGTGGCACGCGCCAAGCAGACGGGCTACGCCGAGACCATGTACGGCCGCCGTCGTCATATTCCGGAGCTCAAGGCCAAAAATCCGCAACTCCGCGGCTTCGGCGAGCGCACGGCCATGAACCACCCCATGCAGGGCACCGCGGCCGACATCATCAAGATCGCCATGGCCCGCGTAAGCCGCCGTCTGGAAGAAGAAGGCTTTGCCGCCCACATGATCTTACAGGTGCACGACGAACTGGACTTTGAGTGCCCCGTCGACGAAGTCGAGCGCCTAACCACCATGGTCCGCGACGTCATGGAGCACGTAGTAGACCTCCGCGTCCCCCTAATCGCCGAAGCTTCGACTGGAGTGACCTGGGCAGACGCCAAGTAAGGGCATGATCACAATTCCAAAGTAATACAAAACCAGGAGGACGCCCCTCATCAACAAGGAGCGTCCTTCGTTCAATAAAAATCAGCCAAAGTATCTAGGCGCCAAGACGCCATCCAGGCGGCAAGCAAGTCACCGCAGGACCTGGCCGGGCGAGGCGGGTAAGTTTTTCGTAGATTCCGCACGAGCCGGAAAGCACTTAATGTGCTTTCCGAGCGAGCCCAGGACCTGACCGAGCGAAAAACTTACCCGCCTCGCCCGGCCAGGTCCGATGAGCTACGTTACCGAGCCGCCAAGATGGCGTCGATGAGCGTCAGTACGCCCCCGTCGTTGTTGCTCGGAATGCGCCACTTGGCATGCGCGTTCATGTGCTCCTCGGCATTGTCCACGATAAAGCTATGCCCGACGCGCTCCAGCATGGGGATGTCGTTGTAGGTATCGCCCACGGCGGCAGCATCGGCAATATCGATGTCCAGGTGCTCGCACAGGTGCGCGACGCCGGCGCCCTTGTCGACGCCCAGGTTCATAAAGTCGATCCACTCGCGCCCGGCGTTGGTGACGTAGAGCTTGTCCGAGAACTCGGGGCTATAGGTCTCGCGGAAAGCGGGCTCGGCGTCGTAGCCGGGGAAGAAGACCGAAATCTTGTTGGACTCGAAATCAATGCCCTCAAAGCTGTCGACGTAGTTGATTGTGTTGTAGTAGACGCTGATCTCGTCGTGGTATTGATGGTCGCGGGCAAGCACGTAGAACTCGTCGAAGCAGCACAGGACGGGGACAGCGCGAGGATCCTCCGAGGCACGGCTCAAGACCTGCTGATACAGCTCCACGTCAATATTGCTCTTATAGATATAGCTGCCGCGATAGATCACGCACGCTCCGTTGTCGGGACAAAAGGCGAGGCGGTTCTTGATGCCCTCGAACATCTCCTCGAGCTTGGGGGCGGGACGTCCGCTGGCGGGGCAGAATACGATGCCGGCGTCGGCGAGCTTGTCCAGGCGCTCATCAAGACCCTGGGGCAGCACACGCTCGTCGGTCAGCAGCGTCTTGTCCATATCGACGGCGAGAATCTTAATGTTGCCGATGTTGGCGTCCGATTCGTAAGTTTGCATAAAAAAGCGCCTTTCGTTTCGAGATTGTTTCAGACGTTATAACCATCAACTAGTAGTCGAGCGTATTTTCGCAGGAATGGTGCGTATTTGCACTGCAATTCACAAACTAATGAAAAAACTTTTCAGAAATTTGAATTTGTCGCTTGCGCAGCGTGCACTTTATCGTAATATAGCGAACATCGAAAACGGAGACGGCAAAAGAGCCGTTTACCGAGGAAAAGGTACCGTTTGCGATATTTGAATTGCGCCTGGCGATACGTGAAAGGAGAGGCAGATGCAGTTCGTAAAGATCATCACCACTGCAGACAATGCCATCCGACGCCAGCGCGCAATTTCCCGACGACGATAACAATCGTCTCTGTCCCCATGGGGCGCAATGCCTCAACAGAGTCATTTTGAGGTCGTTGGGTTTAAGCACGACATAGCCGGATGTTTCTAGGGCATGCCTGTGATGCAATCTGCTGAATAACCTGATATTGCACGGTTTTTGACCTCAAGGTGACTTGCAACTGACCGATGTTCTAACTAGCTACCAAGGGCGAAAGGAAACAGCCATGAGCAAGGAAAAAGTCGTTCTCGCATATTCCGGTGGTCTTGATACATCCGTATGTGTCAAGTGGCTCCAGGACGAGAAGAATCTCGACGTCGTTTGCGTCTGCGGCAACGTGGGCCAGGAGGAGACCGGCCTGGATGCCAAAAAGCAGAAGGCGCTCGACTTGGGCGTTCTCGATTGCCAGGTGCTCGACCTGCGCGACGAGTTCTCCGATGAGTTCCTGACCAAAGCCATCGCAGCAAACTCCATGTATGAGAACAAGTATCCGCTGCTCTCCGCCCTGTCTCGCCCGCTGCTTGCCAAGAAGCTTGTTGAGGTCGCCCACGAGTTTGGCGCGACCTACGTCGCCCACGGCTGCACCGGCAAGGGTAACGACCAGGTCCGTTTTGAGGCCGCCGTCAAGGCCCTCGACCCCGAGCTTAAGGTTATCGCCCCGGTTCGCGAGTGGGACCTGAAGTGCCGTCCCGACGAGGTCGCCTATGCCCACGCCCACAACGTGCCGGTTCCCGAGGGCGCCAACGACAACCCCTACTCCATCGACGACAACCTGTGGGGTCGTGCCATTGAGTGCGGTCACCTGGAGGATCCCTGGAACGAGCCGCTCGACGACGCTTGGGTTATGACCAAGAATCCCGAGGACACGCCGGACACCCCGACCTACACCGAGATTGAGTTTGAGGCCGGCAAGCCCGTCGCCGTCGACGGCAAGAAGATGAAGCTCTCCGAGATCGTCATCGCTCTCAACAAGATCTCCGGCGACAATGGCTTTGGCCGCCTCGATCTGGTCGAGGATCGTCTGGTGGGCCTCAAGAGCCGTGAGTGCTATGAGGTTCCCGGAGCCCTGACGCTCATCACCGCCCACAAGGCGCTCGAGGACATCTGCGTCGAGGGCGACCTGCTCAAGACCAAGATCAAGCTCGAGCAGGATTGGGCCACCGCCGTGTACAACGGCCAGTGGTACAGCCCGCTCAAAAACGCGCTCGATGCCTTTATGGCCGATACCCAGAAGTTCGTGACCGGCACTGTCCGTCTGAAGTTCTTTAAGGGCAACTGCCATGTCGTCGGCCGCAAGAGCCCCTTCAGCCTCTACGACTACGGTCTGGCTACCTACGACCGCGACACCACGTTTGACGAGAAGGCCAGCGCCGGCTTTATCGAGATCGATACGCTGTCGCTCAAGACGTGGGCAAAGGTCCAGGGCCTCAGCTCTGCTGCCGCCCAGGCCTAGCGCCTCCTTCCCTTGGTATCCGCGCGGCCCATCCGCGTGATACATAACGGGCGCACGGGGTCCCTACCTTTCGTTATGCTTGCTGACACTTCTTAACATCGGTGGCCCCTACGTTCCGCCCGCATATATGATGCCGCGTCTGCGGCTGAGTCCGAGCCCCGCCGGGGTTGTCCGGCGGGGCTCCTTCTATCAATTTGGCGGCTCTGCGCCTATATATATGAGGAGTATCCATTATGTTCAATGCTATCGCGCATGCTTTACTTGCCCTCGCGCCCGAGTTCGATGCTGCAAGGGTCGAGGACGTCCCTATGAGCCTGAAGGCCTGGATCGATGGTTCGCAGGGCAACATCCGGAGGGAGACGTTGGGCGCCAAGTGCATGGCGCGTCACTTCTTTGCAAATTAGCTACATGGCTCCGCACACGGTGGGGAATGTGTAAAACTAGCGGTTGAAAAATCGCTTTAGCGATATGGCGCATTGCTTTGGGCGCTTGTTTTGGTATTTGGAGAAAGGGGACGGTTCCATGGTTCTTTGGGGCGGTCGTTTTGAGGCAGGCGTGGCCGAGGTCACGCAGGAGTTTGGCGCGTCGCTGCCGGTCGACAAACATCTCTATAAGCAGGATATCGCCGGCTCTAAGGCGCATGCCAAAATGCTGGCGGCCCAGGGCATCATCAGTGCCGAGGACGAGCAGGCGATTGCCAAGGGCCTGACCGGAATCGAACAGGATATCGATGCCGGCAACTTCACCTTCGACATCAACGACGAAGACATTCATATGTCCATCGAGAGCGAGCTGACGCGTCGCATCGGCGAGGCCGGTAAGCGCTTGCATACCGGACGTTCGCGCAACGACCAGGTGGCGACCGACACGCGCCTGGGCGTCAAGGCGCTGGCCAAGGAGCTCATGGAGGCCAATCTTGAGCTGCGCCATGTGCTGGTGGATGCGGCCAAGAAGTACGACAAGGTAATTCTGCCGGGCTACACGCACATGCAGCACGCTCAGCCCGTGCTGCTGTCGCATCATCTGCTGGCGTATTCCTGGATGTTCGCGCGCGACTTTACGCGCCTGAAGGCAGCCTTTGATGCCGCCGACAACTGCCCGCTGGGTGCTGCCGCACTTGCCGGCACGAGCTATCCGCTCGATCGTCAGATGACGGCTGCCGAACTTGGCTTTGCGGGTGTGATTCCCAACTCGCTCGATGCGGTTTCCGACCGCGATTTCCTGCTCGATCTGCATTACGCCGGCTCAGTCATGGCCATGCATCTGTCGCGCCTTTCCGAGGAGATCGTGCTGTGGTCGAGCTCCGAATTTGGCTTTATTACGCTTTCCGACTCGTACTCCACCGGCTCGTCCATCATGCCGCAGAAGAAGAATCCCGACTTTGCCGAGCTTATCCGCGGCAAGAGCGGCCGTGTGTATGGCAACCTGGTGCAGCTGCTCGTGACCATGAAGGGCTTGCCGCTCGCTTATAACAAGGACTTGCAGGAGGACAAGGAGGGCGCGCTCGATACCGCCCATACGCTCATGCAGTGCCTGTCGGTTATGGCCGGTATGATTTCGACTTGGACCGTCAACGAGGATGCCATGGCGCGCGAGTGCGGCGTGGGACACCTTGCCGCCACCGATGTTGCCGATTACCTGGCTAAGCGTGGTCTGCCGTTCCGCGAGGCACATGCCGTGGTAGGCCATCTGGTCCTGATGTGTGAGAAGCGCGGCTGCAATCTTGAGGACCTGCCGTTTGAGGTGTTCCAGGAGGCAAGCTCGCTCTTTGAGCACGACATTACCGAGGCGCTCGACATCCCGTCGATTGTCGCTGCACGCACGACCGAGGGCGGTACCGCCCCTGCCGCCGTTGCCGTGCAGCTGCAGCGTGCCGAGGCACAGCTCGTGGCCGACGAGGGCGTGTTTGGATCGCTGACCAAGGTCGTCGAGATGGGCCACGGGATAAAGTAAGGGTTTGGCCGAAGCTGTTTTTGCCATTTATTGAGGAATCATTTTTTGCTTTACGGACGTCTGCTGATGTGAGCGTCCGTATTTTGTTGCTATGGGGGAGGGGCTTGTCGAGAAGTTCTGTAGGACCTTTGGGCAGGTTGTGAAGGGGGTACGTTCGCGGGCGGCAACCGACCGTCTGCTCTGCTCGATGCGGTTGATGGGCAGTCGGATGGTACTCTAATCGAGCTTCGAAACAGAAGTGACACATATGGAACGCTTTAATAAATTGCAACGTTTCAATAAACAGCTTTTTGTTTAACTGCAGCTAAAACTCTGTTACGATGCAGTCCAGGCGGGTGCCGGAATGGGACTTGGGCACGCGCGAACCTACTTGAAAGGCTACCTTATGGCTATCGAGAAGACCTTCATCATGATTAAGCCCGACGCCGTGCGCGACCGCAAGATCGGCGAGATTGTTGCTCGCATCGAGCGCAGCGGCCTTGTCATCGAGCGCATGGAGATGACCACGCTCGAGCGCGCTACCGTCGAGGAGCACTACGCCCATCTGGCCGACAAGCCCTTCTTTGGCGGTCTCTGCGACTTTATGACGAGCGGTCCGGTTGTCAAGATGGTTGTTTCCGGTCTCTCCGCTGTTGCTAAGATGCGCACCCTCATGGGCGCTACTAATCCGCTTGACGCTGCTCCTGGTACCATCCGCGGCGACTTTGCCGTCGATGTCAACGCCAACGTGATCCACGGCTCCGACTGCCTGGAGAACGCCGAGATTGAGATCAAGCGCTTCTTTGGCTAAACCAGCTTTGACTCCTTAAAGCTGTTAGCGTGTGGCTTGGGCGCCGCGGAACTCCATCCGCGGCGCCCTTTTATTCCAAAATCTATGAAGGGGCCCGTTCGGTCATGAGTTCCGAGCGGGCCCCTGCTGTTAGCTTGTGGCACTGAGATGTTTAGGCCTCGTCGACGACCTTGAGGCCGCGCGTGTGGTCGATCTCGTTGAGGAGGTTAACGCGACGCTCGTGACGACCGCCCTCAAACTCGGCGTCGAGCCACTCGTCGACAATCATCTTGGCGAGCTCGGAGCCCACGACGCGGGCGCCAAAGGCGAGCACGTTGGTATTGTTGTGCATGCGGGAGAGCTTGGCGCTGAAGGGCTCGGAGCACACGACGGCGCGTACGCCCTCGACCTTGTTGGCAGCCAAGCTAATCCCGACACCGGTGCCACAGATGAGGATGCCCAGGTCGACGTCGCCGTTGGCAACGGCCTTACCCACCTTGTAGCCGGCGATGGGGTAGTCAAAGCTCTCGGAGGTGTCGGTGCCAAAGTTCACGACCTCGCAGCCGCGCTCCTTCAGGTGCTCGGAAATGATGTTCTTGAGCTCGACGGCGGCGTGGTCGTTACCGATACCGATCTTCATGGATGGTTCCTCTCTGGTCTGTGCGGCGCAAATGCTAAAGGTGTTTACCGCGTTCGACTGCATGATAGCGCGACTTTTGCGTAAACGCTCGGGCGTTTTTTGGTCAAACGCTTTAGCATGCAACAAGACCGGCTTCTCATGAATGAATGCTGTCAGTTTGTGCTTGAGCGCCGTCCGCCGGAACCATGGTTGCGGTTTTTGATGCATTGTTATCAAATAAAGGAACTAACCATTCTTGAGAGCCCAGCCCGTTATGCAAGCAGGAGATACCTATGCCTACCGATTCCATCCGTGATGCCGCGTTTTGCGATGTTTTGAACCGCGAGCTTGTCTGCGCACTCGGCTGTACCGAGCCCATTGCCGTTGCCTATGCAGCAGCGCTGGCGAGCCAGACGCTCGGTTGCGAACCCGATCATATGGATGTCGCCTGCTCGGGCAACATCATCAAGAACGTCAAGAGCGTGACCGTGCCCAACTCGGGCGGTATGCACGGTATTGAAGCCGCGGCCGTGCTGGGTGCCGTGGGCGGCGACGCTAAGAGTGCTCTCGAGGTGCTCGAGAGCGTTGACGATGAAGACCGTGCTCGCGTGACCGAGCTCCTCGCCGACGCCGGCTACTGCGATGTGTCGCTTGTCGAGGGTGTGCCCAACCTCTACATCAAGGTGACTGCGACGGCCGGGGGCCATACCGCGGTCGTCGAGATTACCGACCACCACACCAATGTCACGTGCCATACCCTCGACGGTATTCCGGTGTGCGGCAAGTCGGCGGGGGAGTGTGCCGCCTGCGCCGAGCGCGTCGTGGCCGAGCGGGCGGCAGATAACGCCGATACGCCCATGTCGATTGAGACCATCATCGACTTTATCGAGGACGGTGACATTGAGGACGCCTGCGCTGCCGTTGAGCGTCAGATTGAGCTGAACGGTGCGATCAGTGCCGAGGGCCTGGCGCACGCTTGGGGCGCCGAGGTTGGCCGTACGCTGTTGGGCGCTCGTGCCGATGACGTCGCCTGCCGTGCCCGTGCCCGTGCAGCCGCCGGGTCCGACGCCCGCATGAACGGCTGCGCGCTGCCGGTCGCCATCGTGTGCGGCTCGGGCAATCAGGGCATTACCTGCGCGCTGCCTGTTATGGAGTATGCCGAGTATTTGCGCTGCGACCATGATCGCCTGGTTCGCGCCGTGATGCTGTCCGATCTGATCGCCGTGCATATCAAGAGCTATATTGGTGCGCTCTCGGCGTTTTGCGGTGCTATTTGCGCCGCATGCGGTGCCGGTGCCGCGATTACCTGGCTGTGCGGTGGCACGCGTGAGCAGATTGGCGCGACGGTCTCGAACACGCTCGGCAACGTGGGCGGCATCGTGTGCGATGGCGCCAAGGCGAGTTGCGCGGCTAAGATTTCGGCAGCCGTGGACGCTGCGATTCTGGGCCACGATATGGCTATGCAGGGCCGTGGCTTCCGTGCCGGCGAGGGCCTGATCCAGGATACCGTCGAGCAGACGATCGCCAGCATGGGCTACGTGGGCCGTGTGGGTATGAAGGATACCGACGTCGAGATCCTCAACATCATGATCGGCAAAACCCAGGTTTGTTAGTTACGCGGTTTTACCAAACCGCGTAACCAGTCGACGCTGCAAGCCCGCCAGAGCGGCAATCTGCCTTTCAACTTCGGCGGCATGA